>JAATGL010000196.1 GCA_015654705.1 Alphaproteobacteria bacterium | reverse complement strand
GCAGGGGGCTGCGCGGCGAGATCGGTTTCTCGGCCTGGCCGAAAGCGGAATCGAGGGTGAAGACCATCGCGGCGCCGAAGCGCGCGGTGAGTTCGGAACGCTTGCGGCCCGCCACGGCGCCCACCGTCTTGAGGCCGGCGCGGCGGAAGGCATGGGTGACGACGGGTCCCAGATCGAGCGCCTCGATGGGCAGCGGCGCGATGGCGCCCGCTTCCGCACCGGGCGCTATGACGCTGCCGTCGCGGTAGCGCGCCAGTGCGCGCGCCGCGAGCCGGGTTCCCGCCAGCGCGCCGCGCACCGCGAAGCCCTGGGCGCGCAGGCTTTCGCGCATACGGTCGAGCAGCGCCTGCTCGCCGCCGGCTAGATGGGTGGCGCCCGTCACGTCGAGCAAAAGGCCGCGCGGACCGTCCGGCGCCACGAAGGGCGTGAAGCGCTCGCACCAATCGGCGATGCGTTCGAGGAGCTTCAGGTCGGCCGTCTCGTTCGCCGCCATCACCCGCAGCGCCGGCAGCATGGCGCGCGCATTGGCGAGCGGCTGGCCCACGGCGAGACCCTCTTCCGTCGCCTTGCGGTCCAGCGCGGTGAGGCGCAGCGCGTTGCCGTCCTTCGCCACCACCACCAGGGGCGGCGCGTCAGGCGACGCAGCGCCAGCCCTCTTCCAGCGCCGCTGCAGCCGGTCGGTCGCAAGGCGCGCGAACCACAGCGCCACGATCCGCCGCGGATTCGCGGAAACGACCATCATCGCAACTCCACTCCATGACCCAGGATCCCGCGCGGCCGTGCCGGTTGCGCACGAGATCGGCTTCGAAAGCCGGTTGGTCCCGATCTTCCTGTTGTGACGGCAGGGCGCGCACCAGCCAACGCGTTTCGGCGGTGCTGGCATCGGGCAACGCGCCGAGGCGCAGCAGGAACGCCGTGACATTCTTTTGCGCGCAGGCGAGCGTCAGCCTGCGGCTCGCCACCAGATCGAGGATGCGGGGCGCGCCGGCAATCTCGATCACCACCGCGCCCAGCGCCGCGCAACCGAGCGCATCGGACGCCGCGCGCAGGCAGTCTTCCGCATGGGCGGCACAGAGCAGAAGGACCTGCGCCGGATCGATGCCGAGTTCCAGCAGACCCGTCGGCGACAGGGCGCCGAATTCCAGCGCGGCGAAATCCTGGCGGATCCACAGGATCAGCTTGCCGGCGGCCACGCGCGCGGCAAGCCCTGCGGCAAATCCCGTCGCCGCCGCCTCATGCGCGCTGCGGGTAAAGATTTCATGCAGGGCACCGCGCTGCAGCCCGCCTTTCAGGCAGGCATCCGCCGCCTCATGGCCCAGCGCGACGCGGGCGCCCGGTTCCGCGAGCCCCGGCTTGGCCAGCGATGCCCGCAGCGCCTCTATCCGTTGCGCGCGCATGGCCCGGCCTCATGCGACGCAGGCGGAGGCGCGCGTCACCGCCGTGGCGCCCGCCTCCACCCGCTGCAGGCAGATATCCGACAGCGGGCAGGAGACGCAGAGCGCGCGGTCATGCGTGCAGGTCTTCTGCCCCAGCCCTTTCAGGTACCAGTGCAGTTCGTAGAGATCGTCGGCATCGAAACCGGCCGCCGCCGCCATCACGGCGTCATAGGCCTGCGCGGTTCCGGCGCGCGCATCCACCAGGGCGAAGCGGCGCAGCACGCGCAGGATATGGCCGTCGACGACGAAAGCGCGCCGGCGCAGCGCGCTGAAATTCAACGTGGCGGCGGCGATCTTGCGGCCGACGCCGTGAATTTCCTCCAGCCAGCGCAGCCCCTGCGCCACCGGATGGTCGGTCAGGAAATCCAGGTCGAGGACGCCGGCGCGCACCCGGATCTTGCGCAAGGCCAGTTTCAGTTCCGGCGCCTTCCTCTCGGCATGGGTGACGCCCGTCAGCAGCGTTTCGATCTCCGCCACCGGCGCATCGGCCAGCGCGTCCCAGTTGCGGAAATGCCGGGCGAGGCGGCGGAAAGCCTCCCACGACACGGCGTCGTAGGTCCGGCTGCCGATGAAGGCGCGGACGAACTGGCTGACCGCGTCCAGCCGCTCCGCCTTGCGCACCGGCCCGAAGACGGAGCGCAGACGCTGATGAAGCACCCGGACATCCGGGCTGGGGAAAAGGCTCGCTTGCATGACAGAGGTCTAGAACAAATAGAGAACATATGTCAACAGGCGCCGGAGAAATTTCCGCGCCCTAGCCAAACGGCCGCACCGGATCGCGGCCGTCCCAGCTCAGCGCCGCGCCGTAGAAGCCGCTGAAGACGCGCTCCATCGGTGGGCTGGTCTCGATCAGCTCGACGAAGCCCGGCAGCGCCCCCTGGGTTTCGAGATAGGCGACTTCGCCGCCGGTCGGCACGCCGAGGCGGAAGGCGACGTTCATCCCCTTGGCCTCATAGCGCGCCAGATCGGTCCCGAAGTCCGCCGTCGCGACGCCCCAATGGTGGAAACCGTAGCCGCTGCGGTCGATCAATTCCTTATAGACGGAGGGATGGTCGTCATTGGGCTGGATCAGCTCGATGTTCATGTGGCCGGCGAACGACATCGCGATCGTGATGTCGGCCTTCGAGGGCTGGCCGCGATAGACCGGGTCCACGCCGGTGAAGTGGTCGAGCAGGAACCAGGGCCCGACATTGAGCCGCGAAATCCATTCGCCGATCGCGGCGCGGATGTCCTTCACCACATAGGCCATCTGCATGATGCCCTTGTCGGGCTGGCCGAAATTGAGCTGCGTCACGGTTTTCCTCCCTCGCCGTTTTCGCCACGCTAGCGCAACCCGCCACCCTGCCCAAACATGCCGCGGCAGGTTCTGCTAGGATCCGGGCACCGCCGCGGAGACCGAACATGAACCTGAAAGACCAGACCCTTTTCCGTCAGCTCTGCCATGTCGACGGCGCGTGGATCGCGGCCGATTCCGGCGCCACCATCGATGTCAGCGACCCGGCGACGGATACGCTCCTGGGTACGGTGCCGAAATTCCTGGGCGCCGAAACGCATGCGGCCATCGCGGCGGCCAAGCGGGCCTTTCCCGCCTGGGCCGCCAAGACCGCCGGCGAGCGCGCGGCCATCCTGCGGCGCTGGAACGACCTGATGCTGGCGCATGCCGACGATTTGGCCCTGATCATGACCCTGGAACAGGGCAAGCCGCTGGCCGAATCGCGTGGCGAGATCGCCTATTCCGCCTCCTTCATCGAATGGTTCGCCGAGGAGGGCCGGCGCATCTATGGCGACGTGATCCCGAGCCATGCCGCCGACAAGCGCATCGTGGTGCTGAAGCAGCCGGTCGGCGTGGTGTGCGCCATCACGCCGTGGAATTTTCCTTCCGCCATGATCGGGCGCAAGGCGGGGCCCGCGCTGGCCGCCGGCTGCAGCTTCGTGGTCAAGCCGGCGACGCAGACGCCGTTCTCGGCGCTGGCGATGGCCGAGCTTGCGCAGCGCGCCGGCATTCCGCCCGGCGTCTTCAACGTGATCGCCGGCTCGGCGCGCGAGATCGGCGAGGCGATGACGTCCAGTCCCGACGTCGCCAAGCTGACCTTCACCGGCTCGACCGAGATCGGCCGCCAGTTGCTCGCCAAATGCGCCCCCACGATCAAGAAAGTGTCGATGGAGCTGGGCGGCAACGCGCCCTTCATCGTCTTCGACGACGCCGATCTGGATGCGGCGGTCGAAGGCGCCATCGCCTCCAAATACCGCAACACCGGCCAGACCTGCGTCTGCGCCAACCGGCTTTACGTGCAGGCGGGCGTCTATGACGCGTTTCTGGACAGGCTGACATCGGCGGTCGGCAAGCTGAAGGTCGGGGCCGGCACCGAGCCCGGCGTCACCCAGGGCCCGCTGATCGATCGCGCGGCGGTCAGGAAGATGGAGGAGCACATCGCCGACGCGCTGGCCAGGGGCGGGCGGCTGGTGACCGGCGGCAAGCCGCACGCGCTGGGCCACACCTTCTTCCAGCCCACCATCATCGCCGAGGCGACGCAGGACATGCTGGTGGCGAAGGAGGAGACTTTCGGCCCGCTGGCGCCGCTGATCCGCTTCGAAACCGACGCCGACGCGATCCGCATGGCCAACGACACGGAGTTCGGCCTCGCCGCCTATTTCTATGCGCGCGACCTGAAACGGGTGTGGCGCGTGGCGGAGGCGATCGAGGCCGGCATCGTCGGCATCAACACCGGCATCATCTCGACCGCGGTCGCGCCGTTCGGCGGCGTCAAGCAATCGGGCCTCGGCCGCGAGGGCTCGAAATACGGCATCGACGATTATCTGGAGATCAAATATCTCTGCCTCGGCGGGCTTTAGGACACGCGCGGCACGCGCGTCACGCGCGGTTCGACCCGACCGCGTCTTGCGCTAGACTGCGCCGATGACCGGACGTTCTGCGGTACGGGCGCGGCGGGGCCAGACGATGTTCAGGCTGATCGCGATCCTGCTTGTCCTCTACCTGGCGGGGTTCGTCGCCTTCGTGCTGCTGCTGCCCGGCGCGGCGTCGGCGGCGCGGCCGGCCGAGGGCATCGTGGCGCTGACCGGCGGCGACGAGCGGCTGTCGGCGGCGGTGCATCTGCTGGAGAGCCGCGCCGCCCAGCGCCTGTTGATCAGCGGCGTGCATCCCGCCATCACCAAGGAGCAGCTGAAGCGCCTGTCGCATGGCGGCGCCCGCTTCGATTGCTGCGCCGACCTCGGCTATGCGGCGAAGGACACGCGCGGCAATGCGCGCGAGACGGCGGACTGGGCGCGCAGCCACCGCTACCGCAGCCTGATCATCGTCACTGCGCGCTATCACATGCCGCGCAGCCTGAGCGAATTCCAGGCCGCGATGCCGGGCGTGCGGCTCGAACCCTATGCGGTCGATCCGGAGAACATCGATCTCGACGGCTGGTGGCACGATGTGCATGCGCTGCGCGTGCTGCAGGGCGAATACGCCAAATATCTGGCCAGCACGGTGCGCAACGCGGTCGTCCGTCCTGCCCTTGACCGGGATGCGGCCGGCGGCAAGGCTCGCGCGTCCTCCTGATAGCATCTTCCGTGACCCTCCTGCGCTCGACGATCTTCTTTCTCTGGTTCGCGCTGGTCTCGGCCGTGCTGGCGATCGGCTTCCTGCCGGCCCTGGCGCTGCCTAGGCGCGTGACGGTGTGGATGTCGCGGCGCTGGAGCGCGCTGATCTTCTGGGGCCTGCGCGCATTCGCCGGACTCGATTTCGAGATTCGCGGCGCGGTGCCGCGGGCCGGCGTGCTGGTGGCGTCCAAGCATATGAGCATGTGGGACACGCTGGCGCTCTATCTGACGCTCGACGATCCGGCGGTCGTGCTGAAGCGCGAGCTGCTGCACATTCCCTTCTACGGCTGGTATGTGGGGAAGTCCGGCGCCATCGCGATCGACCGCAAGGCCGGCGCCCAGGCGCTGCGCCGGATGGTCGCCGCCGCGCGCGCGGCGATCGGTGAAGGCCGCGCGGTGCTGATCTTCCCCGAAGGCACGCGCAAAGCGCCGGATGCCGCGCCCGACTACAAGCCGGGCGTCGCCGGCCTCTACGGACAGCTCGGCGTCGAATGCGTGCCGGTGGCGCTGAACTCGGGACTGTTCTGGACGGGGCCGCTGGGATTCATCAAAAGGCCGGGGAAGGTCCTGCTCGAATTCCTCGAACCCATCCCGCCCGGCCTGCGCCCGCGTGAATTCCTAAAAGTGCTGGAAGAGCGCATCGAAACTGCAACCGCTGTCATGGTTGACGAGGGACGCGCTCTGCTGGAGCGGCGACGTTCGAAATAGAAGATGATCGAAGCAGCGAACCCGCATGAAGCGTAAGCCGTATAAGAAGCACTAAACCTACCAATTCATATCCCTGAAAAAGCTACGCACCACAATTACTGCAAGACCGACTATCTGCGCGAGATACTGAATCATTACTGTCGGTAGAAGCCAGTCATAAGCCGTAAAATCGAACCAGCGGAGCCCGATTGCGACTAGAAGGAAAGATTGAAAAAGTACCATCCAAATCAAGATCGAGAGGAGTACGCCCGACCAAATTTTCTTATGTCTAAAATGATCTTTAAGGCCGCCTAATTTGGTCCACAGAGTTTCGGCCTCTACGGCGCGCTTCGAAAATTCCTCCTCGAAGGCATACTCAAGTTGACGATCTTCCGGTTCACCAGATCCAAGATCATCAAATGCAGCTGTAACGGAGATTGCGTCCGCATTCTGGCGCCGCGGGCCTTGGTCGTCTTCAGACATATTTTAGGCGATGTTCGATCACTTCCTCAGAAACCGCGAACATCCTTGCCAACTCGCTATTGCTGGCGACGCCCTTCACGGCATGGAGTAGTCGAATTGGGACAAGAAGATTCGCGGCAAACGCGTTGGCTTCTTTTTCCAGAGGGTTAGTATTTATCCCTTTCGGCCTGCGCAGGAGAACTTGGTATTTTGCGGGTTCGGTATCGAAGAGATGTTTGTGCAGACACCAATGACCGAATTCATGTCCGATGGTAAAGGTCTGCCGGTTGAAAGCGTCCTCTGAATTTACATAGATCGTGGCTTCATCGAACTTCGTGAAACCGGCGACCTCCGAAGCAAGTGTATTGAAGCGAACGAATTTCACGTTCACTCCAGCGCGCTCCACAATCTCTCGAACTGGAACAGGAGGCTTTGAAACGGCCGCCACGTATTTGGCAGCCGTCGTACTTGCCCTACGATAGTCTGGTTTCTTTGCGTCCATAGTAATAGCATCTGGCATGCCGGCTCTCCCGCCCCTTCGGCTGCCCGCGCGAGTCAGCGCGTGTGTAACGTTACATGGCATTGAGGGGGTACGGCAAATAGGTCTGAAAATCCGCTTTGCAAGCGATAATTTATGACACAGCGTCATAGTGGGTGGAGGTTCAAATTAAAGCACACCCAAAAAGAACATTCAGGGAACATTTCTTGACTTTAACCCTTATTGCGTATACGTCTTCCAGCCGCTCGGCTTAGGCGGCAATGAGGCGTTATGAGCGATATTTCCCGCCGCATCTGGGACATGAAGTACCGCCTGAAGGCGGCCGACGGCACGCCGGTCGATGCCGAGGTGGCCGACACCTGGGCGCGGGTGGCGCTGGCGGCGGCGCAGGCCGAGGCGCCGCAGGACCGCCGCCAATGGGCCCTCGATTTCGCCCAGGCGCTGGCCGGCCATCGCTTCCTGCCCGCCGGACGCATCCTGGCCGGCGCCGGCACCGACCGTGCCGTCACCCTCTTCAACTGCTTCGTGATGGGCACGATCCCCGATTCGATGGACGGGATCTTCTCCCATCTGCGCGAGGCGGCGCTGACGCTGCAGCAGGGCGTCGGCATCGGCTACGATTTCTCGACGCTGAGGCCCAGGGGCGCGCCGGTGAAGGGCGTCGGCGCCGACGCCTCCGGCCCCGTCTCCTTCATGGAGGTGTGGGACGCGATGTGCCGCACCATCATGAGCGCCGGCGCGCGCCGCGGCGCGATGATGGCGACGCTGGCCTGCGACCATCCCGACATCGAGGATTTCATCGCCGCCAAGCAGACGCCGGGCCGGCTCTCCAATTTCAATCTCTCGGTGCTGGCCAGCGACGCCTTCATGGAGGCGGTGAAGGACGACGCGCCCTGGGACCTCGTCTTCGCGGGCCGCGTCCACAAGACGGTTCGCGCGCGCGACCTGTGGGACCGCATCATGCGCGCGACCTACGACTACGCCGAGCCCGGCGTGATCTTCATCGACCGCATAAACAGCGCCAACAACCTCGCCTATTGCGAGACCATCCGCGCGACCAATCCGTGCGGCGAACAGCCGCTGCCGCCCTATGGCGCCTGTCTGCTGGGCTCGATCAATCTGGCGACGCTGGTGCGCGATCCGTTCGGCGCGCAGGCGCGGCTCGATCTTGGGGAACTGGCGGCGCTCACCCGCAGCGCCATCCGCCTGCTCGACAATGCGATCGACATTTCGCGCTTTCCGCTGTCGGCGCAGCGCGCCGAGGCGCTGGCCAAGCGGCGCATCGGGCTCGGTGTCACAGGCCTCGCCGACGCGCTGATCTTCTGCCGCGCCCGCTACGGCTCGGCCGAGAGCCTGGCGCTGATCGAGACCTGGCTGTCGACGCTGAGCCACGCGGCCTATGCCGCATCGGCCGAGATCGCGCGCGAGAAGGGCGCCTTCCCGCTGTTCGACCGCGACGAATATCTGGCGCGACCGCACATCCAGGCCCTGCCGCAGGAAATCCGCGACGCCATCGCGGCGCATGGCATCCGCAACGCGCTGCTGACCTCGATCGCGCCGACCGGCACGATCTCGCTGTTCGCTGGCAATGTGTCGAGTGGGATCGAGCCGGTCTTCGCCTACAGCTACAAGCGCCGCGTGCTGCAGCCGGACGGCACGCGCAGCGAGGATGATGTCGAGGATTACGCCTATCGCCTGTTCCGCGCGCGCTTCGGCGCCGATGCGGCGCTGCCCGATTATTTCGTCAACGCCCAGACGCTGGCGCCGGCCGACCATCTGGCGGTGCAGGCGGCGGCGCAGAAATACATCGACAGCTCGATCTCCAAGACCATCAACGTGCCGGAGGGCATCTCCTTCGACGCCTTCAAGGACGTCTATGTCCAGGCCTATGCGCTGGGCTGCAAGGGCTGCACAACCTATCGCCCCAACGCGGTGACCGGCGCGGTGCTGGAAGCGTCGGATGTGCCGCAGGCCGCGCCGGCCGGCGACTAGCCGCT
>JAATGL010000215.1 GCA_015654705.1 Alphaproteobacteria bacterium | reverse complement strand
GCGATGGGGAAACTCACCGCCGAGCTCAAGGCGAAGCTCGCCGCCGCCGCGCTCGGGGGTGACGAGAAGAGCCGCAAGCGTCATACCGAGCGCGGCAAGCTCCTGCCGCGCGACCGGGTGGAGGGGTTGATCGATCCGGGGGCGCCGTTCCTCGAGCTGTCGCCGTTGGCGGCGAACGGGATGTATGACGGCGACATCCACGGCGCGGGCATCATCACCGGCATCGGCCGCGTCGAGGGACGCGAATGCGTCATCGTCTGCAACGATGCGACGATCAAGGGCGGGACCTATTATCCGCTCACCGTGAAGAAGCATCTGCGCGCGCAGGAGATCGCGCGCGAGAACCGGCTGCCCTGCCTCTATCTGGTCGACAGCGGCGGCGCCAACCTGCCCAACCAGGCGGAGATCTTCCCCGACCGCGAACATTTCGGCCGCATCTTCTTCAACCAGGCGAACATGAGCGCCGCCGGCATCGCGCAGATCGCCTCGGTGATGGGCTCCTGCACGGCAGGCGGCGCCTATGTTCCGGCGATGAGCGACGAGACGGTCATCGTCAAGGGGCAGGGCACGATCTTCCTGGCCGGCCCGCCGCTGGTGAAAGCGGCGACCGGCGAGATCGTCAGTGCCGAGGACCTCGGCGGCGCCGACGTGCACACGCGGCTTTCGGGCGTCGCCGATTATCTCGCCGATGACGACACCCACGCGCTGGCCATCGTGCGGCGCATCGTGGCGGGCTTGAACACGCGCAAGCAGCCGGACATCCCGGTCGCCGCGCCGCGCCCGCCGCTCTACGACATCGCCGAACTCGACGGCATCGTGCCGCAATCGCTGACCCAGCAATACGATGTGCGCGAGGTGATCGCGCGGCTGGTCGACGGCTCGGAACTCGACGAGTTCAAGAAACGCTACGGCACCACCATCGTCACGGGCTTCGCGCATATCGAGGGGATGCCGGTCGGCATCATCGCCAACAACGGGATCCTGTTCAGCGAATCCGCGCTGAAAACCGCGCATTTCATCGAGCTGTGCTGCCAGCGCCGCGTGCCGCTGCTGTTCCTGCAGAACATCGCGGGCTTCATGGTCGGCCAGAAATACGAAAGCGGCGGCATCGCCAAGGACGGCGCCAAGATGGTCACCGCCGTCGCCTGCGCGGCGGTGCCCAAGATCACACTGATCATCGGCGGTTCCTACGGCGCCGGCAATTACGGCATGTGCGGCCGCGCCTACTCGCCCCGCTTCCTGTTCTCCTGGCCCAATTCGCGCATCTCGGTGATGGGCGGCGAGCAGGCCGCGAGCGTGCTGGCCACCGTCCATCGCGACGCCGACAAATGGACGCCCGAACAGGCCGAGGCCTTCAAGGCGCCGATCCGCCGGAAATACGAAGACGAGGGCAATCCCTATTTCGCCACCGCGCGGCTCTGGGACGACGGCATCATCGCCCCGGCCGACACGCGCCGCGTCCTGGCGCTGGCGCTGTCGGCCTGCCTCAACGCCCCGATCCCGGACACGAAGTTCGGCGTGTTCCGGATGTGATCATCGGAACGGATTGCGGATCGTCAACCCGCCGATCTTCTGGTCGTGCTGCAGGTCTTCCGTGTAGAACGTCGTGCAGCCGGCTTTCAGCGCCGCCGCCACCAGCATGGAATCATATACGGAGAATTTGTAGCGCTCGGCGATTTCGAGGCCGAGGTCGTGGGTTTGGATATCCAGCGGCCTTACTGTGCAGACCTCTCTTATCGTCGACAGCATGTTGCGCACCTTCGGCAAGTCCGCGCCGAACTTGCGCGTGGCGACGTTCGCGAATTCGTTCAGCACCTGAACGTTGATGACGCCGCGTCCAGCAATCAGATCTTCGGCTTGATCGCTTTTCACGGAATTCGGCGACATGAGATAGAGAAGAATATTCGAGTCGAAGAAAACGTCACCGTTCATTTGCTTCGTCACGGTTGAACTTGAAGCCTTCCGGCATCAGCCCGCGATATTTGCGTAGCCGTTTCAGCGCCTTCAATGCGTCCTCTCGAGACCGGCTACGCCCCACACGAAGTGCGCCTGCCCCATTGCCCGTAATTTCGACGTCATCGCCTTCCTTCAAGCCCAGCTTTTCGACCAAGGCCTTGGGCAGCCGCACCGCCAAGCTGTTTCCCCATTTCGAGACTTGCACGCATGCCTCCATGATATACATTCTTGATGTATATCATGCCGCCATCGCCCTGATCAAATCCAGAAGGGCTCAACCGTCCGCCAGCTTGGCGTTGTTGCCGCTCTGGACGTGGCAGAAGGTGCGCAGCAGGGTCGTGATCTCGCGGGCGGCGCCGGGCGTCGGACGGCCCTCGATGGCCTCGCGGGTGATCTCGAACATGTCGTCCGTGGCGGCGCGGCCCTTTTCGAGCTTTTCAAAACCCATGCTCCAGTTGGCGAAGGCCCTGGGCGCCTCGCGGTCGAGCAGCGTGCGCGCGTCCCAGTGGCGCTTGTCCCGGCAGATCCGCGCATAGGTCGCCGCCACGCTCTCATCCGGCCCTTCCAGGACCTGCAGAAAGCCGCCGTCGATATAGAGCAGCATCCCGGTCACGTCACGGGACGCGTTGTTGCGGCGCGAGGCCGCGAGGATGGCGTCGAGTTCCTTTGGCGGGAATTTCTGCGCGGCATTGCTGACATAGAGAAGCTGGCGCATGCGCTTTACCGCCGGTTGAACGCATCGACAGTGGCGACACGGCTGTTGAAAAAGGATGAATTGTTTCCCCACAACCGCGGCGATCGGTTAAACCTTCCGAGATGTTCCAGACCCTCCTGATCGCCAATCGCGGCGAAATCGCCTGCCGCGTCATTCGCACGGCGCGGCGGATGGGCATCGCCACCGTGGCGGTCTATTC
>JAATGL010000222.1 GCA_015654705.1 Alphaproteobacteria bacterium | reverse complement strand
GTCGGCGGCGCGCGCGCCGCTGGCCGCCAATGCGAGGGCCGCGAAAGCCAGGAGCGTCCGACGCCCGATCATTGCCATAGCGCTTCGTTGCCCCAGCTGGAGAATTCCTGATCGACGGACGGCACGCCGCGCGGTGTCCGGTCCGCCGTCGCGGGGAACTCGCGCAGCACCCCGCCCAGCAGGACGCGGCTGACGGCCGGCTTGGCCTCGCCCAGGGACGCGACCACTTCCGTCGTCAGCGAATCGGATGCGGTGTGGCCTTCCGTGTTCTCGCCATTGCCGGCCAGATCGGCGATGGGCGCGGCCTGCTGGTCTTTGGTCAGCATGACGAGTTGCGGCGTCGCGGGTTCGACCTCCACCAGCAACGCCTGGTCGACCGTGCCGAACCCGGCCAGATTGTTGAGGTCCGAGGTCGAGACCATGGACGACACGATCACGCCGTTGAGTTCGGGATCCGTCAGGTCGACGATCGGGTTGGACGAATAGCCGGTGACCGTGCCGGTCACCGTGCCGGTACCCGTCGCGTTGCCGATCAGGGCGGGCGAATTGACCGCCGTTCCGTCGGTGACGATCACGCCGGACTGCAGGTCGGTGAGGATCGTGATGTCGCCGCCGACATTGCCGAAGCCAGTCGCGGAGGCGTCGCCATTGCCGATCTGGGCGAAGGCGTTGGCGCCGGAATTGCCGCCGAGCAGGAACAGGTCGCTCACCGTGATGTTGCCGCCGATGGTGAAGGCGTCGGGCGTCGACGCGCTGGCCATGTTGATGCCGTAGCCGCCGTTGCCGATCTGCGCATAGGCGTCGCTCCCGCTGCCCGCGGTCAGCGACACGGCGCCTTCCTCGGTGCCCGCGATAACGACGATGTTGCCGCCGATCTTTCCGGATGTACCGCTGGCGGCCTTGGCATTGGCCTGGTCGCCGCCATGGCCGATCTGGGCATAGGCGTCGTTGCCGTTGCCGGTCAGCAGGACCGCGCCCTGGGCCGCGATCGCGATGTCACCGCTGTCGACCGCCGTGCCGCTTGCCAGATCGAGGCCGGATTCGAAGCCGCCATGGCCGATCTGGACGTAGCTCGCATCGCCCGTGCCGGCGTTCAGCCTCACATTCACCGCCTGCAACGTGATGTTTCCGGTGTCGGAATAGCCCTTCGACGCCGTGTTGCTCTCCGCGCCGCCATGACCGAGCTGGGCGTAGGCTTCCTTGCCCGAACCGCCCGTCAGCGTGACGTCGCCGCCGGCCGCGATGGTGATGTCGCCGCTTTCGTTGCCGGAGGTCCCCAGGCCGCCATGGCCGATCTGGGCGTATCGCCCGTCGGCCGTGCCGCCGCTCAGCACCAGATTGTCCAGCATGTCGATCACCAGGCCGCCGCTGGCCGCACCGTGATAGCCGAGCTGGGCATAGCCACTGTCGGCCAGCAGGCTGAGGTTCGACGCCAGCAGCGTGGTCGTGCCGCCGGCGCTTCCCAGCGCGACATTGCCCAAGGCGTTCTCGCCGCCGATCACGATGTTGCCGTCGTTTCCGAAGACGCCGGGGGCGGCGAATTGCGACGCGTCGAGCGTCGTGCCGTTCCAGCCCGCGACCAGATTGATGGCGCCGCTGCCGTCGTTCTGCAGCGAGGCGAGGATGTCGATATCGCCCGTCGAAAGAACGCTGAGGGTGTGCGGGCTCGAATATTCGACGGCCTGGCCGAGGGTGGCGCCGTCGGGTCCGGTCATGGCGATCGTCACGTCGCCGCCATGCGCCGCATCGCCGCCGAGATCCTGGGCGAACATCGCGCCCAGATCGTCGCCGTCCAGCGACGCCGCGACGAGGGTGAGGTTGCCGGATGCGGTGAAATCGCTGCCCGCCACATTGCCGAGCCAGGCGGCTCCGCTGCCGGTGGACGCGACGCTGACGGCGCCGGGCGCGTTCAGTGTGATGTCGCCGCTCACATTGCCGAGGAGGCCGCCATCCGCGGCGCCGTTGCCGATCTGCACGTAGTCGGTGGCATTGCCGGCGGCCAGCGTGACATCGCCGCTGCTGCTGACGGTGATGTTGCCGCTCATGGTTCCGGTCGCGTCCTGACCGCCATTGCCGATCTGCGCGTAGCCGAAGGGACTGTCCTGAGGGCTGCTCAGCGTGATGTCGCCGGCCGCGACGGTGATGCTGCCGCTGTCGTCGCCCAAGGCGCCGCGTCCGCCATTGCCGATCGCGGCATAGTCGCCGCCGCCGGTCAACACGAGCGATCCCCCGGCCGTGACCGCGATGGCGCCCGCATTGTTTCCGGTCGCGCCATCGCCGCCATTGCCGATCTGGGCATAGCTGGTGTTCTGGGCGCCGCCGGTCAGCGTGATGTCGCCGCCGGCGCCGACCGTGATGTTGCCGCTGCCGCCGGCCACGGCCGCGGCGCCGCCATTGCCGATCTGCGCGTAGCAGCCATCGCAGGCCGTGCTCTGGCCTCCGAGAAGCGTGATGTTGCGGACGGCGTTCACGGCAATGTCGCCGCTGCCGCCGGCCGAACCGATCTGGACAAAACCGTTGCTGGCGTCGAGGACGATGTCGTTGGCGGCGAGCGTCGTCGTTCCCCCGACGCTGCCGACCGTGACACCCTGGGACTGCGTGCTGTGGTCGCCGGTCTGGCCGATCGTCAGCGTGCCGCCGGAGATCAGCGTCAGCGCGCCGGTGCCTGAATTCTGCAGCGAGCCCTCGAGCCGGATGTTGCCGCCATTGCTGACCGCGAGATTGTGCGCGCTCGCATAATAGACCGGCACCGCCAGGGTCAGCGTGTCCGGGCCGCTCAGGTTCAGCGCGAAATCGCCATAGTCGAGATCGCTCAGGATGTTGCTGCCGATGTCGCCGTCGAGCGATCGCGCGTCGATCGTGGTGCTTCCGAAGACCCCGCCGCCGGGATTTTGATTGCCGATCAGCACGTCCGAACCGGTCGTCTCCAACGTGTTGCCCGCCGCGAGCAGGACGTCTCCCGAGACCGGATCGCCGGTATTGCTGTTGCCGATCTGGAGCGTCGAATTCTGGCCGGCGGTGGAAAGGACGACGTTGCCGTTGACCGCGTCGGTCGCTGCGACGGTGACGTTGCCGGCGATCTGGCCCGGCTGTCCGTCGCCGCTGTTGCCGATCTGGACCGTGCCGAAGGCGCCTGCGTCGAGTTCCACCTTGCCGGTCTGCGAGGTGACGGTGACGTCGCCGCCTCCCGCGCCGTAATCGAAGCTTCCGATGAGCGCGATGGCGTCGCCGAAATTGTCCGACGTGCCGCTGGCGGACAGCAGGATGTCGCCGACGGCGGTCACCGAGACCGTGCCGTCGACCAGGCCGCCGGTTTCGATCCGCGATTCGCCGCCGTTGCGGCCCGTCAATGTTATGGTCCCACCGGACTGGACGGTCAGATTGCCCGATGCGTTGGCCTGGAGCGGGTTTTCGTTTTCGTCGGCGGGATCGGACAGATTGCCGATGTTCGCCACCGTGCCGCCATTTGACGTGACGTCGATGTCGCCCGCGGCCGCGATGCCGAGATTTCCGGTGACGGCGCCCGCGTCGAGGTTGCCGATTCGCACCTCGCCATTGTTGCTGCCGCCGGTATCCCCTTCGACATCCATGACGAGGGACGCGGCGTTGATCTGGATGTCGCCGCTCACGCCGCCCAGGAGGTTGCCGAAAAACTTGCTGCCATTGCCGATGACCGCGAAATTCTCGCTGAAGTCCATGTCGGCGCCGGCGAAGAGGTCGATGGCGCCGGCGTCGATGGCGATGTCGCCGGACGCGGTCCCGGTCGAAACGCCCTGGTTCCAGTTGCCGATCTTGGCATAGCCCAGGCCGCCGGTCGCGGACAGGGACAGCGCTCCGCCATTGGTGTCGATCGTGATGTTGCCGCTTTCGGAGGAATTGCCGCTGCCGAGATTACCGATATTGGCGAGTTCGATGTCCTCGTCATCCTCGCTGCCGGTCGCTATGAGGGAGATCGCGCCGCCGGATGTCGTGACCGCGATATTGCCGCCGATCGCGCCGGTCGTCTGGCCCCCGCCATTGCCGATCAGCGCGTAATTCGCGATGGCGGATCTGACGAGCAGGTTGCCGCTCGCCGCGACATTGATGTCGCCGGTGCCGGCGCCACTGAAGCCGATCTGCGCGAAGCCGTTCTCGGCCTCCACTGTAATATCAGTGCCGGTGACCGTCGTCGTTCCGCCGAAGCTGCCGACCGCGACGCCGCTCTCGGCGCCGTTGGCGCCGCCGATCAGCACGTTGCCGCCGGCATGGACGGTGATGTCGCCCGTGCCCGCGTTCTGCAGCGGGGCATCGAATTCGATATCGCCGCCATTGCTGATCGTCAGCCCATGCGCGCTCGTGTAGTCCGTCGCGAAGGGAAGGACCAGCGCGGCGGTGCCGCTCAAATTCAGGACGAAGTCGCCATAGTCGAGATCGTTGAACAGATTCGTGCGGATGTCGCCGGCGAGCACCCCCGCGTTGATCGTCACGCTGCCGGACAGCGCGCCGCCCGGATTGGCATTGCCGATGACGGCCGGATCGGCGAATTCCACCATGTTGCCTGCCGTCAGCGTGACGTTGCCCGAGACGGGAGCGGCGCCGATACCGCTGTTGCCGATCTGGGCCAGCGCGTCCTCGCCGCCGGCGGAAAGGACGATATTGCCGTTGGCGGCATTGGAGGCGACGACCGTGACGTCGCCGCCGACCGCTGTGCTCTGCCCGTTCGCGCTGTTGCCGATCTGGACGGCGCTGTTATCC
>JAATGL010000080.1 GCA_015654705.1 Alphaproteobacteria bacterium | reverse complement strand
CCGTCCCAGTTGAGCCCCATCCATTCGAGCCCGTTCAGGATGGCGGCCACCGCTTCGGGTGTCGAACGCTCGCGGTCGGTATCCTCGATGCGCAGCAGGAAGGTGCCGCCGGTGTGGCGGGCATAGAGCCAGTTGAACAGCGCCGTGCGGGCGCCGCCGATATGCAGCATGCCGGTCGGCGAGGGCGCAAAGCGCAGGACGGGTTTTGCGTTTTCGGTCATGATGAGCCGGTTCGGCCGGCGTTGGGCGGCTGCAGGCGAGGCTTCTAGCAGGCCGGTTCCCATGGTGGTAGGTCCGCTGCCGTCCTTTCGGCGCTTTGCGCCGGATGCTGTCGAGGTTGCCCGTTTGCCGGCGGCGGTGCTGCATGCCGGTCTCGCCTCCGCCCTGGCCGAGCGCGAGCGCTGGCCGTTGTGGCTGCCGGTCGGCTTCGGTAGCGGGATCGGTCTCTACTTCGCGCTGCCGTTCGAGCCGCCGGTATGGATCGCGTTTTTGCTGGGTTTGACGGGGATGGTTTGCCTGGTATCGGCGGCGCGCTCCGCGCAGATTCTCCTGCGTGTCGTGCTGGCCGCGTCGGCCGCCCTGTCTCTCGGTTTCGCGCATGCGACGCTGCGCGCGGCGTCGGTTGCGGCGCCGGTCCTTGCGCACAAGATCGGGCCGGCGGGTCTGGATGGCCGCATCGAAACCGTGCAGATTCACGGCAAGGGCGTGCGCGTCGTGCTGGGCGGCGTGCAATCGCGGCGCTTTGGGGCTGGCACCGCGCCGGCACGGGTGCGGATATCGATCCGCTCGGCGACCGCCGACCTCGTTCCCGGCAACTGGATTCATCTGGCCGCCGTGCTGATGCCGCCGCCCGGACCGGCCGCGCCCGGCGGCTATGATTTCGGCCGCGCCGCCTTTTTCGACCGTATCGGCGCGGTGGGCTACGCCTATGGCAAGGCCAGGCCGATCGCGCCGTTGCGCGCCGCAAGCCCCGGCGAGCGCATCGCGACCGCCATCGCGCTTCTGCGCTGGCACATGACGGAGCGCATCCGCGCCGTCCTGCCGGGCAGTACCGGCGGCATCGCGTCCGCCTTGATCACCGGCGACCGCGGTTCGATTTCCGAAGGCGATGAAGCGGCGTTGCGCGATGCCGGTCTTGCCCATGTGCTTGCCATCGCTGGGCTACATATGGCGCTGGTCGGGCTCGGCCTGTTCTGGGTGGTGCGGGCGCTGCTGGCCGCCATCCCCGCCATTGCCCTGACGCGGCCGATCAAGAAATGGGCGGCCTTCGCGGCGCTCTGCGGCGCGACATTCTATCTGGTCATCAGCGGCGCGGCCACGCCGGCGACGCGCGCCTATATCATGCTGGCGACGATGCTGGTCGCCATCCTGCTGGACCGCCCGGCGCTCTCGATGCGGTCGGTGGCGCTGGCCGCGACCGTCATCCTGCTACTGCGGCCCGAAAGCCTGATCGAGCCGGGGTTTCAGATGTCGTTCGCTGCCGTGGTCGGCCTCGTCGCCGTCGCCGAATGGGAACAGATGCACCGGGCGCAGGCGGAGGGCGCCGGCCCGCAGGCCTTCGCCGGCATCCGCCGCTATCTGCGCGGCATCGCGATCACCAGCTTCGTCGGCAGCGTCGCGACGGCGCCGTTCGCCGTCTTTCATTTCGACCGCGCCACGCATTACGCGGTGCTCGGCAATCTGCTGGCGATGCCGATCATGGGATTCCTGACCATGCCGGCCGCCGCCGTTTCGGTGATCGCCATGCCGTTCGGGCTGGAAGCTTGGCCGCTGAAGGCGATGGGTTTCGGCATCGAGATCATGCTCTCGGTCGGACGGTTCGTCTCCGGCCTGCCGGGCGCCATCTCGACCGTGTCGGCGTGGCCGACCGAGACGCTTGTGCTGCTGTCGCTGGGCGGATTGTGGATGGCGCTGTGGCGGCGGCGCTGGCGCTTGCTGGGCCTCGCGCCGGCATTCGCGGGCATCGCCCTGGCGTTCTGCGCGCGCGGCCCGGATCTGCTGGTGGCGCGCGACGCTTCGACCGTCGCAGTGCGCGGCACGGATGGGATTCTGCGGCTGGTGCGTGCCGCGCGCGACGACTATTCGGCGGACGAATGGCTGAAGCGCGACGGCGACGGGCGCGATTCCGACGCGGCGGTGGCGACGCCGGCCAACGGGGTGCGCTGCGACGGCTATGGCTGCGTCGCCCGGGGCCGGGACGGCACGCTGATCGCCGCGACGGCGCGCATCGACGCGCTGGCGGAGGATTGTGCTGCGGCATCCATCGTGATCAGCGCGGTGCCGGCGGGACGCCACTGCATCGGCCCGCGCCTGGTGATCGACAAATTCGATGTCGCGCGCGCCGGCGGCTATGCCGTATGGCTGGGACCGCCACTGCGCATCGAGACGGTGGAAGGCGAACGCGGCCGGCGCCCCTGGAGCCAGCAGCCGCCATCGCGCGCGGACGATCAGTACCGCCGGATCAGGCCGACCAGCTTGCCCTGGACGCGCACGCGATCGGCGCCGTAAAGGCGCGTCTCGTAAGCAGGATTGGCCGCTTCCAGCGCGATGGAATCGCCGCGGCGGCGCAGCCGCTTCAGCGTCGCCTCGCTCTCGTCGACCAGCGCCACGACGATCTCGCCGGTGTTGGCGGTATCGGCTTCCTGGATGATCACCATGTCGCCGTCGAGGATGCCGGCATTGATCATCGAATCGCCGGTGACTTCGAGGGCGTAGTGATCGCCGCGCCCGATCATGCCGCCGGGAACCGGCACGTCGGCCAGCTTGTTCTGCAGCGCCTCGATCGGCGTGCCCGCGGCGATGCGGCCGACCAGGGGGACGTTGACCGCGCCCTCGCTCTCGCCGATGGCGCGCCTGGGACTGCCGGCGCCGCGCGTGTCGGCCATGGCGCGCACATCGGTGCGCCCATGCCGGGCGCCGGCCGGGCTCAGCCGCTGGGCCTGGCTGCGCGTCGTCGCCGGGCGCAGCGTTTCGGACACATTGTCCGGCAGCTTGACGATCTCCAGCGCGCGGGCGCGCTTTTCCATCCGGCGCAGGAAACCGCGCTCCTCCAGCGCCGTGATCAGGCGGTGGATGCCGGATTTGGACTTCAGGCCGAGCGCATCCTTCATCTCGTCGAAGGAGGGCGGAATGCCGCTTTCGCGCACCCGTTCATGGATGAACATCAAGAGTTCGTATTGCTTGCGGGTCAGCATCTGGCCACGTCTCCCATTTCCACTCCGATTCGCGCCGGAGCGAACAAATCCGAAACATGGAGAATCGTTCTACTTTAGTTCCTCAGAGCCGTCAACGCACAAAATGTAGGCGGCGTCACAGGCCGGACAGGGAGAGGACATCGACGCGGGCGCCGGCTTCCGCCTGCGGCGCATGCGGGGCACGCAGGATCAGCCCATCGGCGGCGGCCAGAACGCTCTGCATGGACGAATCCTGCACCGCGAACGCCTCCGCCCAATATTCGCTGTCGCGCAGGGTGAGCCGCGCGCGGATATAATCCTGTCGCGCATCGTTGGCGGGCAATCCGCCCAGCAGCCGCGCCGGGAGAAGCGGCGCCTGCGTCTCGCTGCCCAGCATCGCGGCAAGCGCCGGGCGCAGAAACAGGATGGCGCAGACCAGCGTGGACACCGGATTGCCGGGAAGGCCGAGCAGCGGCGTCTGGCCAAGCCGGCCGAAGATCAGCGGCTTGCCCGGCCGCATCGCGATCTTCCAGAAATCGAGCGCGAAGCCGCGCGGTCCCAGCGCGCTCTGGATCAGGTCGTGGTCGCCGACGGACGCGCCGCCGAGCGTGACGATCAGATCGGCGCCGGACGCGCGGTCGGCGATCGCGGCGATGGATTCGATCTTATCCGGCAGGATTCCCAGGTCGAGCGCCGCGCCGCCCCATTGTTCGATCAGCACCCGCAGCCCATAGCCGGACGAGGCGACGATGCCGCCCGGCCCGTGGGGCGCGCCCGGCGGCGACAGCTCGTCGCCCGTGGCCGCCAGGACGACACGCGGCCTGCGGCGCACTGTCGGCCGCGCGAGATCGCCGCTGAT
>JAATGL010000009.1 GCA_015654705.1 Alphaproteobacteria bacterium | reverse complement strand
TCTGGCGGCGCAATCTCGACTTCGCCGCGATCGAGGACATCCATTCGATCAAGCGCCAGATCCACGCCCATGGCGGCCATGGCGCCGTCGCGGTCGCCTGCCACAACATCAAGCTCGGCCGCGGCGGCATCCGCGAGATCGAATTCTTCGCCCAGACTCAGCAGCTGATCGCCGGCGGCCGCAATGCCAGTCTCAGACCCGCCGCGACCATGGATGCGCTCGACGCGCTCTGCGCGCGCGGCCTGATCGGCGACGTGGCGACGGCGGAACTGAAAGACGCCTATCGCTATCTGCGCCGGCTCGAACACCGCCTGCAGATGATCGAGGACGAGCAGACCCACACGCTGCCCAAATCGGGCGAGGGGTTGGCGCATGTCGCCTGCTTCATGGGCTATCGCGATGTGCAAGCCTTCAGCGCGGCGCTGAAACATCAGCTCGAGACCGTCCAGGGGCATTACGCGCGGCTGTTCGAGCGCGAGGCGCCGCTGGCCGGCTCCAAGGGCAATCTCGTCTTCACCGGCGTGGAGGATGATCCCGAAACGCTGGCCACGCTGGGCGGGATGGGTTTCCGCGACGCGAGGCATGTCGCGAACGCCATCCGCGGCTGGCATCACGGCCGCATCCGCGCCACGCGCAGCACGCGGGCCCGCGAGCTTCTGACCAATCTGGTGCCGGCCCTGCTCGAAGCGCTGGCGGCGAGCGCCGATCCCGACGCGGCCTTCGCGCAGTTCGACCGCTTCGTTTCCAATCTTCCGGCCGGCGTACAGTTGTTCTCCCTGTTTCTCGCGCGGCCGGAACTGCTTCGGCTGGTGGCGGAGATCGCGGGCTCGGCGCCCAGGCTGGCGACGCATCTGGCGCATGCGCCCGCAACCCTGGACGCGCTGCTGGACGCGGATTTCCTGGAGTCCCTGCCCAGCCGCCAAACCCTCGATTGCGGCCTGCACGAACAGATCGCACGGGTCACAAACTATGAGGGGAGGCTCGACGCCGCGCGGCGTTTCGCCAAGGAACAGATTTTCCGTGTTGGCGTGCAGATCATCGAAGGAAAAGTGAAGGCCGAAGCGGCCGGCCCGGCGCTCGCCAATATCGCCGAATGCGTGGTGACGGCGCTTCTGGGCGCGGTGGAGAACGAACTTGCCGCGGGCGCGGGCCGTGTGCCCGGCGGCCGTTTCGCGGTGATCGCGATGGGAAAGCTGGGCGGCTGCGAGATGACCGCCGCTTCCGATCTCGATCTTATCTTCGTCTACGATGCGCCCAATGCGCACGAACATTCTGACGGCGCCCAGTTCATGCCCATCATCGTCTATTACGCGCGGCTGGCGCAGCGGCTGATCGCGGCGCTGACAGCGCTGACCGCGGCCGGCGGACTCTATGAAGTGGACATGCGGCTGAGGCCGACCGGCAACAAGGGGCCGGTGGCGGTGAGCCTGGAATCCTTCCGGCGCTACCACCAGACGGAGGCATGGACCTGGGAGCGCCTGGCGCTGACGCGCGCGCGCGCCATCGCGGGTTCGGGCGATCTCTGTCGCGAGGTCGAGACGGTGATCCGCGCCACGCTGACCGCGAAATCCGACGCCGCCCGGCTGACCGCCGATGCGCGCGAGATGCGCGAGAAGCTCGCCGCGCAATTTCCCGGCCGCAACCGCTGGGACCTGAAATTCGCGCCGGGCGGCCTGGTCGATATCGAGTTCATCGCCCAGACATTGCAACTGCGCACGGCGCCGGAAAGCCCCGAGGTTCTCGCCGCCGGCACGATCGCGGCGCTGGGCAAGCTGCAGGCGGCCGGCGCGCTAAAGGAAAGCGATGCCGGCATTCTGATCGAGGCTGCTTCGTTCCAGCATGCGCTGACGCAGGTGCTGCGCATCGCCGTCGACGGCACGCTCGATCCGCATGCCGCGACGGCCGGTCTGAAGGCGCTTCTGGTCCGGGCCGGTGGGGCCGCTGATTTCGCCGCGCTCGAAAGCCGGCTCGTCGAATTGCAGGACCGAACGCGCGCCGCGTTCGACCGTATCATGCGCGCGCCATAGGTCTACGCCCGCGGCAGGATCACCATCGCCTCCGGCGTCCATGATAGATAGACCACCTCGCCGCCGTTGTGCTGGGCGCCGTCGCGATGCCGGTTCTGCGCCGCGACCGATACGGGCTCGGTCACGCCGTCCACCATCACATGGATGTGACTGCGCTCGCCGAGATAGGCGGACGCGGTGATGATGCCCCGCACGCCGCCGGATACGGCGTCGGACGACAGCACGATCTTCTCCGGGCGGATCGCGATCAGCACGGCCGCGCCGGCCGGCTGCGAGGCGGGTGCGCGCACGATACCCAGCGGACCGGCATCCAGCACCGCGATATCGCCGTCGCGGGACGTCACTATGGCATCGAAGAAGTTCATCGTGCCGATGAAATCGGCGACCTCGCGGCAATTGGGCGCTTCGTAAAGCGTGCGCGGCTCGGCGATCTGCAGCACCTTACCCGCCGACATCACCGCGACGCGGTCCGACATCGACAGCGCCTCTTCCTGGTCGTGGGTGACGAAGACGAAGGTGATACCGACCGATTTCTGCAGCTGTCGCAACTCGATCTGCATGGATTCGCGCAGGCGCTTGTCGAGGGCGCCGAGGGGCTCGTCCAGCAGCAGAACCTTTGGCCGGTTGACCAGCGCGCGGGCGAGCGCGACGCGCTGGCGCTGGCCGCCCGAGAGCTGGTCGCCGCGGCGCTTGCCGAAACCGCTGAGCTTGATCATCGCCAGTGCTTCCTCGACGCGGCGGTCGAGTTCGGCGCGCGGCAGTCGCGCCTTGCGCAGGCCATAGGCGATGTTGTCGAAGACGTTCAGATGCGGAAAGATCGCATAGGATTGGAACACCATGTTGGACGGCCGCTTGTGCGGCGGCAGGTCGGTGATGTCGTTGCCGTCGACGTAAATCGCGCCTTCGCTGGGGAAATCGAAGCCCGCGATCATGCGCAGCAGCGTGGTCTTGCCGCAGCCCGACGGTCCCAGCAGCGAGAAGAACTCGCCGCGCCCGATCGCGATATCGGCCGCATCAACGGCGGTGACGCCGCCAAAGCGCTTCGTCACCTTCTCGATGCGGATGAAAGCCTCGTCCACCAATATCTCCTTCAAGCGCCGACCACGGGCCGCCGCCCGCGCACGCCCAGGCTCCGGATCCACTCCGCCGCGATCACCAGGATGCACGATACCAAGAGGATCAGTGCGCCCAGCGCCAGCACGGTCGGCAGCTTGTAGGGGAAGCGGAGCTGGCCCCAGATGTAGATCGGCAGCGTCACCTGCGTCCCGGCGAGGAAATAGGCGATCAGGAAATCGTCGAACGACACCATGAAGGTGAGCAGCAGGGCCGACACGATGCCGGGCAGCACCAGCGGAAAGGTGACGCGCCAGAACGTCATCCAGCCGGTCTCGCCCAGATCGAGCGAGGCTTCCTCCAGGCTCCTGTCGAAACCTTCCATGCGCGACATCAGGACGGTGATCGCGAACGGAACGCAGACGGTGACGTGCCCGATCACGACGGTAATCAGCGAAAGCGGAATCGCAGCCGTGTTCAGCAGGATCAGCAGCGAAATCCCGAGCACGATCTCCGGAATGAACAGCGGCAGGTTGACGAAGCCCAGCATCACCGTCCCGCCCGGCACGCGATAGCGCGTCAGCGCCTTGGCGGCGGGCAGGCCCAGCATGGTGGAAACCAGCGCCGCCGCCGCGCCGACCTTCAGGCTGTTCGCCAGCGCGTGCTGCACCTCGTCGTCGGCCCACATCTGCACGTACCATTGGGTCGTGAAGCCGGACAGCGGAAAGGAGATGAACGTCGAATTGTTGAAGGAAAACAGCGGCAAGAACAGCACCGGCACATAAAGGAAGGCCAGGTAGAAGATCGCATAGACGAACAGCCCCACCCCGTCGGCCCGCCCCCGCGCCCTCATTTCACTTTTCCCACGGCGAGGCGGATCGCCTGCACCGACAGCAGCGTGATGATGCCGACCATCGCCATGCTGGCCATGGCGAGCGCCGCGCCGAGCGGCCAGTTGCCGATCTTGTCGAACATCACCTCGATGATGTTGGCGATCATCACGCCGTTGGAGCCGCCGACCAGCGACGGCGTCACATAGTCGCCCGTCGTCGGCACGAAGATCAGCACCGCGGCGCCGAGCACGCCGGGCAGCGAGAGGGGCAGGGTGATGCGCAGAAAGCGCCGCACCGCGCCGTCGCCGAGATCAGCTGCGGCCTCCAGCAGCGAGCGGTCGATTTTTTCGAGCGAGACATAGATCGGCAGGATGGCGAACGCGGCCCAGGCATGTGCCAGCGTCACCACCACGGCCGTTGGATTATAAAGCAGGAATTCCAGCGGCGCGTGGATGAGGCCGAGGCTCATCAGGCCCGAATTGATGACGCCGTTATAGCCCAGGATCACCTTCCAGGCGAAAACGCGCAGCAGATAGCTGGTCCAGAACGGAATGGTGAGCAGGATCAGCCAGATGAATTTCGATTTCTCGACCCGGAAGGCCACGAAATAAGCCATCGGATAGGCGAGCAGGACGGTGACCACCGTCACGATCGAGGAAATCCACAGCGAGCGGTAGAACAGCGCGCGATAGCTCTGGCGGCTGAAGGCGCGGGTGTACTGGTCCAGCGTGAAATGGGTGTCCAGCGTCCATCCGTGCTGCGACCAGAAGCTGTAGGCCGCCAGCAGGCCCAGCGGCGCCGCAAGCGCCAGGACCATGATCACCATGGTCGGGCCGAGCAGCGCCAGGCCGCGTGCGGATTCCGAACGCCGCAGGAAGGCCGTGATCCCCGCCTTCGAGACGCGCTGATGTTCTGTATCCGCCTCGGTCGTCGCCATCCAATCCCCCGCCGGCCTCCATCCTAGGAGGATATAAAGTGTGACGGAAGTTCGGCGTTCGTGAAACCGCGTTCCGGGTCTAACCCTCAGCCGCGATATTGGCCGACCGCCGGGTCGAGGTACTTGTTGTTCTGCATCCGGATCTCGGCCGCCGCCTCGTCATAGAGGAAAGGCAGAAACACGTAGCGGCGCCCGCGCGTGACGGTGCCCGCGGCATGCAGCAGCGAACAGGAAAAGACCACGGCGGCGCCCGGCGGCGGCTTGAAGCCGCGCGGGCCGTATTCCGGAAACCGGATCTCGCCGCCCTCATAGTCGTCGTTCAGATTGAGCGAAACCGCGAAGCGGCGATGCGCCGTCCCCTTGGTGGTGTTGTCGCGATGGGGATTGAAATGCCCGCTGTCTTCCGCCGCGTAGCACGAGACGGTGAACCGCTCCATGCGGGTGACATGGAACTGGTGCGCCTTGGCGATCTCCGGAACGATGCGCCGCGCGATACGCATCCTGGTCTGGTCGATCAGGGCCGCGTCCTCGATGTTGTGGTCCTTGCGGCGCTTATGGGCGGGATCGTTGACCACGACCGTTTTGCCGTCGACCTCGCGCATGAAGCCGCTCTCGACCCCGCCATGCGTTTCATAGGCGTCGATCAGGCGGCGGCAGAGTTCGGGCTCGAAGACATTCGGCAGAAACAGGATGGGGGCCTGCAGTTCCACGCCGCTGAAACGCGCCGGCGGCGGCAGCGATTCCAGAAGCCGGAAGAGTGCGGCACGATCCGAGCCGTCCGACGCGAAGGGGATGCTCGTCAGCACCCGCAGCGTCGGATCGATCACCAGCCAGAAACGCCGCGCCACGATGGTGCTCTCCGTGGTCGCGTGATCGCGGGGGACGGAGCCGTAGGCGCGCGATACCGAACAGTCGAAGTCCCAGAAAAATCTCAGGCCGGGCAGGCTTTCGCGCGCCCGTCCGCTTCTTTCGTCCGCGCTATCGATGCTGACGCCGAAAAAGCAGACCTTCTCGTCGTCGAACAGAAGGCGATTTTCCTGGACGGCCGCCAGCGCGGCCTGGCCGACGGCGTCGCCGGCGGTGGCGAAGAAGCAAAGAACGATATAGCGCCCCGCCACCCGGTCGAACGCCTGGCGCGGATGAGCGGACGAGCGCTGGTAGAACCAGGGAACCGGATCGCCCGCGGCCAGATTGACATAGGCGCGGCGGTTTTCGACGGCGGCGCTCATGGGTATTCGTCTGCCTGCTCGGTCCAGGGGCAAATTCGAAGAAAGGGCGCCCTTTGTCTACAAGAATTGGAGCGCTGTCTTCGGCTTGTCGCGAGGCGGCGGTTGGCTGACGGCTGACGGCTGACATTGCGCCATGGCGCGGCGCCCCGGCACTGTTACAGTTTGACCTTGGCCGATAATTCGTAGGCTTCGACCATCTTAACGAGATCGTCCATTTCCCAGAGACGGTCAGAGATACCAGCGGCCATTGCCGGGGTCACCTTCACCGCCGAATTGATCCGAACCCAGTTATACCAAGTCGTGTAGAGCGCGACCATGTGGATGTGGTTCACCAGCTTTTTCGAGTGAGCGGCTGTCAGGCGCGTAAAACGGCGCATGTGCTGGCGCATGGATTGGTTGTGCTTTTCTACATAGGAGGTCGAGACGTGGCGCGCGTCCGGCTTGCCTTCGATCTGGCGCTTGGTCGTTCCGGTGCAAATGCCGGGGCTGTACTTGCGCTCTACGCCCTTGCCGTCCGGCGTTTCGCCGTAGTGCTTGACCAGCATTGCGTAGTCGATGCCAGCGCCGAACGCATCTTCGACCGCGCCAAGGTAGGCCTTATGGCCATCGGTCGTTAGCTGGATGCGGTTAGACACGCGATCCGCAACGTCCTGCATGAACGCGCCAGCCCATTCCGCATCACGTCCGCCGACCATGTAGGAAATGATCAGTTTGGAATCAGCATCGAGGCAGGTCCACGTCCATGCATCGCCTGCGCCTTCCGGCGCGGCCTTGGCCTTCGCGAGATTGGCCTTCTTGCAATAGTTGAACGACCATATCTCATCAGATTCCGCGCGCCTTGTTTTGAGATTGCGCACGTTTTCGTCGTGCCAACGGGCGCAGGCCAGACCGGCGATTTCAAGCTGGCGCAGGACCGTCACTGGGGACACATCCACAAGGCGGGCGATACCCCGGATGGAGTTACCCTCGACCATCAAGTGAAGGATTTGGCGGCGTTTCTCGTGCGGGAGCCTGTTCATGAGGGGAATATACGGGAAGAAATGCTCCATTGCAAAAGTTTGTTCAGTTTGGCGGTAGTAACTGGCAGTTACTACCGGTTCCGTGTTGAAATATACTCTCAGATATGGCATGTAAACACAGAAATGGCCGGTTCTAGCCGCTACGAGTGGCGCGGTAGAGCGGCTTACCAAGGTCTGGAGAGCCGGGAATGAGCAATAGTCGGGAAATGAGGCGGTTGGCGGACAAGTGGCAGCAGGGCACTGGTTGGCCGCAATTTCTGGAGTCGCTGGAGATCACCGGTCTTCGCGGGTGGGATGGGCAGAAGGTCCCTTTTCCATTCCCCATCGTTGCGCTGGTCGGAGAGAACGGAACTGGCAAAAGCACGATCCTTCAATGCGCCGCCGCCGCGTATCGCCCGACCAACAATTCTCCGGATGGCGAAACTTGGTTTGCCTCAGATTTCTTTCCAAAGACGGTGTGGGAGGATGCTCGCGGGGCGAAGATATCATTCGTCACGCGGCAAGGAAAAATCTCAAAGCAATACGATGTCCGACAACCGGGAGAGCGTTGGCGTGGAAATCCAGAACGCCCGCAACGGAGCGTGAGTTACATTGACCTACGCCGTATCCAACCGATCTCTGCTCGCGTCGGTTACACCAAACTCGCAAAGGAAGCGTTGTCCGAAACCTCCGCAGAACATTTCGACAAGGATCGGCTTGCTCGCTTTAGTCAAATCATGGGCTGGCAATTTGACAGCACAAGAATTGCGCTCACTGACGCATCAACTGATCGGAGGGTGCCAGTCTTTGGACAACAAGGGGCTGTTTACTCCGGGTATCACGCCGGAAGCGGCCAAACGACTATCGCTGAATTTCTGCAAGTGGACGCTGATCAATACGGTCTTGTTCTAATAGATGAAATAGAAACCTCTCTACATCCACGCGCGCAACGCCGTCTCATTCGCGACCTAGCCGAAGTATGCAGAGAGCGAGACATACAAATCATTCTCTCAACTCACTCGCCTTATGTGCTGGCAGAACTTCCTCTCGAAGCGCGGCTGTATTTGATGCAGGGAAAAAGCGGCAAACACATCATGTCCGGCGTCAGTCCGGAATTTGCCATGGCGAGGATGGACGAATATCCGAACCCTGAGTGTGATTTATACGTTGAAGATGACCGCGCTCGAATCTTGTTGCGCGAGATTATCGTGGCTCATAGCCGAGGTTTGATCGAGCGGTGTCAGATAACGACTTATGGCTCCGCCAACGTAGGTCGAAGTCTTGGAATAATGGCGTTTCAAAAACGCTTTCCTCGTTCCACTTGCGTATTTCTTGATGGAGACCAGGCAGAAGCGCCGGGATGTATTTTGCTTCCTGGTGGTGACGCGCCAGAACCAGTGATCTTTGAGGGGCTTCGATTGAAGTCGTGGGGACAGATGGCCCAGCGCGTCGGGCGCCCCTATGCCGATATAGCCGACGCTTGTACTCAGGTCATGTCCCTCACCGATCATCACGATTGGATAACGGTAGCTGCATCGCGGCTTGTCCTTTCCGGCGATCAGCTTTGGCAGGCGATGTGTGCGGAGTGGGCTTCGCTTTGTTTTAGCGGCGCAGACGCTACTCAATTTATTCAGCCCATTAGCGACTTGCTAATGGCGCCTACGAGCGTTTCTTCGCCCACCGTGCGGCTGCCGCTTTTTGAGCAATCTCACGACGCCTTTGAGGAGTTGGAGCCGTTTGTTTAGATTTTCGCGGCGACTTCGGCGCGGGCTTATCCTCAACCTCCCCCGTCGCTATCCGCATGACGTGGACGGCGTTGCCGATGACATCGGCGGGGCGTTTCTGGCCTTGGGGTCCTTTGGGCATGGGGCTAGTATGTCACTTTCGGGCAGAAAGTTGGAATCTCCATGCTCGCGTTGTTGCAAGACATAATGGAGTCGGTCCGGGAGCCTAAGCGGCCATTGGATTGGTTGGCGTTCTTACTCTCAGGCTTTCCCGTCATCGGCGTGATTTTGCTCATGCTCATATACGTCTACCCAATTCTGTTGGGGGTTTTTGGTCAAGATGTTGTGGCGAAGGTCGCGCTATTCACGGTGAGCTTGCCAGTGGTCTGGCTGTCCTACGCTGTTCCCAATATTCTACTCTTCCGAGCCGTAGACTATATCTACGGGACAAGCCGCTAATTCAAACTGTAACAGTGCCGGCGCCCCAGCTTGCTCGACGGGGTCCCTTTTCGCGCCTATCGTTTCAACCGCCGGGCGGCCTGATTCGATCGGGGACGAAAGCGTTTCGGATGGGGTCGTGCGCCCGTGCCAAGGACCGTTTTCAGGGTTTGCCTATTGCGGGAAAATGGAGGAGAACCCGGCGCTTACGGCGCGGGCGGCATCCGGGGGAATGGGCTTTTTTCCATGCGTGGCGTTTTGCTGATCCTCGCGCTCGCCGTCCTGGGCCTGTTGCCTGCCATTCCCGCGATGGCGGCGGAGCCGTTCAAACTGTCGGACGCCCTGGCGCTGGCCTACACCAGCAATCCTGAACTCGAAGCCCAGCGCGCCAGGGTGCGCACGGCCGACGATGCGGTCGCCGAAGCGCGCGGCGGATACCGGCCGAGCGTGAACGTCGCGGCGTCCTACGGCTTCAACCGCACCGACGTCACCGATCCCACGATCCTGGAGCAGTTCACGCCGGTGACCGGGCGCGCCGTGATATCGCAGCCGGTCACGACGGGCGGCCAGGTCTATGCGCAGGTGCAGCGTGCCATCGCGCTCGTGCGCGCCGCCCGCGCCGACCTGCTGAGCGCGGAGGAGCAGATCCTGCTGGCCGCCGCCACGGCCTATATGGACGTGGTGCGCGACACGGAGGCGCTTCGCCTGCACCAGAGCGACGTCGATGTTCTCACCCGCCAGCGCGACGCCACCAAGATCCAGCTCGACGCGGGCGACGCGACCAAGACCGATCTGCAGGAGGTCGAAGTGCGCATCGCGGGCGCCGAGGCCGATCTGGCGCTGGCGGAGGCGCAATTGGCGCAAAGCCGGGATTCCTTCGAGCGCGTCATCGGCCGGCCGGCGGAAACGCTGGAGGACGCGCCGCCGATGCCCTGGATGCCGGGTTCGCCCGAGCAGGCGCTGGCGATGGCGCTGCGCGAGAGCCCGCGCATCCAGTCGGCGCAGGCCAACGACCGCGCCGCCCAGTACGGCGTCGACAATGCGGTCGGCGCGCTGCTGCCGCACACCTCGATCGTCGCCGAATTCGATTACAATCAGGATTCGCTGGCCAGCGGATTCGGGTTGAGAGCCAAGGTGTCGAGCGCGTCCATCCTGGGCCAGATTTCGGTACCGCTCTACCAGGGCGGCGCCGATGACGCCCGGATCCGCGAGGCCAAGGGACAGCGCGCCCAGACGCGCCTGGGAATCGTCGATGCCGACCAGCAGACCCGCCAGGCGGTCAGGGACGCGTTGGCCTCGTTTCACGGCGCGCAGACCGCCGTGGGGTTCAACCAGCACCGCGTGACGGCCAGCGAACTGGCGCTCGACGGCGTCATCCAGCAGCAGCATCAAGGCGAGCGCTCGATCCTCGATATTCTGAACGCCGAGCAGGAGCGGCTGGGCGCCCAGATCGCGCTGGCGAGCGCGCGCCATGATATGATCGTGGCGTCGTATCAGGTGCTGTCCGCGACCGGCCGGCTGACCGCCAAGACGCTGGCCCTGAACGTTAAGCTTTATGACCCGCAGGATCATTATGATGACAATGCGGGAAAGTGGATCGGATTCGGAGAATGAGCCGTGACAGGAAACCGGACGGACTGACGTGAGCATCGCAGACAGATCCCGTGCTTCGGCGCAGATGAGGCCGCGCCCCGTGCGCGACGCGCTGGCCGCGAACCGGCGGCTCCTGATGACGGCGCTCGGCTTCAGCGCGGCGATGAGCGTCCTGGCGCTGACCACCTCGTTCTACATGCTGCAGGTCTATGACCGCGTGCTGACCAGCCGCAGCCCGGAGACGCTGGCGCTGCTGACGGTCATCGCGGTCGGCGCCATCGCGGTGTTCGGCTGGCTCGATTCGCTGCGGCTGAGGCTGGTGCAGCGTGTCGCCATGCGCACCGCGGATGCGCTGGGCCGGAAGGTTCTGCGCGCGATGGTGGCGACCTCGTCACAAAGCGGCGGCGCCGCCATCCGCAACGGTCTGCGCGATCTCGACACGGTAAGGAACTTCATCGGCAGCCCGGCCATCAACGTGGCGATGGACGCCCCCTTCCTCATCGTCTTCCTGGTCGTTCTGGCCCTGCTGCACTGGGTTCTCCTGGCGATCGTGCTGATCGGCGGCGCGATCCTGATCGCCATCGCCTGGATGGGGCAGCGGATGACCAACACGGCGCTGACCCAGGCGATCGAGATGCAGGCGCGCACCCACAATTTCGCCGATGACGGACTGCGCAACGCCGATGTGCTGGAAGGCATGGGCATGTCGGCGACCTTCGTCGAGCGCTGGCACGCGCAATGGATCAAATCGGTGCGCGCCAGCGCGCTGGCCGGCGACCGCGATTCCCAGCTGACCTCGACGTCGCGCTCCGTGCGGCTCCTGATCCAGATCGCGCTGCTGGGTGCCGGCGCGCTGCTGATCCTCAATCTGCAGGCGACCGGCGGCATCATGATCGCGTCGTCGATCATCGGCGCCCGCGCGCTGGCGCCGATCGAATCGGGCGTGGCGAGCTGGAAAAGCTTCGTCGCCGCGCGCCTGGCCTGGAATAGGCTGGACGATATCCTGATCAATGCGCCCCGGCGCGACGAAGGCATGGCGCTGCCGGCGCCGCAGGGCAAGCTGAGCGCGATCCGGCTCGGCTATGCCAATCCGCTGACCCGTAGGACGGTGCTCAGCAATGTCGGATTCGAGCTGCTGCCCGGCGAATCGCTGGGCGTGATCGGGCCGTCGGCGTCGGGAAAGTCCACGCTGATCCGTCTGCTGGTCGGCGCCTGGCCGTGCACCGCGGGCACCGTGCGCCTGGACGGCGCGGACATCTATGCCTGGCCGCGGACCGAACTCAGCCGCTATGTCGGCTACCTGCCGCAGGACGTCGAGCTCTTCGCCGGCACGATCCGCGAGAACATCGCGCGCATGGCGGAGGGCGATCCCGAGGCCGTCGTGCAGGCGGCGCGGCGCGCCGGCGCTCACGACATGATCCTCGGCCTTCCGAAAGGCTATGACACCGAGATCGGCAGCCGCGGCCTTCGCCTTTCGGGCGGGCAGGCGCAGCGCGTCGGCATCGCGCGCGCCCTTTACGGCGAACCGCGGCTGGTCATCCTGGACGAGCCCAATTCCAATCTCGACGGGATCGGCGAGGAGGCGCTGGTCGTCACCCTGGCGGCGCTGAAGAAGGACAATGTGACCGTCGTCATCGTCGCGCATCGTCCGAGCATCCTGGCCGGTGTCGACAAGATCCTCGCGCTGCGCGCCGACGGCAGCGTCGAAACCTGTGGCCCGCGCGCCGAGGTGATGCAGCAATTCCTGCGTCGCGGCGCGCCCGCCCAGCCGCCCGGCAATGTGGTGACGCTCCCGGTGGCACCGGACCTCGGAGCCAAGCCATGACCGAGATCCATCCGGAGCCGCCGCGTGTCGTCGCCTCCGGTCCGGGCTTTTTGCGCAGGCAGTGGGACAGGGCGCTGGCGTTGCCCTGGGTGCGCCGCGCCGGCAAATTTCTTTTCCCAGACGAGGAGCAGCGTTACGCCGACGCGGCCTTCGATTTTCTCAATGCCGACGGCTTGATCCGGACCGGCGTCATCGTCGTCGGCGTTTTCGTGATCGGCTTTCTGGGCTGGTCGGCGCTCGCGCCGCTGGACAGCGCATTGGTTGCGCAGGGCGTCGTCGTCGTGGAATCGCACCGCAAGACCATCCAGCATCTCGAAGGCGGTATCGTCCGCGATATCTATGTGGCGGACGGACAGAAGGTCGCCGCCGGCGAGCCGCTGGTCCAACTGGACGATACGGAGAGCAAGGCCAGCCTCGATCTGGTGCGCGGCGAGGCGGATGCCCTGGCGGCGGAAGAGGCCCGTCTCGAAGCCGAGCGCGACAACGCGAGCGCGATCGCCTTTCCGCCGGATCTTCTGGCGCGCCGCGCCGACCCCAAAGTCGCCGAGGCGCTCCGCGGCGAGCAGAACACCTTCGACACGCATCGCACCACGCTGGCCAAGCAGGCCGAGATCTACAATCAGCGGATCAGCGAGAACAAGCGCATCATCGCCGGCCTCAACAGCCAGCAGACCGCGGTCGATCAGCAGACCAGCCTCATCGGCCAGGAATCCGACAGCGTGCAGCAGCTCTACACCAAGGGCCTCTCCACCCTGCCGCGGCTGCTGCAGCTGAAACGCCAGGCCGCCGACCTCACCGGACAGCACGGCCAGGTCGTCGAGAAGATGGCGCAGGTGGGACTGGATTCCGGCGAGGACGAGCTGCAGATCGTCAATCTGCGCAACCAGTTCCTCAACGACGTGGTCAAGGATCTGCGCGACGTGCAGACCAAGCGCTTCGAGGCGATGGACCGGCTGCATGCGGCCAAGGATGTGGTGGCGCGGCTGCGCCTGACGGCGCCGGTCGCCGGCAAGGTCGTGGGTCTCGCCGTGCACAGCCGCGGCGCGGTGATCCGGCCGGGCGACACGGTGATGGAAATCGTCCCGATCAACGATCAGCTCGATGTCGAGGCGCATGTGCGCCCGGAGGACGCCGACGAGGTCCATATCGGCATGACGGCCAAGGTCAATCTGGGCGCCTACAAGCAGCGCCGCCTGCCGATGATCACCGGCACCGTCACCACGGTATCGGCGGACCGCCTGGTCGATCAGCACAGCGGGCAGGCCTATTTCAACGTCGAGATTGCCGTGGATCGCGGTCAGCTCAAGGACTATCCGGACATCAAGCTCATTCCCGGCATGCCGGTGGACGTCTCGCTCGATACCGGCTCGCGCACGGCGCTCGAATATTTCATCGAGCCGATCACTAGCGTGTTCCGCCACGGTATGCGGGAGCGCTAGGGCATGCCGGTGCCTGCGGGTCGCAATCCATCCGCCGCAAGGAAGGAACGATGATCATGCGGCTGCGCAAGCCCGCGGTCCTGGCGTTTGCGGCGGCCATGACCGTTCCCGCCATGGCGTCGGCGTCCGACGATATCTCGGCGCTGCTCGACGGCGGCTTCGCCTACAACGACACCCATACCGGCGCCGATCAGCATGCCGATCAGTACTCCATGCGCGGGTCGGCGCTTTTCAGTTTCGACAATCCGGGTCTCGGCCTGCAGCTCGACGGCGCCAATGACTGGTATGCGGATCCGACGAACGGCACCAGCCATCTCTGGTCGGGCGGCGCCGACGCCTTCTGGCGCGACGGCAAGGGCACGATCGGCCTCAGCGCCAGCTATTTCAGGGTCGACCAGCCGGCATTTCCGTTCTTCCGGATCGCGCGGGCGATCGAGAGCTACGGATTCTTCGGCGAGTATTACGCCAGCAGCGACCTGACGGTTCAGATCAAGGGCGGCGGAACGACTGGTGCTACGGGGGCGGCCAGCCTCTATGGCGGCGGGGGGCTCACCTATTACGACAGCCCCGATCTGGCGTTCCACACGGAGATGAATTTCAACGCCTACACCTCGGGCCGCGACTGGACCAGTATCGACAGCAATGTCGAATATCTGCCCTTCGGCAGCTTTCCGCTCAGCCTCTACGCCGGCTACGACTGGACGAATTTTTCCGCCGCCGGCTATGCGAGCACCTTCTTCGCGGGCGTCAAGCTGCGCTTCGGCGCGGACCGGACCCTGGTCGGCTATCACCGCAGCGGTCCGGTCGAATGGACGGGCAACGCGACCCCCGGCGCGAATTTGAAATTCTAGGCTGGTATGTGATTTCTCTTGGCGGCCTTTTAACGTTTTAAGAACAAAATGGCTTTGTGAAATCTTGCGCCGGGAAATTTCCAGCCCTGCAAATCCATCCTTGAAATGCGTTTTTCGAAATCGTTTTTGGGGGAACGCTTTTCGTGGGAGCGCGTTTGCGCTCTGGGTTGCCGGGTGCGTGGCGCAGTTTGCGCGCGAAAGGGCGTGGAGATGGGCCGCAAGGGGCTATCGGATTCGGAAAGTCTTGATCCATGCCGGTGTCGCCGCGCGCCGGCGTGGTCCCTGCGCCAATGGACAGCCCTGAACCCGGTCTCGCGGCCCTGCAATAGAGGAGCGCTGCCATGAAGGCACGTGTCGAGCGCACGCAATCTTTGAAAAAGAACGGCGCTCCGCCGCCGTCGCTGCGCGGCAACGGCAATGGTGCCGCCTATGCCGCGACCGAGATCGACCAGGAAGCGCTGCTGCGGGCGCTGCAGGCGATGCGGGTGGGCGATTTCTCCGTGCGCATGGCGGGCGATCAGACCGGAATCGCCGGCAAGATCGCCGATGCCTTCAACGACATCGTTGCCTCCAACGAACGCATGGCGCAGCAGCTCGAACGCGTCGGCGAGGTGGTGGGAAAGGAGGGCAAGACCCGCCAGCGCGTCAAGTTCGGCCTGCAGAGCGGTGCCTGGGCGGAGATGGAATCCTCGGTCAATGCGCTGATCGACGATCTTTTGTGGCCGACCGCCGAAGTGACGCGCGCCATCGCCGCGGTGGCGCAGGGCGATCTTCTGCAGACCGTCCGTCTCGACGTCGACGGCCGCCCGCTCAAGGGCGAATTCCTGCGCTCGGCCAATATCGTCAACACGATGATCAAGCAGCTCAGCGTCTTCACCTCGGAAGTGACGCGCGTGGCGCGCGAGGTCGGCACCGAGGGCAAGCTGGGCGGCCAGGCCCAGGTACGCGGCGTCACCGGCGTGTGGAAGGACTTGACCGAAAGCGTCAACTCCATGGCCAGCAACCTGACCGCCCAGGTCCGCAACATCGCGGAAGTCACCATAGCGGTCGCCAATGGCGATCTCTCCAAGAAGATCACCGTCGACGTGCGCGGCGAAATCCTGCAACTCAAGGAAGCCATCAACACGATGGTGGACCAGTTGCGCTCCTTTGCCTCCGAGGTGACGCGCGTGGCGCGCGAAGTCGGCACCGAAGGCAAGCTGGGCGGTCAGGCGCTGGTGCCCGGCGTCGCCGGCACCTGGAAGGACCTCACGGACTCCGTCAATGCGATGGCGACCAACCTCACCGGCCAGGTCCGCAACATCGCCGAGGTGACGACCGCCGTCGCCCGCGGCGATCTCTCCCGCAAAATTACCGTCGATGTGAAGGGTGAAATCCTTGAACTGAAGAACACCATCAACACCATGGTGGATCAGCTCAACTCCTTCGCCGGTGAAGTATCACGCGTGGCGCGCGAAGTGGGCACCGACGGCAAGCTGGGCGGTCAGGCGGCGGTGGAAGGCGTGGCTGGCACCTGGAAGGATCTGACTGACATCGTCAATTCCATGGCCAACAACCTCACCGGCCAGGTGCGCAACATTGCCGAGGTCACCATCGCGGTGGCCAATGGTGACCTGTCAAAGAAGATTACCGCCGACGTGCGCGGTGAAATCCTCGAAGTGAAGGAAACGATCAATACGATGGTGGATCAGCTGCGCTCCTTTGCGGCCGAAGTGTCGCGCGTGGCTCGCGAAGTGGGCACCGACGGCAAGCTGGGTG
>JAATGL010000092.1 GCA_015654705.1 Alphaproteobacteria bacterium | reverse complement strand
GGCGTAGAGATTGTCCGTCGGGATGTCGAAGAAGCCCTGGATCTGGCCGGCATGCAGATCGACGGTCAGCACGCGATGGGCGCCGGCCTCGGTGATCAGATTGGCGACCAGCTTGGCGGAGATCGGCGTGCGCGGCCCGACCTTGCGGTCCTGCCGGGCATAGCCGAAATAGGGGATCACCGCGGTGATGCGCCGGGCCGAAGCGCGGCGCAGCGCGTCGATCACGATCAGCAATTCCATCAGATTGTCGTTGGCGGGAAAGCTGGTCGACTGGATGACGAAGATGTCCTCGCCGCGGACATTCTCCTGGATCTCGACGAACACCTCCATGTCGGCGAAGCGCCGCACCACCGCCTTGACCAGCGGCAGCTTGAGGAACTGGCCCACCGAATCGGCGAGCGCGCGGTTGGAATTGCCGGCCAGGAGCTTCATGCCCCGCGCTGCGTTGGTCTCGCTCATGGGGATGTGCGCTCCGGCCTGTGACGCTTTGATGAAGGGGCTTTTAGCAAGCGATGTCGCGGCGGTAAACCGGCTTGTCAGGCGTTGCGCACGATGGCGGAGACCTGACGTCCGTAATCGCTTTCGCCGCGATGGGTGGCGCGGCGGTAGCTGAAGAAATCGGCCTCGCGCCCATAGGTGCAGGCCGACAGGCGCGCGACGTTCGAAAGCCCGGCCGCCGCCAGCCGCAGCGCCACGTAGCCTTCCAGATCAAACTGAAAATGCTCCGCCCGGCCGCCCGCGGCGAAGAGGCGCGCGTTGCACGCATCCGCTTCGACGAAGCGGTCGCGGAATTCGCCGCCGACTTCGTAATTGCCCTGGGCGATGCACGGCCCGATGGCGGCGGCGATCCGGCTGCGCGCGGCGCCGAGCGTCTCCATCGCCGCGATCGCCGCATCGGTGACGCCGCCCAGCGCGCCTTTCCAGCCGGCATGGGCGGCGGCGATCACGCCGGCTTCGGCATCGGCGAACAGGACCGGCGCGCAATCGGCGGTGAGGATGCCGAGCGCGAGGTTCGGCCTGTTCGTCGCCATCGCATCGGCCCTGGGCCCCGCGCCGAGGGTCCAGGGCTCGCTGACAATGACGGCCTCGGCGCTGTGGACCTGATAGAGCGTGACCAGCGTCGCGCCGGGCGACAGCGCCTCGGCCGCGCGGCGGCGGTTCTCGATGATGGCTTCGCGCGCGTCGCCCGAGCCCGGCCCGCAATTGAGCGCGGCGAAGATGCCGTTCGAGACCCCGCCCGTACGGCCGAAGAAGCCGTGAGCGATCGCGGCATGCTGAAGATTGTCCGCGCGAAAAATCCTCATCTCAAAACCCCGGCGGCTTGGGCGCGCCGCCTGGCATGATCGCCAGCGCCTTAAACAGCGTACCCATCTGTCCGGCGCCGGTCAGCCGGTCCAGCGCGGCGCGGAGCGACGCGGCGGACGCAGGGTTTCCGGCAGCGAGCCGCGCGACGCGCTCCGAAATGCCCAAGTCTTCCAGAAACGCGCCCTGCGGCGTCGGACCGAAGATGGCGGCGCCGCCGCGCGCCGCCTGTGCCGCGAGATTGGCAAAATCGACATGCGCCGAAAGATCGCTTTCGCCGGGCTCGTCAAGAAGTGCGGCGAAGGCGTGGTCGGCGACAGCCTGCAGCGTCTCGCCGAAACCGGGCCGGCCATAGCCGTAATCGACGATCAGCGCGCCGCCGCCCTGGCTTGCGACCGCGCGTGCGATCTCCTCGGCCAGCGCCAGGCCCGCCGGCGAGATTTCGCAGACGCCGCCTTCGGGCGCGTCGCGGCGATCGTCCGGGATCACGGAATCGGGAACGGGCAGCGGCGCCAGCGCGAAGGCCAGCGCGCCGTCCGCATCCGCCGTCACCATGCGCTCGCACCAGCCGCGCGCCGTGCGGACATATTGGCGGACGGGCAGCGCATCGAAGAATTCGTTGGCGAGGAGAAAGAGCGCCCCGTCGCCCGAGGCATCGAACCCCGTCGTCCAGCGCATGCGCTCGCCGTGATTCTGCAGGCGCTCGCGCTGCGCCGCCCTCAACACCGGGCTCGCCTCGACCAGTACGATCTCCAGCCCGGCGAGAAAGTCCGGCGCCACGCGCGCGGCGCGCAAGGCGTCCGCCATCAGCGTGCCGCGGCCGGGACCCAACTCGACCAGGCGCTTGCGCGCCGGCCGGCCCTGGTCGTGCCAGACCTGCACGCACCACAGCCCCAGGAACTCGCCGAACATCTGGCTGATCTCCGGCGCGGTGACGAAATCGCCCGCCGCACCGAACGGGTCGCGCGTCGCATAATAGCCGGCGGCCGGATCGTGCAGCGCCATGGCCATGAATTCGGCGACCGAGATCGGGCCCTGCGCCGCGATCAGGGCGGCGATGCGGCGGCCGAGCGCGTTCACGCCGGCTTCGGCCTGTTGAGCACGAACCAGGCGAGATAGCCGCCGCCCACCAGCAGGCCGACCGACAAGGCCTGGCCCATGCTGAACCAGCCGAGGAACGGGGTGTCCGGCTCGCGGAAGAATTCCAGGAAGAAGCGGATCAGCCCGTAGCCGATCAGGAACACGGCGCTGATCAGGCCGGGCCGCTCATGCAGGCGGAAGACGCGCAGGCAGATCTGCAGCACGACGAACAGCAGGATGCCTTCCAGCGCCGCCTCGTAGAGCTGGCTCGGATGGCGCGGCAGGCGGTCCGGCGCGCGCGGGAACACCATCGCCCAGGGCACGTCGGTCGGCTTTCCCCAGAGCTCGCCATTGACGAAATTGGCGAGGCGCCCGAAGAACTGGCCGACCGGCTCGACCAGGCAGACCAGATCGCCGATGGCGACGAAGCTGAGCTTGCGGCTGCGGCAGAACAGCCAGATCGACAGCACAACGCCGATGGCGGCGCCGTGGAACGACATGCCGCCCTCCCACGCCGCGACGATGCGCAGCGGATTGGTCAGGAAGCCCATCGGCAGCCCGTGGCAGAAATCGCCCTGCGGCGAAGCGCTGCAGAGGAAGATTCCGTAGAAGATCACCCAGCCCAGCCGCCCGCCCAGGATGACGCCCAGCGTCGCCCAGACCACGAAATCGCCGATCTGGTCCTCGGTCGCCGGCGGCGTGCCGTTGAAGGGCGGATTCCGCCACAGGGATTTCTGGCGCAGCATCACCAGCACCAGCCACCAGCCGATCAGCAGGCCGGCAATATAGGCGATCGCATACCAGCGGATGGCGAACGGCCCCAGATGGATCAGGACCGGATCGATCTGGGGAAACGGAATGGCGGCGGTGACCATGGGAATCGCGCGTGGCGGTGGCGGGTGCGGGAACCTAAGCTGATTTGCACGGCTTCGCCATTCGCACGCTTGGCCGCGAGCGCCTATATATCTCCAAAAGAGGTGATCCGATGCAGACCGACAATCCCTTCCTCGACGGAATGGCGAGGCTGTTCACCGACGCGGCCGGCGCGGCGCAGAGCGTGCGCGCGGAGATCGAAGGCGTCGTGCGCCAGCGGATGGAGAAACTGGTGGCCGACATGAACCTGGTGCCGCGCGAGGAATTCGAGGCGGTCAAGGCGATGGCCGCCAAGGCCCGCGCCGAAAACGAGGCCCTGGCCGCGCGCCTCGCCGCGCTGGAAGCCCGCCTCCCCAATCCCTAATGCGTTCTTGACGCTTCCGAAACCTGTGGGTGGCATAGTGGGGACAAAATTCGCGTGTGCCGGACTCTTGTAAGAGCGCAAAATCTTGTGTCAGGTTGACACCTACCTGCTTCGATTTGCGCCGGGCCCCACGCGTAGGAGTTATGAATGACGAGTATGCAACTCAATGAGGCCCCGCCCAGCCCGCACCCGCTCGACATGCTGGAGCAGGCGGTGGAAGACAATGGCTGGCACTTCGAGCGGGCCGGGCGCGACGAACTCAATCTCTCTGTCGCCGGGCGCTGGGCCGACCATCATTTCAATTTCACCTGGCGCGACGATCTGCAGTCGCTGCACCTGTCCTCGGCCTTCGACATGCGCATCAGCGACGATGTGCGCCGCTCCAACGTGGCCGACCTGCTGATGTATGTGAACGCGCGGCTGTGGATCGGCCATTTCGATCTGTGGCCGGAGGACGGCACCGTCGTCTACCGCCATGCGATGATCTTTCCCGACGCCAGCGCCAGCGGCGCCCAGTGCGAGGCGCTGCTCAATCTCGCCGTCGAAGCCTGCGAGCACTATTACCCGGCGTTCCAGTTCGTGCTGTGGGGCGGCAAGTCGGCCCAGGAAGCGATCGCCGCCGCCGTGCTCGAATGCGCGGGGCAGGCATAGCCGCTCCCGTTCTTTTGATCGGCGCGGGCCGCATGGGCGGCGCCATGCTGGAGGGCTGGCTGGCCGGCGGGCTCGGGCCGGTGCTCGCGGTCGAGCCTCACCCATCGCAGCGCCTGCGCCGGTTGGACGATGTGCGCTTCGTCGCCGATATCGATCGGGTTCCGCCGGGCCGCCTGCGCGCCTGCGTCATCGCGCTGAAGCCGCAGATTTTGAAAACACAGGCGCCCGCCCTGAGGCCCATCGCGCAACGCGGCGTGCCGATGATCTCGATCGCCGCCGGCACCAGCATCGCGACGCTGGCGAAAGCCTGGGGGCGCGAGGCGCGGATCCTGCGCGCCATGCCCAACACGCCCGGCGCCATCGGACGCGGCATCACCGCCCTCTATGCCGCGCCGAAAGCGACGGCGGCGGACCGCAGATTGGCGGAGCGCCTGCTGGCCGCGCTCGGCGAAACGATCTGGGTGAAGAGCGAAACGCTGATCGACGTGGCGACGGCGGTGTCGGGTTCCGGCCCGGCCTATGTGTTCCTGCTGGTCGAGGCGCTGGCCGAGGCGGCGCAGGCCGAAGGCATGCCGCGCGCGGCGGCCGAAACCCAGGCACGGGCGACGATCACGGGCGCCGGCGCCCTGCTCGAAGCCGATGCGCGGCCGTCCCAGGACCTGCGCCGCGACGTCACCAGCCCCGGCGGCACCACCGAAGCCGCGCTCGAGATTCTGCTCGGCCGAGGCGGCCTCAAGGCGCTGATGGCCCGCGCCGTCTCCGCCGCCCGCCGCCGCGCCGCTGCCCTGGCTTCTTGAAGCGCTGCGATCCGGCAGCCCAGCGTGTCATCCCGGCCGAGCGCAGCGAGCGCCGGGATGACAATCCGTGAATATGTAAGTCGGGCACCGACCCTCACTCACACCGGCAGGCGGACGATGGCGCGCAGGCCGCCCTGGGGACTTTTGTCCAGCAGGAGATCGCCGCCATGGGCGCGGGCGATGTCGCGGGCGATGGCGAGGCCCAGGCCGACGCCGCCGGCCTGCAGGTTGCGGCCCTCGTCGAGGCGGTGGAACGGCCGGAACGCTTCCTCGTGGAGGGTCTCAGGGATGCCCGGCCCGTCATCGTCGACCAGGATCTGCGCGAAGCGCTCGTCGCGGCCGAGCGAGACGGCGACATGCTTGCCGTGCTTCAGCGCGTTGTCGATCAGGTTGGTCAGGCAGCGGCTGAGCGCATGGCGCCGGACCGACAGCAGAAGCGATTGCGGCGCCGCGAGGGTCAGCCGGTCCGGCCCGGCGCCGCGCGCCCGCACCGCCCGCGCCGCCGCGTCGCGCACCAGATCGCTCAGGTCGCAAAGCTCCGCCTGCTCGCCGCCCTCGCCGCGCGCGAACCG
>JAATGL010000254.1 GCA_015654705.1 Alphaproteobacteria bacterium | reverse complement strand
GCCGTCAACGACGTCTTGCCATGGTCAACATGGCCGATCGTCCCGATGTTGCAGTGCGGCTTGTTCCGCTCGAATTTCGCCTTGCCCATGATCCTGTCCTTCGTCTCGTCTCATTGCCGCTTTCGCGGCCGTTGTTTCTTCGTCTCAAACCCAGCTTTCGGAGGGCCATCTCCACGCCGGCACAGCGCAGGCTGGAGCGGGTGAAGGGAATCGAACCCTCGTCATCAGCTTGGAAGGCTGTTGCTCTACCATTGAGCTACACCCGCGACCTGGTCCGACGCCTTCACTCCTGTTTCGTCCTTCGCCGCACCCGTCACCCGGCCCGCCACCCGAAGCTGCACGCCAGCGAAGGGTGGTGGAGGGGGTTGGATTCGAACCAACGTAGGCGTAGCCAACGGATTTACAGTCCGTCCCCTTTAGCCACTCGGGCACCCCTCCGAATTCATTTCTCCAACCGGGTCAAAGCCTTACGCCTATCGACCGGTCGGCCTGCAAGCCTCGTTCGAGCAGGGTGGCCGAACGCTTAGAACGTCTCCAAAAAGTCGGTTGCGGATCGCGGGTTATGAGGAGATTGGAAACAGGTGTCAATAGAAGATTACCGCGGAAAGCCCCGAATTCGGCCCCACGACGCCCTATGAACAAAGGCTAACCCGGAGACCCCGAAAAGCGCAAGCGTGACGAGGAGTCATTGAACTGCCGGCCGACGGCCGAATATCCTTGTCCGGTCCGGCGCTCCCCTATAAGCCCCCGCCATGGCCCGCCCCGACCGACGACATTTCTATCCCAAGCCCGACACGCGGACCGGCGAAGGGCTGTGGCTTTACGGCCTGCATGCGGTGCGGGTGGCGCTGGCCAATCCGGACCGCAAGGTGAAGCGGGCGGTGCTGACCACCCGCGCCGTCGAGGAGATCGGTCCCAAGCTCTTGGGCCGTGTGCGCCAGGAACTGGCCGATGGCGACGCGGTCGCCAAGCTCCTGCCGGCCGGCGCGGTGCACCAGGGCGTAGCGCTGCAATGCGATCCCCTGCCCAGGCGCGACCTGGAGGAACTCCTCGACGTGCCGTCCGACCGGCGGCGCATCGTGCTGGTGCTGGACCAGATCTCCGATCCGCAGAACACCGGCGCGGTGCTGCGCGCCGCGGTGGCGTTCGGCGTCGCCGCCGTGATCGTACAGGACCGCCACGCGCCGCCCGAATCCGGCGCGCTCGCCAAGGCGGCCTCGGGCGCGCTCGACATCGTGCCCTATGTGCAGGTGGTGAACATCGCCCGCACGCTGGAGCAATTGGGCGATCGCGATTTCTGGCGCATCGCGCTGGCCGGCGACGGCGACGGCCCGCTCAAGGACGCGCTGCCGGCCGGCGATGTGGCGCTGGTGCTGGGCTCGGAAGGCTCCGGCATCCGCCGGCTGGTGCGCGAGCGCTGCGACGTGGCGGCCTTCGTGCCGATCGACCGCGCGATGGAGAGCCTGAACGTCTCCAACGCCGCCGCCATCGCGCTCTACGAAATGCGCCGGTCCTAGAACAGCGCCGCGACCACATCGTTGCCGCCGTAATTCTCGATGAAGACGAGAACCTTGTAGCCTTCGGCGAATTTCAGGTTGCCCTGCGCGTCGTGCATCAGGAGCCCGTCATTGCTCATGCTGGCGGTGCGGCGGTCAATGGCGAAGCGCGGCGCCAGCCCGCGGTAATCGGTGCGGATCAGGTTGAACAGCAGCGCCGCGTTCTGCGGCGCCAGCCGCACGCAGCCGGCGCTGGCGCGCCTGCCCAGCAGCGACACGTCTTCCGCCGTCGCGCCGTGGATCGCGAGCCCCGTGCGATAGCCGTTCTTCTCCCAGTTGAAGAACATCGCGTAGGGCATCGGCGTGCGCCACTGGCCCGAGACGTGATGCTTGTACATGCGGTCGGGATCGAGCTGGTAATAGCCCTGCGGCGTGAAGCTCGGCGCGCGCGCGCCATTGGGCGCGAATTCGACCAGCTCGCGTCCGGTCGACACCGGCCAGTCGTAGAGCATGTCGAGGTCGCCATTCGTCCGCTTGCGGAACACATACATGCGCTGCGCCAAGGGGCCGCTCTCGGCCTTGCTGACATAGAGGAAGAGCTCGAAATGCGCCAGCATCTCGCTGGTCAGGCTGTCCTTCAGGCGCACCATCACGCGCGCAAGCTCGGCCGGTCCGGGCGCCGACGCGTCGGGCGGCGACGCAGCGGCAACAGGCGCCGGCGGCACGGGCGGGGCCAGTGTCATGGCGGGCTTCGGCACGGCTTCGACCGCCACGGCGGCGCGCGGCTGCTCGATGATCGAGGGACGAAGCGGGGGCGGCGGCGGCAGATCGACGATGATGGACGCGGCACTTTTGCGCGGCGCCGCAGACGCCAGCGCGGCCAGTTTCGGCGGATCGATCCTGTCGAAGAACGCCCGGTCGGCCGCCGCCACGCGCGCCAACGCGGGCTTCACGAATTTCTCATCCGCACCGGCCACGGCCTTGCGCATGGCCGGCCACAGCGTCCGCTCCGCCCGGCCGGCGGCGGCCGGCCAGCCGGGATGGCGCTGAAGCGCCGCCGCCACGCCGAAGGCCGACGCGCCGGCCAGATAGATCGCGCTCAAGGCGTTGAGGGTTTTCATTGCGCGCCGCCACGATAACCGAATGTTAAGCCCCTGTCCCGTTTCGGATAAGGACGAGGTTAACAGGATCGCCCGGCTTCGGCCGGCGTGCAATGTCAAAGATCAAGTTGCGGCGACAAAGGCCTGAAACTTCCGCGTGCCAGATCGGCCTTCAAAGTCTTGCTGGCGCGCCAGTAGCAGAACGCCGCGGTCAGGCCGGTGACGATGCTGCTCATCAGGGCATAGCGCAGCGAATCGGCGCCGAAGGCGGGCTTCAGCAGGTCGCTGATCTTGCCCACCGTCAGCGGCCCGAGGCCCAGCGCGATGCCGTTCAGGATGAACAGCAGGATGGAGACGGCCTGGGCGCGCATGCGCAGCGGCACTAACGACTGCGTCATGGCATAGGCGGGCCCCAGATAGCAGGCGCCGGTCAGGCCGGGGATGATGCCCGCGGCCAGCGCCACCGCCGTGCTGGGCGTGAGGTAGAAGATGGGCGCAAAGGGAATCGTGATGAAGATCGCCCAGATCGGCACATACATATTATAGCGCACGTCGCGCTTCCCCAGGCGGTCGGAGAAAAATCCGCCCAGATAGGTTCCGATCGCGCCGCAGACGCCCGTCAGCGTCGCCAGCGCCAGCCCGATTTCCGATTGCGTCATGTGATGGGAGACAAAAAGGAATTTCGGCACGAAGAAGATCGCGGCGTAGCCGCCGAAGGCGCTCATCGCGGTGCCGAGCGCGATCCAGCGGAACGACGGCTGCCGCCACAGATGGCGCGCCACGGCCCAGATGCCGGGGGGCGCCTCGACGTCGGCAAGCCGCTCCACCGTGCCGCGCACCGGCTCGCGCACGGTGAACAGCAGCAGGACGACCATCGCCAGACCGGGCAGCCCGGCGGCCAGAAAGGCATCGCGCCAGCCATAATGCTGCGCGATCCAGCCGCCGCCGAAGAAGCCGAGCAACAATCCCACGTTCAGCCCCGCCGCATAGAAAGCGAGCGCCGAGGCGCGCTTCTCCGGCGGGTAGAGATCGGCCAGCACCGAATTGATCGAGGGGGCGGTGCCGGCTTCGCCGATCCCGGTGCCGAAGCGCGTCAGCACCAATTGCCAGAAACTCACGGTGTAGCCGCTCAGCACCGTCATCAGGCTGAAGGTCGCCAGCGAGACCGCGATGATGTTCCGCCGGTTCACGCGGTCGGCGAAGATCGCGATGGGGATTCCCAGCGTCGCATAGAGCAGCGCGAAGGCCGTGCCCGAGAGGAATCCCAGATCGGTGTCGGTGAGCGTGAATTCCTTTTGAATCTGGGGCAGCAGGATGCCGAGGATCTGGCGATCGAGATAGTTGACCACATAGACGAGCGTCAGGACGACGAGCACATAGGTTCGGTAGCCCGGGGTGAACCCCGCGGCCGGAATTTTGTCCGCCACGCCCGCCCCTTTGGCTGGTTTTCTCGCGGAATCACGCTAGACCGAAAGCGCGCCTCCGCAAAGCGGCGGTCCGATCGGGAGCGCGTCAGGGATCGACAGGCCGGACTCAGCGGAGAGCGAACATGTTGAAGGCGCTGCATGGGATTCATCCGCTGGTCTTTCTGGTGATCGCGACCGTGCTGGAGGTCAGCGGCGATGCCGTCGTCCGGATGGCGATCTACAACAGCCATGCCGGCCTGATCCGGCTGGGGCTTTTCCTGGCCGGCGCGGCTTTGCTTTTCGGATACGGCTCGTTCCTCAACCTGGCGCCGCTGGAATTCGGACAGGTCGTCGGCCTCTACATCGCGACCCTGTTCGTGGTCTGGCAGGTGATCAACTTCGTCGCGTTCCGCGCCCTCCCGACCGTGCCGATCCTGGCCGGCGGCGCCCTGGTGATCGCCGGCGGCGCCATCATCACATTCTGGAAGCCGGGCTAGGCCACGGCGAACTTGCCGCTTTTGGCCCAGCCGCGCGGCACCAGCCGGCCCGCCTGGGCGCGGGCGCCGCGCCATTCCTTCAGCTCGGCCGCTGTCCAGGTGCGGTTGTTCTCGTCGCGCAGGCCGTCCTTCCAGGTGAAGGTCGTCGCATCGAGCAGGCCGCCATCCTTGTAGCGCTGCAGGTAATTGCCCTGACCGCGCGCCATCTCGGGCAATTCGTCGAGTGCGAAAACGATCATCTTGCGGTTGTCGCCGACGACCGCGATGGAATCGCCGCCGACGAAGCGGCAGACCGTCGCTTCCGCACCCGTCTTCACGTTCATCACCCGCTTGCCGGCCTTGGTCATCGCCACCGCATCGTCCTCGGCGGTGACGAAGCCGTGGCCGGTGGTCGCGGCCAGCAGCAGCTTGCGCCCCGGCTGGTGCGCGAACATCGCGACGAGGTCGGATTCCGGCGGCAGGTCGATGAAGGTGCGGATCGCCTCGCCATTGCCGCGGCCGCCCGGCAGCCTGGCGCAGTCGAGCGTGAAGAAGCGGCCGTCGGTCGCCAACATCATCAGCTTGTCGGTCGTCTCGGCATGGATCCAGAAGCGTTCGCGGTCGCCCTCGCGGTATTTCACCGCGTCGCCCGGTTCCTGATGGCCCTTGAAGCTGCGCAGCCAGCCCTTCTGCGAACAGACGACCGTGATCGGCTCCTTCTCGACCGCCTCTTCGAGCGTTGCCGCCTCGTCGGCGATGGCTTCCACCTTGGCGATCAGCCTGGCCTCGGCGATCTCGGTGCGGCGCCTGCCCAGCGCGGTCTTGAGACCGAATTTGGCGTCGATCGCCTTTAGCTCCTCGATCAGCCGCTCGGATTTCAATTTCGCCGAGCCCAGCAGCTTCCCGAGGTCCGCCTGCTCGCCGGTCAGCGCCGCATGTTCGGCGCGGATCTCCATTTCCTCCAGCTTGCGCAGCGAACGCAGCCGCATGTTGAGGATCGCGTCGGCCTGCGCCTCGCTCAGGGCGAACGCCTTCATCAGCTTGGGTTTGGGCTCATCCTCGGTGCGGATGATGCGGATCACCTTGTCGAGGTTCAGATAGACGGCGAGATAGCCGTCCAGCACCTCCAGCCGCGTGGCGATCTTCTCCAGCCGGTGCGTGGAGCGCCGCTCCAGCACCTCGCGGCGATGATCGATGAAGGCGCCCAGCACCTCGCGCAGGCTCATCACCCGCGGCACCAGCCCCCGGTCCAGCACGTTCATGTTGAGCGGCACGCGGGTTTCCAGATCGGTCTGGCGGAACAATTGCTCCATCAGCAGGTCCGGCTCGACCGTGCGGCTCTTGGGCGTCAGCACGATGCGGATGTCTTCGGCGGATTCGTCGTGCACGTCGTCGAGCAGCAGCAGCTTCTTCTGTTCCAGCAGTTCGGCGATGCGCTCGATCAGCTTGGCCTTCTGCACCTGGTAGGGGATTTCGTGCACGACGAGCTGATACATGCCGCGCGCGCCCTCCTCCCGCTTCCAGCGCGCCCGCACGCGGAAGGAACCGCGCCCCGTCCTGTAGCTCTCCACGATGGCGGCCGCGTCGTCGATGACGATGCCGCCGGTCGGGAAATCGGGGCCGCGCACCAGCTTGAAGATGGTGCGGTCCTGGACGTTGGGATTTTCGATCAGCGCCGTGGCCGCGGCGCAGAGTTCGCCCAGATTGTGCGGCGGGATGGAGGTCGCCATGCCGACCGCGATGCCGCTCGACCCGTTGGCCAAGAGATGCGGGATAGCGGCGGGAAGCACCACCGGCTCTTCCTCCTCGCCGTCATAGGTGGCGCGGAAATCGACGGCGTTCTCGTCCAGCCCGTCGAGCAGCGCCTCGGCGACCGCGGTCAGCCGGCTTTCGGTGTAGCGCATCGCGGCCGGGTTATCGCCGTCGACATTGCCGAAATTGCCCTGCCCCTCGACCAGCGGATAGCGCACCGAGAATTCCTGCGCCAACCGCACCAGGGCGTCATAGATCGACTGGTCGCCATGCGGATGGTACTTGCCCATCGTGTCGCCGACGATGCGGGCGCATTTCTTGAATCCCGCCGCCGGGTTGAGGCCGAGCAGCCGCATCGCCCACAGCACGCGGCGATGCACGGGCTTCAGCCCGTCGCGCACATCAGGAAGCGCGCGCTGGGTGATGGTCGAAAGCGCATAGGCCAGGTAGCGTTCGGCCAGCGCCTTGCTCAGCTGTTCGGGTCGGATGTCGTCTTCGATGTCGGCCATGGTCTCTACTCTGTAACCGATTCGCGGCCCGCCAACGCGCCCAGGCGCAGCCGTGCCGCCGGCATCGCCCTGCCGTGCGGCGCCAGCACGCGGTCGAGCAGGAAATAGGCGGTGAGCCTCAATCCCGCCGCGATATCTAAAGCCGTCACCGCGTTCTGGGAACCGAGCAGGAAAGGCGGCAGGGCGAACAGGCGTTCCTTGTAGATCGCCCCCGCATCGCGCGACACGGCGCGCCCGGAGCGCGGCGAGACATAGGCGAGATCGTCGGTCGTGCCGGTCGCCGCGCATTGCGTGAAATCGAGACCGAAGCCCAGCGCGTCCAGCAGCCCGGCCTCCCAGCGCACATAGAGCGCGCCCCAATGGGCGATGCCGTCTTCCAGCATCGCATCCAGCAGGATTTCGCCGACGTCGAACACCGCGTCGTGGGTTTCGCGCTCCGGCATCGCCGCGGCGGCGACGCCGCAAAAGGCGTTCAGCCCGACCAGCGCGGCGCGGCCCTCCATCAACGTGCCGGCACGGGCGCGGCCGGGTTCGACGGTGAAACTTCCCAGATGCTCGCTCAGGCGCGCCCGCCAGTGCAGTTGCAGCGTGTTGCCCGGCTGCAGGACCGGCTTCATCCGCCGCGACGCGCCGCCGCGCACCAGTCCCAGATGGCGACCGTGGGCGCGGGTCAGCGCCTCGACGATCGCGCTGCTCTCGCCATGGGCACGGACCGAAAGCACGATGGCGTCGTCAGACCATTCCATGCCGTATTGATATGTCATCCCGCCCAGCGAGCGAAGCGAGCACGAGCCGGGACCCGTGGCGACGCGTCACGATAGGTCCCGGGTCATCGCCGGCCTCGCGGCCGGCTCGGCCGGGATGACAGATCATTTTGTGTCCTCCGGATATTCCAGCCCCATCTCGCGATAATGCTCGCGCTCCTCGGCCCAGTTCTCGCGGACCTTGACGAAGAGGAACAGATGCACGCGGCGGCCGAAAATCTCTTCAAGCTCGGCGCGCGACAATTCGCCGATCTTCTTGATCGTGGCGCCGCCCTTGCCCAGCACGATCGCCTTCTGGCCGTCGCGCTGGACATAGATCGTCTGGTCTATCCGGACCGAGCCGTCCTTGCGCTCCTCCCATTTCTCGGTCTCCACCGCCGAGGCGTAGGGAAGTTCGTCGTGCAGGCGCAGATAGATCTTCTCGCGCGTGATTTCGGCCGCCAGCAGCCGCGAGGAGATGTCGCCGATCTGGTCCTCGGGAAAAAGCCACGGGCCTTCGGGCATCTTCGACGCGCACCACGCGGCCACGTCTTCCACACTGTCGCCCTTGAGCGCGGAAATCACGAAGACCTGCTCGAAGACCGCCTCGTCCTTGAGCCGCTCGATCAGCGGCAGCAGATCGGTGCGCTTCATGCCGTCGATCTTGTTGAGCACCAGCGCGGCCCTGGCCCTGTTCTCCTTCAGCTTCTCGACGATCGCGTATGTGTCGCGCGCGGCGAGGCCGTCGGGCTGCGCCACCAGATCGGGCGCGTCCACGATCAGCACGATGGCGTCGGCGTCGTTGGCGCCGGCCCAGGCCGAACTCACCATGGCGCGGTCGAGGCGGCGGCGCGGCTTGAAGATGCCTGGCGTGTCGACGAAGACGATCTCCGTCTCGCCGCGGATCGCCACGCCGCGCACCGGCATGCGGGTGGTCTGCACCTTGGGCGTGACGATGGCGATCTTGGAGCCGACCAGCGCGTTGACCAGCGTCGATTTGCCGGCGTTGGGGGCGCCGATGATGGCGGCAAAGCCGCAGCGCGTGGTCATCGCGCCGGTTCCAGCTTCGCCAGCATCTTCCCCGCCGCGTCCTGTTCGGCCTCGCGCTTGGAACCGCCTTCGCCGGTTTCGGGATCGTGCCCGTTCACGCAGACCTCGACCAGGAAGCGCGGCGCGTGATCCGGCCCGGTGCGCTGCACCAGCCTGTAGCTCGGCGTCGACGCAGCGCCCCTGCGCGCCTGCGCCCATTCCTGCAGCGCCGTCTTGGCGTCGCGCATGTCCTGGTTCAGCGTCGCGAAGGCGTCGCGCCAGTATGTCTCGATGAAGGCGCGCGCCGCCTCCAGCCCGCCATCCAGGTAGAGCGCCGCGATCACCGCCTCGCAGGCGCCGGCCAGGATCGCGGCCTTGTGCCGCCCGCCGCTCAGGCTTTCCGAATTGGCCAGGATGATGTGGTCGGCGAGGCCGGCGGCATCCGCCGCCTTGGCGCAGGCATCCTGCCGCGCCAGGGCGTTGAATTTGAGCGCCAGCGCGCCCTCCGCGTCGGCGGGGTAGAGCGCGTGCAGCTTTTCCGCCGCGACCAGGCCGAGCACGCGGTCGCCCAGGAATTCCAGCCGCTCGTTGGAACGCGCCGCGTTGGCGCTGGCGTGGGTCAGCGCGCGCCTCAGCAGATCGGGATCGTTGAAGATATGGCCCAGACGGTTTTCGATCTCAGTCGATGCCCGTGAAAATCCGGCGGAAGCGGATGGCTCCCGGCCATGTCCAGGGTTCATACCAGACTGCGCTTTCATCGATCGAAAAGAACCGGAACTCGGCCTTGCCGACAAGGTCTTCGGCCGGAACGTAGCCCACATCCATGCGGCTGTCGTCGGAATTGTCGCGGTTGTCGCCCATCATGAAGTAATGGCCCGGCGGCACGGTGAAGACTTTGGTGTTGTCCTCGTTGCTGTCGGCGATGCGGTCGAGGACGAAATAGCTCTTGCCGTTGGGCAGCGTCTCACGATAGCGCGGCACGCCCCGCACGACGCCGAATTCGTCGGTCTCGACATAATCGGCGACGCGCACCTTCGGCACCGGCTTCTCGTTGATGTAGACCTGACCGTTCAGCATCTGGATGCGGTCGCCGGGAAGGCCGATCACCCGCTTGATGAAATCCTGCATGTAGTCGGAGGAATTGGGATTGGGCATCTTGAAGACCACGACGTCGCCGCGCGCCGGCGCCGAGCCGAACAGCCGTCCGTGCAGGAAATCGCCGACCGGCCAGGCGCGGAACGGAAAGGAATTGCGGCTGTAGCCATAGGCGAATTTCTCGACGAACAGATAGTCGCCGACCAGCAGCGTATTCTCCATCGACGCCGAAGGAATGTTGAAGGGCTGGAAGAACAGCGTGCGGATGACCAGCGCGATCAGCAGCGCGTAGAAGATCGTCTTGACCGTCTCGAGCCAGGATTCGCCCTGTGCTGCCGCGGCGGCGGCCTTCGCGCCCTTGGCGCCGCGCTTCTCGGCCAGCGCCTCGGCGATCGGAGTTCCCTCGAGCGGTCCGGGCGCACCCGGCTTGGCCGCGGGCACGACGGGATCGGAAGCGCTCAGATCGGGCATTTCGGGCTCGTTTGTCATGAATAGCGCGGCACAGAACCGGAGTGGCGGGGTGGCGTCAAGGTAAAACCCGTCCCTTACTTAAGTATGGGCGGCAGCACCGCAACCGCCGAAATGATCACGATCGCCTGCGCCAGGGGGAAATCGTCGGTGATCGTCAGGTCGATGACCGCCGTATGGCCGGCAGGCGTGATCTCCTGAAGACGCCGCAGGGCGCCGCCCGTCAGAGCCATGGTCGGCTTGCCGCCGGGCAGGTTGACCACCCCCATGTCGCGCCAGAACACGCCCCGCCTGAGCCCCGTGCCCAGCGCCTTGGAACAGGCCTCCTTGGCCGCGAAACGCTTGGCATAGGAGGCGGCGCGCTGCGCCCGCTTGTCGGATTTGGCCTTTTCCACCGCGGTGAAGATGCGGTCGAGGAAGCGGTCGCCATAGCGCTCGATCGATTGCTCGACGCGGCGGATGTCGATCAGGTCGGAGCCGAGACCGAGGATCATGGCGCCCTCGCCGCGTCCATCAGCGCGCGCATGCGGCGGATGGCGGCTTCGAGGCCGACGAAGATCGCTTCGCCCACCAGGAAATGCCCGATATTCAGTTCGCGGATCTCGGGGATCGCCGCCACCGGCCCGACATTGTCATAGGTGAGTCCGTGACCGGCATGGATTTCCAGTCCCAGCGACGCGCCATGCGCCGCGGCCGCGCGAAGCTTTTCCAGCAGGCGCGCGCGCGCCTCACCTTCGGCCTCGCTATAGGCGCCGGTGTGCAGTTCCACCACCGGCGCGCCGAGCGATCTGGCGGCATCGAGCTGCCGGAGATCCGGTTCGATGAACAGCGAGACGCGCACGCCCGCCTCGCCCAGCGCGCGCACGATCGGCGACAGGCGGTCGTGCCGGCCCGCCGCGTCGATGCCGCCTTCCGTCGTGCGCTCCTCGCGCTTCTCGGGGACGATGCAGGCGGCGTGCGGGCGATGCTTCAGGGCAATGGCCAGCATCTCGTCGGTCGCCGCCATTTCCAGATTGAGCGGCAGGTCGATCTCGCGCGCCAGCCGCGCGATGTCGTCGTCCGAGATATGGCGGCGATCCTCGCGCAGATGCGCGGTGATGCCGTCGGCGCCGGCCTGCGCCGCCAGCTTCGCCGCCCGCACCGGATCGGGAAACGCGCCGCCCCGCGCGTTGCGGATCGTCGCAACGTGGTCGATGTTCACACCGAGGCGGAGGCCGGTCATGCAGCCGTTTTTAGCGCCGGGACGCGGAAAGGTCACGCATTGAAAACCGCATCGATCGATGCCATATTTCGTGCCGCAAGAGGATCCGACCATGCGGACGACCATCGCCCTCGACGACAAGCTCCTGGCCGAGGCGCAGGAATATACCGGGATCAAGGAGAAATCCGGCGTGATCCATGAGGCGCTCAAGGCGCTGGTCGCGCGCGAGGCGGCGCGGCGCCTGGCCATGCTGGGTGGCAGCGATCCCGATGCCTGGGCCGCACCGCGCCGCCGGCCGAAAGCTGCGTGATCCTGGTCGATTCCTCGATCTGGATAGACCATTTTCGCAGCCGCGATGACGTGTTCTTCGATCTTCTCTCCAAAGAACGCGTCCTCACCCATCCCTTTGTGATCGGTGAAATCGCGCTTGGTCATCTGCGAAACCGCGCCCTTATTGTACGGGACCTGCAGAAACTAAAGCAGGCCGTGATCGCCTCGGACGACGAGGTCCTGCAGTTCATCGAACGCGAAGAATTCTTCGGCACCGGCATCGGCTATGTCGACGCGCATCTGCTGGCCTCCGTGCGACTGACCGCAGGAGCGTTGCTATGGACGCGCGACAAACGCCTTCACGGTGTCGCGACGAAATTGGGCGTCGCGAGAGCCTGAATCCGCATCAACGAGATTCATGCCAGCCCCCTGCTTCCCGGTTTCACGGCGGGAATGTTGCGCAGATGTGGCGGGAGCTTGTCCGCTTCCCAGGCCGGCACTTTGAGGGACGCCAGCGCGATCAGCCTGACGATGGAACGACAGGGCGCGCGCTTCGAGCAAGGGTAGGGCAGTGGTCATTCCCTCGATTG
>JAATGL010000256.1 GCA_015654705.1 Alphaproteobacteria bacterium | reverse complement strand
GCCGCGGCGACGGCCAGCGCGCCCAGCAGCACCAGCGCGCCGGCGCCGCGCAGCAGCGCGATCTGCAGCAGCCTGGCCAGCGCGCGGCGGGCATCGGCCAGCGCATCGCTCATCGCCGCCCCGCGCGGACGCGGCTGGTAAACGCCGGCCATCAGGCGGTCCCGCTTCCCAAGACTTCGACCATCCGCTCAAGGGCGGTCATAATGGTTGACAAATCGTTTACGAGCGCCACCCGCAGATAGGGAAAGCCAGGATTCGTGCGGGGTTTTCCGCGCTCGATTTCGCGGCCCATATAGGCGCCCGGCAGCGTGCGGACCCCGGCCTCGCGCCACAGCCGCAGCGCCGTCTCTTCGCCATCACCGACCGCCAGCCAGAGGAAGAAGCCGCCTTCGGGGAGACGGAAGCCGGCCCGGTTGCCGAGCAGGCGCTGCGCCAGCGCGAATTTCTCGCGATAGGCGGCGCGGTTGGCCGCGACATGGGCCTCGTCGCTCCACGCCGCCGCCGAGGCCGCCAGGATCGGCAGCGGCACCTGCGGGCCGGCATAGTTGCGCAAGGCGCGGAATTTGGCCATCAGCGCCGGATCGCCGGCGACAATGCCGGAGCGCAGCCCCGGCAGGCCGGAGCGCTTCGACAGCGAGTGGAAGGTCAGCAGCCGCGCGAACGAGCCGGCCTGCGCCAGACGTGCCGTCAGCGCGCCGAGCGGCGGCGTGTCCAGGTAGATATCCGCGTAGCATTCGTCCGCGAACACCGTGAAGTCGTAGCAGTCCGCAAGTTCGAACAGTGTTCGCCAAGTGGCGTCGCCGGCGCAGGCGCCTTCGGGATTGGACGGCGAACAGAGATAGGCCGCCGCCGTGCGCTCCAGCACCGCCTTAGGCAGCGCCGCGAAATCGGGCAGGAAGCCGGTCGAGGCATCGGCGCGCACGAACACCGGCTCGGCGCCGGCCGCCAGCACCGCCGCCGCATAGCATTGATAAAACGGATTGGGCAGCAGGATCGCCGGCCGGCCGCCGGCCTTGGTCTCAGGCGTCACCACGAAGGGCGCCAGGAACAGCCCCTCGCGCGTGCCGTTCAGCGGCAGGATGTGGCGCTCCGGATCGAGGTGCGACGCGGGCAAAGCGAAGCGGCGCCTCAGCCATGCCGCCGCCGCCGCGCGCCACGCGGCCGTGCCGTTGATCGGGGGATACTCGCCGAACGCGTGCCCATGCGCGTTGAGGGCGTCCATCACGAACGCCGGCACCGCGCCGCGCGGATCGCCGACCGCCAGGCTGATCGGCGGCAGCCCCGGCGCCGTGGAATCGAGCAGCGTCGCCAGCATCGCAAACGACGACGGCGGCAATTCGGCAAGACGGCCGGGGAGCATGCGGCACTCACATTTGCGGGCGGGCGAATCGTAGCCAGCGCCGGGGGCAGCGTCCAATGGATATGGGTCAGCGCCGCGCTTCGCGGCTATGCCAGATGCGCAGGATGACGATTTCGCCGCGCCGCGCCGACGGATAATAGCGCACCACATAGCCTGCCTTGCCGAATGGAACGATCAATTCGCGCAGGCCGAAGCGCGCGACGGGGCGGCCGCGACCGGGAAAATCCCTGAGCGATCGGATGCCGCTGACCAGCGCTTCGACGGCCCGTTCCGACGCCTGGGGATTCGCATCCGCCAGAAAAGCGCGCAACCGCTCCAGATCGGCCGCCGCGCGCGGCGAGACGATGATGTTCACAACCGCCGGGTTTTGGGGGCCGGCAATTCGCACGCCGTGCCCCAGCTTTCGATCCAGGCGGCAACCTCGTCGAACGGAATGCCCTCGCCCGTCTGCTCGAAGGCGGCGATCGTGCGCGCGTCCTCCGCCAGCGCCGCAGGCGACCAGGGCCCGCGCCCCGCGGCACGCATCGCCTCCAGCGCGTCGCCCGCAGGCTCCGCGCTTTGGCGTGCGACATCGGCCAGGAAATCGACCAGCGACAGTCCCCGCGCCTTCGCCTCGCGTTCCAGCGCGTCGGCAGTCGCCGCATCGATCTCGATCATGCGCGAGCTCGCGTTCATGGGCGGGTTTTGCGCCGCCGGTCGTCGGATTGTCGAGGCGAAAAAAAAGGCGCCCCTGTCAGGAGGCGCCCAGTTCTGAGGAGGAAGAAACGCCGGTGCGCGGCGGGATCAGCCGTGCACCGTTTCGCCGTGGAGATTGATGTCGAGACCTTCGACTTCGATCTCCGCGGAGACTCTGAGACCCACAACCATGTCGATCACTTTCAGGATGATGAAGGTGGCGACGGCGCAATAGACGAAGACCGCCGCCACGTCATAGAACTGGATCAGCATCTGGTGGCCGTTGCCGTCGATCAGCCAGCCCTTGCCGGCCGAGTTGATGGCGTTGGAGGCGAAGACGCCGGTCAGCATCGCGCCGAGCGCGCCGCCCACGCCGTGCACGCCCCAGGCATCGAGCGCGTCGTCATAGCCCAAGAGCTTCTTCAGCCACACCGCCGAGCCGTAGCAGACGACGCCCGCCGCCACGCCGATGATCAGCGCACCGACCGGATCGACGAAGCCCGAGGCCGGCGTGATCGCCACCAGCCCCGCCACCGCGCCCGAGATCATGCCGAGCACCGAAGGCTTCTTGCCGATGATCCATTCCATGAACATCCAGCCGAGCGACGCCGCCGCGGTGGCGATCTGCGTCGACGCCGCCGCCATGCCGGCATTGATGTTGGCGGTCACCGCGGAGCCGGCATTGAAGCCGAACCAGCCGACCCACAGAAGCGAGGCGCCGATCACGCTGAGCACCAGATTGTGCGGCGCCATGTTCTCGGTGCCGAGGCCCTTGCGCTTGCCCAGCACCAGGCAGGTGATCAGGCCCGCGGTTCCCGCGTTCAGATGCACCACCGTGCCGCCGGCATAATCGAGCGCGCCCATCGCGCCCAGGAAGCCGCCGCCCCACACCCAATGGGCGATCGGGCAATAGACGAGCAGCAGCCAGAGCGCCATGAACCAGAGGAAGGCCGAGAATTTCATGCGGTCGGCCAGCGCGCCTGCGATCAGCGCCGGGGTGATGATCGCGAAGGTCATCTGGAAGAACATGTAGACCGATTCCGGAATCGTCGGCGCCAGCGCGCTGACCGCGTT
>JAATGL010000180.1 GCA_015654705.1 Alphaproteobacteria bacterium | reverse complement strand
TTCGATGCCGACGCGGATCGTCTCGCCGTCCTTCATGTCGAGGAAAATCTCGCCCTCGCCCACGATGGGGTTCTTGAACTGGCTGATCTGATAGCCCTGCGGCAGATCGGGATAGAAGTAATTCTTACGGTCGAAGACCGACCGGTTGTTGATTTGCGCCTTGAGGCCCAAGCCCGTTTTCACCGCCTGCTCCACACAGAAGCGGTTGATCACCGGCAACATGCCCGGCATTGCCGCATCGACGAAGCTGACCTGGCTGTTGGGCTCGGCGCCGAATTCGGTCGAGGCGCCGGAAAACAGTTTCGATTTGGAGAGGACCTGGGCATGGACCTCCATGCCGATGACGATCTCCCAATCGCCGGTCTGGCCCTTGATGAGTTTCGCGGAGCGTGTGCTCATGCCGCCCTCCACCATGGCATCGGCCTGGCTGTGAAATTGGCCGCCAGTTCGACGGCGCGGCCGGCGCGCAGCACCGTCGCCTCGTCGAAGGCCTTGCCGATGATCTGCAGCCCCAGCGGCAATCCGTCCTGCGTGGTGCCGGCCGGCACGGAGAGGCCCGGAAGGCCCGCCAGGTTCACCGTCACCGTGAACACGTCGTTCAGGTACATGGATACGGGATCGGCGGTCTTTTCGCCCACCGCGAAGGCCGGGCCCGGCGTCGCCGGCGTCAGCAGCACGTCGCAGCTCTCGAACGCCTGCGTGAAATCCCGCGCGATCAGGCTGCGCAGCTTCTGGGCGCGCAGGTAATAGGCGTCGTAATAGCCCGAGGAGAGCACATAGGTGCCGATCAGGATGCGGCGCTGAACCTCGGCCCCGAAGCCCTCGGCCCGGCTTTTCTCGTAGAGTTCGGTGATGTCATGGGCGTGGGCCGTGCGGTGGCCGAAACGCACCCCGTCATAGCGGGCGAGGTTGGAGGAGGCCTCCGCCGGCGCCACGATATAATAGGTAGGCAGCGCATATATGGTGTGCAGCAGACTCACTTCGACGATCTCGGCGCCCTGCGCCTTCAGCCATTCCGCGCCCTTGGACCACAGCGCGTCGATTTCCGGCGGCGCCCCGTCGATGCGGTATTCCTTCGGGATGCCGATACGCAGCCCCTTCACCCCGGCTTCGAGAGCCGCTTCGTAGTCCGGCACCGGCAGATCGACGCTGGTCGAATCGCGCGGGTCCACGCTCGCCATGGCGCGCAGCAGGATCGCGGCGTCGCGCACCGTGCGCGTCATCGGCCCGGCCTGGTCGAGCGACGAGGCGAAAGCCACGATCCCGTAGCGCGAGCAGCGGCCATAGGTCGGCTTCAGGCCGACGATGCCGCTGACCGCGGCGGGCTGGCGGATCGAGCCGCCCGTGTCGGTTCCGGTCGCCGCCAGGCAGAAGCTCCCCGACACCGCCGCCGCCGAGCCGCCCGACGATCCCCCCGGCACCAGTTTCGCGTTCAAGGCGCGCGAGCGGTGGGGATTGAACACCGGCCCGAAATGGCTGGTCTCGTTGGACGAGCCCATCGCGAACTCATCCATGTTGGTCTTGCCCAGCATCACGGCGCCGGCATCCCACAAATTCTGCGTGACGGTGGATTCGTAGGGCGGCACGAAGTTCGACAGGATGTTGCTGCCGGCGGTGGTGCGCACGCCCCTGGTGCAGAACAGATCCTTGATCGCCAGCGGCAGGCCTTCGAGCGGCCCGGCCTCGCCCCTGGCAATCCGCGCGTCCGAAGCCTTCGCCATGGCGAGCGCGCGCTCGGGCGTCTCGGTCACGAAGGCGTTGAGCGGCCGCGCGTCCTCGACCGCGGCGATGAAGGCCTCGGTGAGGTCGCGCGACGAGATCTTCCGGGCGCGCACGGCATCGCGCGCCTCGGCCAGCGTGAAATCGGTGGGAGCGGCAGGAAGCGTCATCGCCTATTCCACCACCTTGGGGACGACGAAGAAATGATCCTCGCCGCCCGGCGCATTTTCCATCAGCGCATCGGCGGTACCGCCTTCGGTCACCTCGTCGGCGCGCATCTTGAGGCTCTGCGCGACCACGCTGGTCATCGGCGCCACGCCCTCGACATCGACCTCGTCGAGTTGCGCCACCCAGGCCATGATGCCGTTCAGCTCGCGCGCCATGGGCTCGACGCGCCCCTCGTCCAGCGCCAGCCGGGCCAGTTTCGCGATGCGTCGCACGGTGTCCTTGTCGACGGACATGAGCCTGCTCGTTGTGGTAAGAGTGCCCGTCTTGCTAGCAACCGGGGGGCGGACTGGCAAGCGAGCGATTTGTAAGCGGGAGGGCCTTGTTGTCGCCAGGCATCATTAGGGACCGGTCCTTTTTGGATCGCCGCGTGCGGCGGCGCCGAAACCGGGCGGTGGTGAGCGGTTGATCGTCGCCGACATCACCGGCCTGACATCCGTCCTCTCTCCCGGCCGGCGCCTCCTCGGCCTCGACCTGGGCGAAAAGACCATCGGGCTGGCGCTGTCGGACACCTCGCGCTCGGTGGCGACGCCGATGGCGACCTTGCGCCGCGCCAAATTCTCCCTGGACGCCGGCAAGCTGGAGAAGATCGTCGCCGAACATGCGGTGGGCGGCATCGTCATCGGCCTGCCGCTGAACATGGACGGGAGCGACGGCCCCTCGGCGCAATCCGCGCGCGCGTTCGGGCGCAATTTCGCGGCACGCACGGACCTGCCGATCGTCTTCTGGGACGAACGGCTTTCCACCGTCGCCGTCACGCGCACCCTGCTGGACGCCGACACCTCGCGGCGCCGGCGCGCCGAACTCGTCGACAAGATGGCCGCCGCCTACATCCTGCAGGGCGTCCTCGACCGGCTCCGGCACATGGCGGCGCCATGACGGTAACCGCACGCTGTGCCTTCGCTTGCCCTTCCGCCCCTTCGCTTCTATAAGCCCCGTTTTGATGACCTCCGCCGGCACGGCAATCCTCAGGACCAGCCACCTGCTTGGCATCGAAGCGCTTTCGCTGGACGAGATCGTTTCGCTGCTCGATCTCGCCGACACCTATGTCGCGCTGAACCGCGCCGCCGAGAAGAAGACCGCCCTGCTGAAGGGCCGCACCCTGATCAACCTGTTCTTAGAGGCCTCGACCCGCACCCAAAGCTCGTTCGAGCTGGCCGGCAAAAGGCTGGGCGCCGACGTGCTGAACATGAGCGTCCGCACATCGTCCGTCGCCAAGGGCGAGACGCTGCTCGACACCGCCGCCACGCTGAACGCCATGCGGCCGGACATCCTGGTGGTGCGCCACCCGGATTCGGGCGCCGCCGAGTTGCTGGCCCGCAAGCTCGACTGTTCGGTGATCAATGCCGGCGACGGCGCCCACGAGCATCCGACCCAGGCCCTGCTGGACGCGCTGACCATCCGCCGCCGCCGCGGGTCGTTCGAAGGGCTGACCGTCGCGATCTGCGGCGACGTGCTGCACAGCCGGGTGGCGCGCTCCAACATCCACCTGCTGGCCAAGCTGGGCGCGCGCGTGCGCCTGATCGCGCCGCGCACCCTGCTGCCCGCCGACGCGGAGCGCTTCGGCGTCGAAATCTTCACCGACATGCGCGAGGGGCTCGCGGGCGTCGACATCGTAATGATGCTGCGCCTGCAGCTCGAGCGCATGGCGGGCGCCTTCGTGCCCTCGACGCGGGAATATTTCCGCTTCTACGGACTGGACCGCGAGAAGCTGGCCTTTGCCAGGCCGGGCGCGCTGGTGATGCATCCCGGCCCGATGAACCGCGGCGTCGAGATCGACTCGGCCGTGGCCGACGACATCGCGGTCAGCCTCATCCAGGAGCAGGTCGAGATGGGCGTCGCCATGCGCATGGCCGTGCTCGACGCGCTGGCGCGCGGCCTGGCGCAGGGAGGACGCAACAGGTGAGCGGCAAGCGCATCGCCTTCCGCAACGCGCTGCTGCTCGATCCGGCGACGGACCTGGAGGTGCGCGGCGGCCTGCTGGTGGAGAACGGCCGGATCGCCGATGTCGGGTCGCGCCTGTTCAACGATGCCGAGCCCGCCGATCCCGAAGTGATCGACTGCAAGGGCCTGGTCCTGGCGCCCGGCCTGATCGACATGCGCGTCTTCACCGGCGAACCGGGCAGCGAGCATCGCGAGACGCTGGAATCGGCCAGCCGCGCCGCCGCCGCCGGCGGTGTCACCACCATCGTTGTGATGCCCAACACCGATCCGGTGATCGACGAGCCGTCGCTGGTCGATTTCATCCATCGCCGCGCCGCGGCCACCGCCTCGGTGCGCGTGGTGCCGATGGCGGCGCTGACCAGGCACCTCGCCGGCGAGACGATGACGGAGATCGGGCTGCTGACGGAAGCCGGCGCCGTCGCCTTCACCGATGGCGACCGCACGATCGCCAATGCGCGCGTGCTGCGGCGCGCGCTGGCCTATGCCTCCACCTTCGGCGCGCTGGTCGTGGGCCACGCCGAGGATCCGGATTTGAGCGCGGGCGCTTCGATGACCGAGGGCGAGTACGCGATGCGGCTGGGCATTGCGGCCGCGCCCACCGCCGCCGAGGCCATCATCGTCGAGCGCGACATCCGCCTCGTCGAGCTGACCGGCGCGCGCTACCACTTCGGACAGATTTCCTGCCGCGCCTCGCTCGACGCCGTCGCCGCCGCCAAGCAGCGCGGCCTGCCCATCACCTGCAGCGTGTCGGCCCATCATCTGGCGCTCAACGAGCTCGATGTCGGTTCCTATCGGACCTTCATGAAGGTCAAGCCGCCCTTGCGCTCGGAGGCCGATCGCGCGGCGATGGTGGAAGGCGTGGCGTCCGGCATTGTCGACGTGATCGTGTCGAGCCACGATCCGCAGGCCGCCGACACCAAGCGCCAGCCCTTTGCGCAGGCCGCGTTCGGCGCCGTCGGCCTGGAGACCCTATTGCCGATCGCGCTGACCCTGCATCACGAAGGCCGCGCCAGCCTGTTGCATGTGCTGAAGGCGCTGACGGCATCGCCGGCGCGCATTCTCAATCTAAACGGCGGCAGGCTGGCAAAGGGCGCGCCAGCCGACCTGGTGCTGTTCGATCCGGACGTGCCTTTCGTGGTCGATCCTGCCGAACTTCATTCCCGCGCGCGCAACACGCCTTTCGAGGGACGCAAATTCCAGGGCCGTGCCAGGATGACCTTTGTCGGAGGCGAATGCGTGTTCGATCGCGGCAAGGAAAAGAAAAGCTGATGTTCGCGTCCATCAATTGGGAAAATGCAGGGCTGAGCCTCGGCCTCGGCTATCTCTTGGGCTCGATTCCGTTCGGGCTGATCTTCGCCTGGCTGGCCGGCGCCGGCGATGTGCGCAAGATCGGATCGGGCAATATCGGCGCCACCAATGTGCTGCGCACCGGCAAACGCTGGGCCGCGGCACTGACCCTGGTCTTCGATGCGGGAAAGGGCGTTGCGGCGGTCCTGATCGCCTACACCTATTATGGCAGCACCGGCGCGCTGTTCGCCGGGCTGGGGGCGTTTCTGGGTCACCTGTTTCCCGTCTGGCTGCGCTTCAAGGGCGGCAAGGGTGTCGCCGTGTTCCTGGGGATCGTGGCGGCGCTCGCCTGGCCGGTCGGGCTGCTGGTCGCGGGAACCTGGCTGCTGGCGGCGGCGATCTGGCGGATTTCCTCGCTGTCGGCCCTGATCGCGGCGACGCTGTCGCCACTCTATATGCTGATCTGGAGCGCGCCGTCATACGCCTTCCTGGCGGCGGTTCTCGCGGCGCTGATCATCGTCATGCATCGCGAAAACATCGCGCGGCTGCTTCGCGGCGAGGAACCGCGGATCGGCGGTGCGAAAGCGCGACCCTCCTAGCCGATGGCCGAGGTCCGAAGATCGCTGAGCGATGGCGAACGCCGCGCCTGGCTCAGGCTGGCGCGCACGCAGAATGTCGGCCCGGTGACCTTCGCGCAGTTGATCGCGCGGTTCGGTTCGGCCACGGCGTCGCTGGCGGAATTGCCGCGCCTGAGCCGCAGGGGCGGCGGCGAGGCCCTGCAGCCGCCGCCGGACTCCGAGGCACGGGAGGAAATCGAGAAGCTCGCCAGGCTGGGCGGGCGAATCGTCGCGTCGGCCGAGCCGGAATTTCCCCGCGGGCTGGCGGTGCTCGATCCGCCGCCGCCGCTCATCGAAATACTGGGTCACACCGCGCTGTTCCGCCGCGAAATGGTGGCGATCGTCGGCGCGCGCAATGCGTCGGCGCTGGGCCGCAAGCTGGCCGCCCGCCTGGCGGCGGATCTGGGCGAAGCGGGTTTCGTCGTGGTCTCGGGCTTGGCGCGCGGAATCGACACCGCCGCGCATGAGGGTGCGCTGGCGAGCGGAACCTGCGCGGTGCTGGCCGGCGGCGTCGTCATTATCTATCCGCCGGAGAACTCCGCGCTATACGACCGCATCCGCGCGCAAGGCGCGGTCATCTCCGACATGCCGCTGGGATAATCGCAGCAGGCGCGCCCAATTCCCCGCCGCAACCGGCTGATCTCGGGACT
>JAATGL010000240.1 GCA_015654705.1 Alphaproteobacteria bacterium | reverse complement strand
GACGGCCGCGCAGATAATAGAGCTTGGCACGGCGGACCTTGCCCTTGCGCACCACCGAGACCGAATCCACCAGCGGGCTGTAGACCGGGAAGACGCGCTCCACGCCCTCGCCATAGGAAATCTTGCGCACCGTGAAGCTCTCGTTGACGCCCTCGCCCTGGCGGCCGATGCAGACGCCCTCGAAGGCCTGGATGCGCTCGCGCGTCTTGGTCTGCTTGGCCTTTTCGTCATAGGTCTGCTCGACCACCTTGACGTTGACCTTCAGCGTGTCGCCGGGACGGAACGCGGGATGCGGCGTCGGCCGCGCGGCCTTCATCTGCTCGAGTTCGAGCTGCTTGAGCAGGTTCATGGTCGTCTCCGTCATGCGCAAAGTGTCATAGAAGGCGCGCCGTATAGCCTAGCCGTTCGGCTTTTCATAGAGGGTCCAGAGGTCGGGACGGCGGGTTTCGGTCAGCTTTTCGGCCTCGGCGCGGCGCCACCGGGCGATTTCGCCATGATTGCCGGAGGTCAGCACCGCCGGGATCTCGCGTCCTTCGAAGCTCTGCGGCCTCGTGTAATGGGGATATTCGAGCAGGCCCCGGCTGAAACTCTCGTCGGCCGGCGAGGCGGCGTCGCCCAGCACGCCGGGGAGCAGGCGCACGCAGGCCTCGATCAGTGCCATCGCCGCGATCTCGCCGCCCGCCAGCACGAAATCGCCGAGGGAGATTTCCTCGACGGCCCGCGCTTCGATCGCCCGTTCGTCCAGCCCCTCGAAGCGGCCGCAGAGCAGGATCGCGCCGGGCCCGCCGCTCAGCGCCGTCACGCGCGGCTGGGCCAGCCTCGCGCCGCGCGGCGAGAGATAGATCAGGGGCCGTCCGCCGCGCGCCACCGCGTCGATGGCGGCGCAGGCGACGTCGGCACGCATCACCATGCCCGGCCCGCCGCCGGACGGCGTGTCGTCGACCGTGCGGTGCCGGCCGATGCCGTGCGCGCGGATGTCGCGCACCTCCAGCGACCAGAGATCCTTTGCCCGCGCCTTGCCGATCAGCGAATGGTCCAGCGGTCCCGGAAACATCTCCGGGAACAGCGTCAGCACCGTGGCCGCCCAGCTCATTCGACGTTGCCGTGCTCGCCGGTTTCGGAATCCTCGGGCACCGCGATCACGACGCGCCCGTTCTGCAGATCGACCGTTGGGACAAATTCGCGCGAAAAGGGCAGCAGCACCGTGTCGCCATCGCCGCGCGCGATCTCGATCACATCGCCGGCGCCGTAATTGTGGATCGCCTTCACCGTGCCGATCAGGCGGCCGGCTTCGTCCTCGGCGGTCAGCCCGAGCAGATCGGCGTGATAGAACTCGTTCTCGTCCGGCGCCGGCAGGGTGTCGCGCGCAACGAAGAGTTCCACGCCTTTCAGGGATTCCGCCGCCATGCGGTCATGCACTTCACGGAAGCCCGCGACCGCCTCGCCGCTCTTGCCGGGCCTGAGCTGCGCGACCGTGAAGATGCGGCCGTCGCTTGCGTGCAAAGCGGTGTAGCGCGCCAGCGCGTCGGGCGTCTCGGTGAAGGCCTTTACCCGCACCTCGCCCTTCAGCCCATGCGCGCCGAGAACGACGGCGAGAAGGATGTCTTTGTCCATCACATCCACCCGTCATTCCCGGCCGAGCTTTGCCTCAACAAAGCGAAGGGACGATAAGGCGCTTCACGCCGCCGGCGCTTCCGCGGCCTTGGCGGCGGCGGCGGCGCGTTCCTGCGCCTTCTTGCGCGGCTTGGCCTTCTGCGGATTGTTGTGGACGCGCGCCTTGACGACGCCGGCATCCGACAGGAAGCGGTGCACGCGGTCCGACGCCGTCGCGCCCTTGACGATCCACGCCTTGGCCTTGTCGAGATCGAGCTTGATGCGGTCGGCATGCTCGCGCGGCAGGAGCGGATTGTAGAAGCCGATCTTCTCGATGAAGCGGCCGTCGCGGGCGCTGCGCGAATCCGCGATGACGATGGAATAATGCGGGCGCTTCTTGGTGCCGCCGCGCGCCAGCCTGATTTTGAGAGCCATGTCGTTTTCCTCTGCTTGATCCGTGAACCGATTATCGTCTGCCGCCGGGCATCATCGGCGGCATGCCGCCGCCGAACATCCCCGCCAGCCCCTGCATCGCGCGCCCGCCCTTGCCCATCTTCTTCATCATGTCGGACATCTGGCGGTGCATCTTCAGGAGCTTGTTGACCTCGCTGACCTCGACGCCCGAGCCTTGCGCGATGCGCTTGCGCCGCGAGCCGTTAATCACGTCGGGCTTGCGGCGCTCCTCCTTGGTCATCGACAGGATGATGGCTTCCTGGCGCGTCAGGATCTTGTCGTCGAGCCCGGCGGCGGAAAGCTGGTCCTTCACCTTGCCGACGCCCGGCAGCATCGAGAGCACGCCCTGCATGCCGCCCAGCTTCTTCATCTGGCGCAATTGCTCGGCGAGGTCGTTCATGTCGAACTCGCCCTTCTTCATCTTCCGGGCGAGCTTCTCGGCCTT
>JAATGL010000038.1 GCA_015654705.1 Alphaproteobacteria bacterium | reverse complement strand
TCGGCAAGCGCGGCATCGAGAAAGGCGTGATCCTCGCGCGCCGCGATCCGCGGCAGCAGCGCCTCCAGAGTCGGTGCGATATCGCCCACCGCGGCGATGTCGACGGGATGGCGGCGGCCGAGATGGGCACCCTCGATGTCGATCTGGACGATCTTGGCGTGCTGCGGATAAAATTGCCGCCAGGCGAAATCGCACCCGAGCAGCAGCAGCGTGTCGCATTCCATCAGCGCGTGATAGCCGCCCCTCGTGCCGAACACGCCGGTCATCCCGACGTCGTAAGGATTGTCATGTTCGAGAAAGTCCTTGGCGCGCGAAGTGCGGGCGACCGGTGCTTTCAACCGCTCGGCGAGCGCGACCACCGCATCATGGCCATGGGCGCAGCCGGAGCCGCCATAGATCGCGACCCGCCTTCCGGCGTTGAGCATCGCGGCGATGCAATCGAGTTCCGCGTCGCTCTGCCGGATGACCGGGCTGGCGCGATGAACGGCGAATTCCGGCTCGTCGGGGGCCGCGGCGTGGGACACGTCGACCGGCACGATCAGCACCGCGACGCCTTTGCGCGACAACGCGGTCTGCGCCGCCATCGCGGTCATGCGGCGCGCCTGGGCTGGCGTGCGATCTCCTCGCAGAAGATGGTGCCGGCGCTGTAGACCGCCTTGAAGTCGACCTCCTGCGGGAAGTCGAAGCTGAGCTCGTCGCGCGTGATCTGGCTCGCGATCAGCACGACCGGTGCGCGGTTGCGTCCGCTCTCCCACAGGCCGTTAATAAAGTGAAGGCTGCCGGGTCCGCACGAACCGGCGCAGAGCGCGAGCTCGCCGGTCAGAAGCGCATCCGCGCCGGCGGCCATCGCGCCCACCTCTTCGTGGCGGACATGAACCCAGCGCAGGTCGGAACGGCGTACCGCATCGGTGAAATAGTTCAGGGTGTCGCCGGGCACGCCATAGCAGCGCTTCGCGCCCGCCTTGGTCAGAACCTCGACGATCACATCGGCTACTCTGCGTGTCATACCGGCCTCCATCCGTCTCTTGCGTTTGTCTTGAAATAATCGGCAGGTGCGGCGGCGGCCAGCATATTATGCATGGTTGCGCTTCCCATCTCTATGGCATCCCGATCCGGCCGGCGGCCATCCATGCTGCAGATAAGCTCCGGAACGGTGACGCGTTCCCCGACGCCTGTCTATCGGTTCGTCGTCCGGCTGCTATGGCGCCACCTTTGCGACGCCCATCTGGACAGCAGCGTGCAAGGTTGTCTTCGATATGCTAGTTGTCAGTGACGCGGCTGCCGGCGACCTTCAGAAAATTCGTCGCGACGAAATCGACCGTTTGGCCCCGGCCCTTCGTATGGCCGAACACGTCGGCGCTTACGAAGGCGAGAGCGGCGCTGCGCTTGGTCTGCGTGCGGTCGAGTTCCGGCATCCAGGCGACGGCCGCGCCTGTGGACATGCCGACGGCTAGGCCCATGACGGCGCGCGCTAGGGTGAGGGCCGCGATCAAACGATCCGTTTCCAAGAAGATAAGCACACCACAGGAATTGAGCCTGTGACCCTTCCCGTGAGATAAGTCGCTTGTATCGCCTGCATTCAGAATCGTAAGTTGATCGTCGTGCCGCCACCAGAAACCAGCGGCCGGTCCATTCCGGCGCGCCTATGGTGGGTCCAATTGAGACGATGCCCTGCGCCAACGCCCACACGCTGGTCGCGTAAAGAAGTGCGGCACGGAGAACGTTACGACGCTGCAATTCGCGCAGGACATTTGCCAGCACGCCCACCCCCAAACTTTGAACGATTGAAGACCGGGAATATGCGAGCGTCAACACAGCTATGACATAGTGTTTCGAAGTCGCAGGACATGACAAATTAAGCATGGGCCACGACTCTCAGTTGATCGGCATTCTGGCATTCGGGTTGGCCGAGGCCCGGATAGCCGCGCAATGCTACCGCGCACTCATGCGCACTGTTCTGTGCTAGGCAAGCAGCATGGGCGAAGGGCTGAAAAAACTGCTGGAGTATGCGCGCACGAGGCATCTCGACCGCATCGCGGCCACCTATGCCGTCATCGGCTGACGGATGGTGCAGGCGGCGTCCATCGCGCTTCCCGCCTTCAATGCGCCGTCCTGCATCTTGCGCAGGCTGTTCGTCATCGCGATAGTCGAATTTCCGCTCGCCGTTGCCATCGGCTGGGCAGCTAACACCCTTCGACACAATTGCGCGTGATCCCTCAGTCCAATTCGCCAATCACCGCGATCCGCGCAGCACGCAAATAATGGGCCAGCCCGTCGTCGGATGAGATGCGACGATCAAGCAACGACTTCATATCGGCTTGGTCCGAAACGGAATGAGGGAGACTCGCAAATTTTGCATTTCGCTACCCGAATGCCGGGAAGGAGTGAAGGTGTCCCCGAAAGAATCCGTCGCGATCTCGAAATCCTCCATGTCCATTCCGCCTGGCGGAGCAGGCGGCTACTTCCATGCTTCCCAACGGCTCAACGACGGCGCGCCTCAATTATTCGTACAGTGTTGGACACCTTGCTGGTCGGTATTGACCGAGCCATTATTGACGGCACAGGTGCGATAAGGCTGCAGATGCTGGTCGTCATAGCGCATTGCGCCGACGCTTCCGGGACCTCCGGGCGTTTGATATGGATGAAGGGTCGGCATGACGGGCTGGCGAATTCCACCCATGCCTGCGATCCGACGTTCGACAACATCCGGCACCTGCATCCGCAGGAGATAGGGCGATGAATCTCGATGAAAGCGACTTTGCGCGGCTGTGAAACTCGATTGCGACGTGAACGTCAGATCGGCGCTCTTGCTGTAGACCGGTGAATAGGGTTTGCAAGCTCTGGCACCGCCAATGACCTGAGCGCACAATTGCCGCGGGGCCCAACCCTGAACGTCGAAGTCTATATGAACCACGGATGCCGAAACCTGTGTTGCGCGATATCGGCCCCAAAGACGCTGTGAGCCTGCGGGCCCGCCCGCGACGTTTACATAAGTGCCATTGGAGTTGAAAGAGAAGGCTATTCCAGATTGAGGCGCGCCCATTGACCATGTTCCAACAAGACGAGCAGCGGCATCGGAGCCGCCGTCGCTAGCAATCGTCATCTTCGCGGGCGCTGGGGTCGCCGATAATACTGTCATAAAGAACAGATAACCGATTAGGGCGCCATATGAACGAACGGTTGATCGTGGACGCATGTTGCTACTCCGAGTTACTGCCAGGCGAAGGTCTGCATGTTGCGGTTGTCGGCGTCGATCATAAGAAGCATCCCTCGCCACGCGGCGCGCTGGCTTGTTATCATATACTTTTCACATTGTTCGGAGAGGCGCCGTATCGTCTGACAGAATTACGAAGCGTCACGAAGTAGCCCACGTCGGCAGCGCGGACGTTACCGCTCCCGTCGCGCTCGACCTCAAAAGATAGGTCGAGTACAGCGCCACGGACAGGAGCGGAAGGTCAAATCAAGGCATTGCGCCCCATTCGGATAAACCTTTGATCCGTCCACGGTGGAGCACACGGCCCTCGACGGTCACCGCGCCGGAACTGTCGGATGTGCCCGCGCCGCCTGAGACGTCAATAAGACCAGTGTTATCGAAAGTCCCAGCGTTAACGCGCATATGTCCGCCTGCACCGTCACCGCCATCGGGGCCTTCTATAGTTTTCGTCTTAGAGCATCCGGATGTGTACTTGCTTTTGCCCCCGGCACCGCCGTGCAAATTCAAAACTCCCGAATTCGAAAAGCTGCCTTCCGCATAGAACCATTCACTGCCAGCGCCACCGCCGCCGCTGGAGCCAGTGTTATAAGCCGCCACAATTCCATCATGACCGCTGGCGTCGATAACGCCGGTCGAAGTTATTTCGATTGAGCCCGTCGTCGATATGACAACAGCACCACCACCATCAGCTCCTGGAAATGCATAAAAATCGCCTGCATAGGAACTTGCGCCCCCAGCGCCCCCGCCGCTACCGCCGTACAATTTCGAAGGCTCGACCGCTCCGCCATCTCCCTGCACGTCATGAATAGGGTTGCCCGCATCCCACGGAAAATCGCCTTGATGGCCAGCTTTACCGGAATGCAAAGTGCTGCTGCCGCCTCCGCCACCAGCTGACGTATAGTATTCAACACAGCCACCGCCCGTAACGCTGCCGCTGGGACCGTATCCACCGCCCCCCCCCGCGACACCCGCCGGCGAGGCGCCATCCCCGCCTTTTAAGTCCTGAGTTTCAGATGTGGCCGCCACTCCACCAGAGCCGGCGTTCGCTGCAATAGTGAACTGTCCAGAGAAAGATATGTCCTGATTCGCAAGAAACATCGCCGGCTGAGTGCCATAGATGGTCAATTTGACAGTGGGTTGCACGGTCATGTCTGTAAAATTATAGGCGTGAAACGTCTGTTTCTTCCACTTCACCACTTTATATGGCACAGTAAATAAGATGAAGCCGCCGCTATCCGAGCACCAAACTTGGCCGGTGTCCGTATTCAACCAGACCAGACAACTACCACCACCGAACTGCGCATTGAAACTTCCGGAACTCCCATCACTTACAGGAGGCGTTTTATGAGACGGGCCGCCTACGGGTGCAGCGCCCAATTGCGCGCCCGGCTGTGAGGCAGCCGCGGCGGACGTTGCCAGCAATGCGGCGACAGCGACGTGAGAAAGCAAAGAGCGCATGGCATTTACCCCTAGTGAATGTTGAACCTGCGCCCCCACCAGGGAACACTGGCGTGTCTTAGTCGAAGAAACGAGCGTTTTCCCGAACCGGGCACAACGAACGAAAGAGCGGTGACCGCTCTCAAGAGAGTGGCTCAGTTAACGCAAATCCAACGGCACTGAAAAAATCCATGATAAGATGCCTGGCTAAGCCTTGATCGGCAAATGGCAATGCGGGCCGGATCAGGCCATCTAGGGACATCGACGTGGAAAATGGCAGGAACTCCGTTGGGCAAAGGCTTACTTCCTGGAAAGAGATCGCTGCCTTTCTTGGACGCGGCGAACGCACCGTGAAACGTTGGGAGCAATCGCGCGGCCTTCCCGTGCGGCGCTATCCGGGTGCGGCCAACGCCTCTGTCTTTGCTTACGTTGATGAAATCGAAGCGTGGTTGCGAGGGCATGGTGAAGAGCAAGCGCGAGTTCCGGAAGTCATAGCGGGTAGCGCAAGTCTACCGGAGCCCCAAGTAACATGGCGGTTCAAGCGCTGGCCTGCAGCCGGTCTGGGAGTTCTTGCCGTGATCGCGACAGCAGTCGCGTTGGCATTTGTTGCTCTAACGGTGGCTCATGTACAGCCAGCTAAATCTACGCGGATACGTGACCGCCTTCCAAGCGCTGCCGTCAACGAGCTGTATGTTTCCGGTCTACATGAATGGCAGACCCGAACGCCTGCAAGCCTCGCACGCTCCATTGCCGACTTTCATCAAGCGATTGCACGCGCTCCCGATTTTGCAAAGGCCTATGCTGGTCTTGCTGCCGCTTATAACCTTCAGCGCGAATTCTCTGCATTGCCGCCGGAGCAACTGTATCCAAAGGCAGAGGAAGCGGCCATACAAGCGATAGCGCTCGATCCTTCACTGGCAAGCGCCCACGCAGCGTTGGCATTCGATTTATTTTATTGGTCACGAAATCCATCTGCAGCCCAAAAGAATTCAAAATTGCGCTTGCGCTCGATCCGGAAAGCGCCGTTACGCACGAATGGTATGCCACATGTCTCATGACCCTTGGCGAATTCGCCCCCGCATTGATCGAGATAACAAAGGCGCAAAGCCTCGATTCGGAGTCGGCTGCTATCCTCGCCGACAAGGGGCTAATACTTTTTTACGCGGGACAGGAAAAGCAAGCGATCGAGTTGCTGACACAACTCGAGAACGATCAGCCCCTCTTCTCTTCGCCACATGACTATCTCCAGGCAATATGGTTCGACATTGGAAACGATGCTTCGTACTTGCGGGAACTGGAATTGACCGCTGTTGCCCGCCATGACGCCAACGGCTCGAGAATGGCTACATTAGGCGTGAAGGGATTGGCGGTGGACGGACGAACAGGAATGTTGCGCGGCTTGCTGGTGGAACAGCGCAGACTCTTCGCGTTAGGACAAGAACCGGCCTATGCATTGGCGAAGACCTACGCAGCGCTCGATGACATGCCAAATGCGAAAGAATATCTTGCAATCAGCCTATCGCGGCGAGAACCGGCAAACATTGCTCTCAAAATAGAGCCGACGTTCAAGTCGATGCGAAACGAAATTGTGTTCGAAAATTCTCTTGCAAAGGCGGGATTGGTCATCAAACCGAACCCATCAGGCTAGCAAAGTCGCTTGGATATCGTCTGCCGAGACTGCGAGCTGTGCGGTTGTAAAACTCAAAACAAAAATTTCAGTGCGGCGAACTCGCCCGGTTTGGCAACACGAAAGAAATCGTGTTTCGCCATTGAGAACTTTCACCGCCAATGATTCATAGTTACACCTGCGATTTTACGCTTCCACTTCGTGCAGGCCTCGGGTTAAAGACAGAACACTATCGCGTGATCCTGGACACGGTCCCGATATTGGCTTCTTTGAAGTTCACGCGGAAAACTACATGGGTGCCGAACGCCCGCCGCATCATTATTTGTCGGCGATCCGCGACGCTTATCCTCTGTCCATTCATGAGGTAGGACTGTCACTTGGAGGCCAATGCGCCAGACCCGTGCAACCTCGGTGTTCTCGACGATAGGCGCGACGATCTGCTGCCAATTCGCCGAATGTGCTTGTGATGCCGTCGCGCGAATTGCCCTGGTATTTTGGCGGAGTTGAAGTTCGACAAAGTTCAGGGCCGCTAGAACGGCAACGCTGCTCACGAGACTGCCGATTGAGGCGAGATCGGAAAGGCTCAAGCTGCCTCGCGCCGCCAATGGCTAGTGTCTCACTCCCTGTGCCGCCGCTTCGATGATGCGTGCAGCTACATCGGGATGTGCTATAAAGGCCACGTGGCTTCCGGCAACTTCCTCTGTGGTTGCCTTCATGCGTCTCGCGAACATCCGCTCATTGTCTGGAGGGATGATCTGGTCGTCCTTGGAAACGAGATACCAAGTCGGCTTATTCTTCCACGCTGCCAACGTCGCTTTCGCGAGGATGCCGCTGAGTTGAATCGGGACTTGGCCGTCCGCCATGAATTCCTTCACGTCCTGGGGCACGTCCGGCGCAAATGCGGCGAGAAAGATTGCGCGCTTCATAAAGAGGAAGCCTTCTTTCGTCGGCGTGCCGGGAAGTGGTCCCTTCGGCAAGAACTGTCCAGCGGACTCACCGATGTCGGGTGCAAACGCAGCAATATAAACGAGACCCACCACCTTCGGGTCGATTCCTGCATTGGAAATGATTACGCCACCGTAGGAGTGGCCGACCAAGATCGTTGGTCCATCCTGCCGCGCGAGAACCCGCTGGGTCGCTGCGATATCGTCGGCAAGGCCCGTGTCTGGATTCGCGACATCGCTGACGTTGTAGCCGTCCTTCTTCAGGATGTCGTAAACGCCCTTCCAGCCCGAGCCATCTCCCCATCCACATTCCCTTCTTTTTGGAAGCCGCAAACTTGTCGCGAATGCGCTTGCCCTGCCTGATGCCATCGGCCAGACCATCGGCGGCGCGATCGCAGGCGAGATTAACAGTTAGAGCGGCACGCAGAGCGAAGACGATTTCATGAACGCACGCCCCAATGGCGGCGACAGCTATGGCGGACCATACACAAGTTCGACCGCCTCATTGGCATCGCTGGACCACGACATCAATCTGCCGAACCGGTTCCCATCGCGTGCGAAGGGTTATAATCTGGGCGCAGTATCGACGTTCGGGGGATTGGATGCAGCGTGTTTTGCGGGCCGTGGACGGGGTGCTGTTCGTCCTCGTCGCCTATTTCATCGTCGCCAACATCGTCTATCGTTGGGTGGCCCTGCCGGCGCCGGGTGATCTCGTCTTCATCCCGGCCTTTACGGCCTTCTCGCTGTTGCATGCGGGGCTGAGGCTGGGAGCCGGGCGCGCGGCCCTGTTCTTCGTACTGACGGTGGTCATCTCCTTCATCGCGGAGGAGGTGGGCGTGCGCACGGGGCTGGTCTTCGGCCGCTATTACTACAGCGATATGCTGGGGCCGAAGCTCAGCAATGTGCCGGTACTCGTCCCGCTGGGCTGGTTCATGATGATCTATCCCTCCTGGGTGGTGGCACAGTCGCTGCTGCGCGGCGTGGATGTGCGCCGGCCCTTCGGCGCGGTGACGCTGGCGCTCCTCTCAGCCCTGGTCATGACCGGTTGGGACATGGTGATGGATCCGCCCATGGCGGCCGCCCACAATTGGGTGTGGCTGGATGGGGGCCCCCATTTTGGCGTGCCGCTGCACAATTATTTCGGCTGGGTGCTGAACACCTTCGTGATCTACCTCGCCTTCGACACTGTCGATCGACTCGCGGGCAAGCGCGCCGGCGCGGCCTACCGTTTCGGCGGGCTTTTCGCGGCTCTGCCGGTCATGCTCTATTGTCTTTTTTCGCTTCAATACCTGTCGCCGGGGCGATTGCCGGAGTTGAGGCTCATCGCCATTTTCTCCATGGTGATACCGGGCGCGTTGGCGCTGGTGCGACTGGCTTTGCCGGCGGCGCCCGAACCTCAAGCTGAGTCGATCTCAGCGCCACGGTGAGATCCGGCGACGGCAGGGCGGCAGGTTGCGTTGCATTTCGGCTGAAGGCGGCCGGCTTGACGCGCCTTTGGCTCTCGATCGGTTCCCGTCTTTTGACAAGTGCCGATTATTGCGCTTTGGCTGTTTTCTCTTGATCTGGTCGGAAGAGAAAGTCGCGCGCGCTGCGGCAGCTGCCGGGATTGCCGTGGAAAGTGTCGACTATGGAAGATAGCGCCGCTCACGCCGGCAAGAGTCCTGCCGCGCGATAATTGTCGATCAAGGCGTCGTAGAGCGAGAGGTTCGAGCGGCTCCTCGCGACGAGCTGGGCGCCGGCGATAGCGGCGAAGATGGCGTGAGCCCGCCCTTCGCTCTCCTTGGCACCGACCACCGCCGCGGCAGTTAGGACCTTGCTCAGCCACGTCACGTTGACATCGGCAAAGGTCTGAACCTCGGTCTTCACCGCGTCCGGCAGATCGTCATATTCGGCAGCCATGAAGCTGCAGAGGCACATGCGATTGCCGGCCTCGAGCGATTTGCGGAAGATATCGGGATACCGGCGCAGGCAAAGCGCCGGGTCCGATGTTCCGGCCAGCATGGACTCGAGGTCGGCCGCTGCGTCCTCCCAATAACGTCTCGCCACCGCCGCGCCGAGATCGCCTTTGCTCGGGAAGTGATAGTGAATGCTCGCGGCCTTGATGCCCACCTCATTCGCAAGATCGCGGAAATTCAAGCCGCCATAGCCATGCGCCTGCGCGGCCCGTCTGGCGGCCGCCAAAATCGCTTCCCTAGAGCTCGAACTCATTTGCTACCTCGCCACCACTGCCAATCGCCTACCAAGCGACAGATAGGCATTGACCTGGAAATTTGAAACCCGTATTTAAGACTACCAAGTGGCAGGTAGATATATAGAGGAATATGAATATGATGAAAATCTACGACGCGCCCACCGGCCCCTATCCGGCTCGGGTTCGGATCGCGCTGGGCGAAAAGAACCTGCAATCGTGTGTCGAGTTCGTTTTGGTCGATCTCTGGAAGGGCGAGCACAAGAAGCCCGAGTTCCTCGCCAAGAACTACTCGGGCACGCTGCCGGTGCTCGAACTCGACGATGGGACCTTCCTTGCCGAGTGCACCGCCATTACCGAATATCTCGACGCGCTTGACGGCGCTCCCACGCTCGCCGGCGGGACGCCGCGCGAGAAGGGCTTGATCCACATGATGAGCAAGCGCGCCGAACTGGAGCTGCTCGACGCCGTCAGCGTCTATTTCCATCACGCCACGCCGGGGCTTGGGCCCGACGTCGAGATTTATCAGAATGCCGAATGGGGCTTTCACCAGCGCGCCAAAGCCCTAAAGGGCATGCACTATTTCGACGGCATTCTGAAAAGTCGGCCTTTCGTCGCCGGCGAGGCGTTCTCGATGGCGGACATCACGGTCATAGGCGGGTTGATTTTTGCTGGGCTCGTGGCGCTGCCGGTGCCGGCGGAGTGCGAGGCACTTCAGGCTTGGTACGCAAGAATGCAGGAGCGCCCCAGCGTAAAGAACCGGGTGACGATGTCAGAACACTGAAGCGTCCGTCTGGCGCTCCGGTGCGTAAGGTCGGCTCGTGATTCTGGCCGCCGTCTACCTGCGTGACCGCTTATGCATCGAGACGGACCGCGGTGCTTCTTAAAGCTTCGCGCTCCGTCCCATTGCATTCTCTAGCCCTCTGACCGCGGCACCAAATGGCAGCCTAAATGCGACGCGCTCACCCGACCACCTACGGCTCAGCAGTATCAAAAATGCGGATCAATAATTGATAATCACCTGGTTCGGCACCGAGCCGCCATAGTTGCATTGCGGGCTCAATCCGCTGGTCACGGTGATATCCCACTTCGGCTTGACCGGCTTGAGTTTGTAGTTGTAGAGCCCGATCTCGTGGAAAGAGAGAGAGCGGCTACCCCAAAGTCCGCCGTTGGACGGATAATCGCTGCACTGGGAAACGCTGTAGACCTCCAGCACGCCGCCGAAAGCCCAATTGAAGGTCTGCCCAAAATTCGAGGTATTGGGCAGTTCGGAGGATTTGCCGTTTTGCAGATCCAGGGTCACGATGTCCCATGAGGTGCAGGTCTTTGTTCCGGCGGGACAGTTGGCCACCATGGAGCCGAGAATCGTGTCTCCGGGATTGACGGGTTGCGGCTGGGCCTCATAGGTCGTGCCGCTTTCGCAGCAATTCCAGCTGGCAATGCCCCACGCCGAGGCGTAATCGGAATTCCAGCCCAGGACAGGCTGGATGATGGTCACGACGTCGTCGATGTCTTCCATGCCCGGAAAGTAAAAGAGGGTCTGGCCGTCTTTCGAAGTCGGCGTCGGGGGCACGCTCCATTGGGCATACAATTGGCCATAGGAACTTTTCGAGGTGACGCTGCCGTACTCGACCCAGGCATGGCTGATGTCGGGGGTTGCGGCGTGCCGCTCATCCCCGGTCACCTTTTCTCCGTCGGCTCTGTAATGCGGATGGCTGCACGCGCGCATGGGGCTCGTGGTTCCATTCGCGTGCTGGATGGTTTTTTCATCATGCCGCAACACATCCCCTCGGGCCAGGTGCACAACACAGCTGGGATGGAAATAGCCGAAGGGCGTAATGAGGTAACTCTGCGGAACGCCCGCCGGATGATTTCGGCCGGCGCTGGTCAGTGCCTGGGCCGCCGTCAGGCCGGAAACGGATAGAGCAACGCTGACGATCAGCTTCAGAAGCGTATTTTTCACGGAGATACCCCCTTCATTTGAACGACGATCGGACAGCGAAACGCAGCTCGCCCTTGGCGACATATGACGCCACGATCCAAGATTGGATAACCAAAAATTAACATGGGGCCCGAAATCGATCAAGGCACGGTGGCGCATCTCTCGCGTGTCCAGGCGCCAAACACCTTTTCCGTGTGATCGTCGCTGCTCACGATCATCCGAAGCAATGTGCGTCTGGTGCCTGTCGAGCGGATCCATTAAATCTGTCGCCGACCCCATCGAGTTAGAGGCATCCCATGGGCCCGGCCACCAGTACGATCCTGATCGTTGGAGCGTCGCGCGGGCTCGGCCATGCGATGGCCGCCGAGTTGCTGACGAGGGGGTGGAATGTGATCGGTACGGTGAGGGCAGGGGCCCACACGAAGCTCCACGACCTGGCGGAGGCGTACGAAGGCCGGGTGGAGATCGAGACGCTCGAGATCAACGATCAGGGCGAGATCGCGGCCCTGCGCAACCGCCTGTCGGGCAGGGTGCTCGACATGCTGTTCGTGAACGCCGGAACCGCCACGCGCGATGAGCATGTGCATATCGGGGACGTGACCACGGAAGAGTTCATGCGCGTGATGATCACGAACGCGCTGAGCCCCATGCGCGTCATCGAAGCGCTGCAGGATCTCGTGCCTGCGCAGGGCCTGATCGGCGCGATGTCGTCCGGGCAGGGCAGCATCGCCAACAACGAGACGGGGATGCGGGAAGTCTATCGCGGCAGCAAGGCGGCGCTGAACATGTTCATGCGGAGCTTCGCGGCCCGCCAAGCCCCGCCGCCGCGCGCGATGGTGCTGATGGCTCCGGGCTGGATCCGTACCGATCTGGGCGGTCCGGATGCGCCCTTCAGCATCGAGGAAAGCGTGCCGAGCCTGGTAAACGTGCTGGTCTCGAAGCTTGGAACGCCCGGCCTGCAATATCTTGATCGCTTCGGTCGGACGGTCCCCTGGTAATCTGCTCCGCGCTTTTTGCGTCGATAGAATCGAACACCTGTCCGACATGGCCGACCCGGTCCTGTCGCCGGGTAGAGTAGGGATCCGCGCACCGCTGCCGAAAACCGAACGGCCTTGCACCAAGAACGGTACGAATGAATTTTCACAAGAAAAAAGGGCGCCCGAAGGCGCCCTTTTCCCATTTCGGTAAGTCGATATTACGAGTGGAAGTTGAACGCGGCCATCATGTCGCTGATCGACCGGCCGTTGGTCGGCACGTAAGGATCCTTCGGATCGGTGATCGGGTTCGGCATGTTGTCGCGGCTGCGGCCGGTGATGGTCGGAAGGCCCCAGTTCGCCTCGATGAACTTCGGGATGGAGGCATGATCGCTGTAGACGTGCGAGATATGGCCGCCCTTGGTCCACGGCGAGACGATGAGCATCGGGATGCGCGTGCCGTCGCCGAAGAAGTCGAGCTGCTGGACGTAGCCCGAGTCGTAGTAGCCGCCGCCTTCGTCGAAGGTGATCAGGATGGCGGTGCTGTTGGCGAGCTTCTTGTTCGCCTGCACTTCGGTGACGATCTTCTTGATGAAGCCCTCGAGCTCCGCAACCTGCGACGACTCCGGATGTCCGTCGTTGACGCCGCTCGGCTTCACATAGGAAACGGCCGGAAGTTCGCCGGTCCTCAGAGCATCATAAAGGTCGGTCGTGTCGTGAAGATTGGCGATGCGGTAGGGGACGCCGTCCTTGTTCTTGCCCCGCATGATCTGCGTCTCATAGAGGAAGGGATTGCAGATGTTGCAGTATTCCGAACCTTCCGCGTAGTAGCTCGGATCGTTGACATACGCGTTCCACGCTTCGCCGTAATAGGCCCAGGAAACGTCGTACTTGTTCAGCACGTCGGCGATCGACGGCGTCGAGGAAGGCGGGATCGTGAACGGTCCCTGGGACTTGGCGGCCAGATCGCCGTTGCCCACATAGCCGGGATTGTAGTTGTTCAGAAGGTAGTAATGTCCGGCTTCGCAGTTCGGATCCACGCCGACGCTCGAAAGATAGGCGTTGACCGACGCCACGCCCTTCTGCGCCGAATCCGAGCATTCGCTGTAGGAGCCGCCCGAATAGCCGTCCTGGCTATACCAATTGTTGGTGGACGCCATCGGATCGGGATTCTCGATCTGGTTCGCCGGCGGCGTCAGGGCCTTGCCCTTGCCGTCGCTGTACCAGATATCGTCGGCGAAGCCGAGATAGATGCTGTCGAGACCCGTGCCGCCCTTGGCGGGCTGGTGATAATTGTCGAGCAGCGTGTACTGGTCCGCGAGCTGCTTGAAGTAGGGGGCATCGCCCTGCTGGACGTTGTAGAAGCCCATCGACGTCGCGCCCTCAAGGGTCGTCTCTTCGTTGAAGTTCTTCGGCGGCGGGTTGCCGTTGGAGCCCGCTCCAATCGTGACCTCGACCCACGGAAACAGATCGGCGCGGCAGCCGCTCGGATTCGCCTTGGTCGCATAGGAGACATTGCAATCCAGCTGCTGGAACATCTGGTAGAAACGATGCACCGGGCTGTCCGCATAGTCTTCCGAGCCCACGCCAGGCGAGAGCTGGAACGGACCGGACGGCAGCTTGGTGGCGTTGTTGATGCGCGTGTCGATCGTCTCCTGCGGCAGGCCCGAGGCGCCCTCGGTCGCGGCCGGCAGATCCTTCTTCAGCAGGCCGTAATCATACTGACCGGCGACCTGGGTGTTGACCCAGGGGGCGGCCGCATAGCTCGTGGCTTCGGGCGTAAAGGCCAGGTTCGGCGCGGGAAGCTTCTTGTACGGGCCCGCGATCTCCGGACTGACGCTGAACGTGTCCGTGTCGGAAGCCTGCATCTGCTGCGCCTTGGAGAAGTTCGGTCCCGGCGTGCCGTCCGCCTTGACGATGCCTTCCGAGAAAAGGTTCAGCACCGGATCGCCGGACGGAGACACATAGGTCCCGTACAGATGATCGAAGCTGCGATTTTCTCCGACGATGATGATGACGTGCTTGATCGGCGTCGTCGTTTTGCTGTCGTTGCGGCCCATGGGGGTTTTGATGTTGTGCACCAGGACCTGCGAGGGCGGAGCGCCTTCGGACTTGATTACCTTCTCGCCGTGAAACGTCGTGGCGCCGGCGAGGCAGGTTTGGGCGATCATGGGCAACGCGGCGAGCGCGGCAACGCCGCCTCGCAGCACGGCCCTGAAAGAAGATCGTGTCGATTGCATTTGGATTTCCCCTTGAAATCGGATTGACGAGGAGCCGCAGCCTCTGCTCACGGCGTCAAGCACAAATGCGCCCCGACTGTTGCGAACCGGTGACGAGGGCATGACGATCGGGCGATGGGACATGAAGAAGAGGCACTGAATTCCGTTAGCACCGCTCCATTCTTTTGTAGGTAGTGCTTCATGGATCGGAAAGAATCGCGGGCTTTCTCATGTTGGCGTTCGCTCCCCACAAATTCTTTTGACGGAACCGGCGTGCGAGAGACGGAGACGGCGCGTACGAAAGGGGCTGCGCAACATGAAACTGTCGTACATTTCGCCGATCATTCCTTGCGCGCGCCAACATTCGCGCAACGAACATCTGACCGCTTGCTTCGAATTGCGGGCGGTCGAAGAGTGGAGATTTGTCGAATGAAACCTGTGTTCTGCATGGCCGCGGCCGTCCTGCTTTGCCTGACCAACGCGGCCTTCGCGGACGACGATGATTTTCCGAGCTGGCGGCCGGACAACGCGGCGGCTACCACCATCACCGGGCCGATCATCGTGCAGCCGAAAAGGCTTCATGCGGGCAATGCGGATTTTCCGTTGCGCCTGGACAGCACGGCGGCCTCGTTCAAGCCCGACCAGGGTTCGATCCCGGCTCATGTTTATGCGGTGACCAGCCCGGTCAATCCCACGCTGCTTAACGGCAAGAAACTGTGTGGGGATACGCCTCCGACATGGATCGTGGTGGTGCCGCAGCCGCCCCTGGGCTTGGAGCTTGACGCTTTCACCGGCGCGGAAAAGCCGGCGAACACGGCTTCGCCGGGCCTTTGCAACACATTCACCTACGTTCGCTGAGTCTTCCATTGGCGCGCGCGTGTAAGGCGCTTTTCGTTTGCCCGAATTGCAGCGCGATAGTGATTTACAACGCTTAGCGCAGAGCCGCCGGACGCAAGCATCGCGGCGGCTTCAATGGAAGCCTGCACCTTTTCGGTGAGCATCAACTGCGTCTCGGCAAGAGCGGCCGGACCGCCTACGGCAAGTTTTGCCATTCGCAGAGCGATGACCCGTTGCGCTTCCAGGCCTGACATCGTAACAGCGGTTGATAAAACCCACCACGATTTTGCGGTTGCGGCGCGACGGCGCCTCATGGGAGCGGGCGCACCTTCGGCTCGCGCTGCCAGAACTTGCCCGCTGACGCTTTGGCAATGAACGTATCGACATCCGCCTTTTTTGCCAGCGAGACGCACGCATCGTCCAGATCGGCTTCCTTGAGTCCCGCCTTCGCGAAGAGATCGGTGAGGTTCGGCGTTGCCGCGATGGCCTTGAGATGCCCATAGGCGTCGCTGACAAAATCCCGCGCCGCTCCAATGGCCGCCAATCTGGCCGCCCCTTCGTCTGACGCGACGACCGCAACGGCGTCGAACAGACATGAAGGCCCGCCGTCGATCCGGAAATCGACCGGGAGGGCGTTACCGTCCGACAGCGCGACGCCGCCGATCTTCTCCGAGACGATCTTGGCTTTCGCTCCGGCACCCTGGATCGCCTTGCGCAGGGCGGCAATGAGGCCGGCATCGGCGCCGTCGCCGATGAGCAGACCGATCGTGCGGCCCTCCAATGTGGGCTTGGCCTTCTTGAGCATGCTGAGCGCCGGCGACGGCTCCAGGTCGGCGGCCTGGATCGCGGCTGCCGCTGCACCGACGCCTTCCAGGCCAAGCCCGGCCGAAACGCGCGCCGCCAAGTCCCCGTCGATGTTCAACAGATGCGACACGACGCGTTCGCGGATGGCAGGCGTTTCGACCTTGCTCAGTTCGAAGATCAGCGCCGCGACGATGTGGTCCTGCTCGGGCTGGGTCTGGCTTTGGAAGAAAAGACGCGCCTGCGAATAGTGGTCGGCGAACGATTCCGGCCGAATTCGAAGTTTGCCGCCGGCTTCCTCCGCCGGAAAGGACGCGAAGCCGCGATCCGGCGCTTCGCGAGGGCCGCTGGGATCGAGGCTGTTCGGCTCGTAATTCACGCGGCCCTTCGGCACCAGCATCTGCATATGACCGTCGCGCTGCAGATTGGCGAACGGGCATTTGGGCGCGTTGATCGGGATCTGATGGAAATTCGGCCCACCCAGCCGCTTGAGCTGCGTGTCGAGATAGGAGAACAGCCGTCCCTGCATCAGCGGGTCGTTGCTGAAGTCGATGCCCGGCACGACATTGGCGACGCAGAAGGCAACCTGTTCGGTTTCGGCGAAGAAATTGTCGGGGTTGCGGTCCAGCACGAGCCGGCCAACCATCTCCAGGGGAACCACTTCCTCCGGGATCAGCTTGGTCGGGTCGAGGACATCGAATCCGAAGTCGTTGGCCTCTTCTTCCGAAAAGGTCTGCAGTCCAAGCTCGAATTCCACCGTGTCGCCGCCGTCGATGGTTTCCCATAGGTCACGGCGATGGAAATCCGCGTCGGCACCGCTCAGCTTGACGGCCTCATCCCACACCACGGATTGCGCGCCCAGCTTCGGGCGCCAATGAAACTTCACGAAGGTGGAGCGGCCTTTGGCGTCCACCAGGCGGAACGTATGAATGCCGAAACCCTCCATCATCCGGAGGCTGCGGGGAATCGCGCGGTCCGACATCACCCACATGATCATGTGGAAGCTTTCCGGCGTCAGAGAAATGAAATCCCAGAACGTATCGTGGGCGGTTGCGGCCTGCGGGAATTCGCGGTCGGGTTCGGGCTTGGCGGCATGGATGAGATCGGGGAACTTGATCGCGTCCTGGATGAAGAACACCGGGATATTGTTGCCGACGAGATCGAAATTGCCTTCCTGGGTGTAGAATTTGACCGCAAAGCCGCGCACGTCGCGGGCCAGGTCATGCGAACCTTTGCTGCCGGCCACGGTCGAAAACCGCGCGAAAACCGGGGTGCGTTCTCCCGCGCGCTGCAGGAAATCGGCCTTGGTGATCTTGCTGAGCGGTTCGTAGACTTCAAAATAGCCATGCGCCGCCGACCCGCGGGCATGGACGATGCGCTCGGGAATCCGTTCGTGGTCGAAATGGGTGATCTTCTCGCGAAGGATGAAGTCCTCAAGGAGAACAGGTCCACGCTCACCGGCCTTCAGCGAATTCTGATTGTCCGATATTGGTATGCCCTGGTTTGTCTTCAGAATCGCGGAGTCTGTCGCGGTCTGATGAATCTCGCCGCCATTGCCGATGGACTGATCGGGATTTGAATCGGACTTTGGCGAAGACTTTTTCTTTGTTTTGGACATGATTTGCTCGCGTCGGTGGCAAGAGGTAACGCGCGAAACTGCAAATCGCTGCTCTTGGCCGGCCGCTGGTCGGCTGTGTGATGACGGGAGGGCTCGGCCTACTCCGCCGCGAGATGAACGGTGGCGGCGCTCGTTCGACCGAAGATCACTTGAGAATCTGCACTTTTCCGGCAAGGATCGACTTGCTCAGTGCGCGCCGTCTTTGAGTCGAGGATTTCATGCAAAAAGCTTTTGCCTTGCTGGTTCTGCTGCTGCTTTTTGCCGTACCGGCCCATGCCAGGACACCGGACGGCGGCACCTGTCCGAGGCCCGCTGCCGGCAGCGTGGTTGCGCGGCCGGCCGATCTATACAGCAAGAACGGTGTCTTGAAAGTGTCGCTCGGCTACTACACGTCCGTGGACGACGCGGGACATACGCTGTTTTGTTTCCTGACGCCGGACGGGCAGCAATCGCCGACCCTGCATGTAAATCCGGGCGACACGCTGAAAGTCACGCTCACCAACAATATTCCCCCACCTATTGGCGGACCGGCCGAATTGATGTCGAACGCCGCAGACACGTGCGGCGATGCGACGATGACCGCCGCCTCGGTCAACATGCATTTCCACGGCACCAACGTGGCGCCCAAGTGCCATAGCGACGAGATTATCCACACGCTGGTGAATTCGGGAGAGACTTTCACCTACACGATCAGGATTCCGGCGAACGAGCCGCCAGGGCTTTATTGGTACCATCCGCATGTGCACACGCTCAGCGAAGCGGCGCTGCAGGGCGGCGCGAGCGGCGTGATCGAGGTGGAGGGCATTGCAAATCTCCAGCCAGCGGTGTCCGGCTTGCCGGAGCGCATTCTGGTGATCCGCGATCAGCTGTTGCAGAACCAGCCCGGGCACAAGCCGGCCGGCTACCCGCCGGCATGGGACATCTCGCTGAATTACGTGCCCATCCTCTATCCCGACTATGCAGAGCCGATCATTCAGACGGCCGCCGGCGAGCAGGAATTCTGGCGCGTCACCAACGCGGCGGCCAATACGATCGCCGATCTGCAGGTACTCTACGACAACAAGGTGCAGAAACTCCAGATCGTCGCCTTGGACGGCGTGCCGACGGGCTCGCAGGACGGCAAGCGCCAGGGCACGATCATCACCCAGAAAGACATCCTGTTGCCGCCGGGTGGGCGCGCGGAATTTATCGTCACCGCGCCGTCGACGAAGGTAAAGGATGCGCTGCTGGTCACCAACACGATCGACACCGGTCATTTTGGCGACAAGGATCCCGAGCGCACGCTCGCAAAGATACAGAATGTCGCCGCGCCGCTCGACCTGCCGCGGGTCGCCAGGCGATCCAAACCTGCCAACGCCCAGCGCTTCGAGAATCTGGCGGACCTCAAGCCGACGACGAACCGCCTGCTGTATTTCTCGGAAGCCGGCGACGATTATTACGTCACGGTCGACGGGCAGACGGAGCAGCTTTTCGATCCCAACAATCCGCCGGCAATCGTCACGAACCAGGGCGCAGTGGAAGACTGGACGATCGAGAACCGCACCGCGGAAGTTCACGAATTTCATATCCACCAGGTGCATTTCCTGCTCAAGGCCGTCAACGGCGTTGCCGTGCCGAAGAAGCAGCAGCAGTTCTATGACACCTATCAGGTGCCTTACTGGCTCGGCGGCGGCGATTATCCGAGCATCACGGTGCGGATGGATTTTCGCGGACCGATCACCGGCGACTTCGTTTATCACTGTCATATTCTCAAGCACGAAGATCGCGGCATGATGGCGATCATTCGCGTGCAGCCGAAAGATGCGAAGCGCCTCTGAACCTGCGCCGAAACCATGTTCGGAAAAAGTGAGGGTGCATTCTGCTTGGGCATGCGCGCATCGGACACGAGGTTGTTCCGAAGGGTGGCCCTCACTGTGCTTGAAGACGGCGAAGCTGAGCCATGAAGAGCAAGGCGGAGGCACGACGGCCGGCGGCAAGCGGCGACCGCGCAGGCGCGGTGGCGATATGGCGGAAGGCTTGCGCGGACCGGCCCGACGATGCCGCGGCTTGGAGGGGGCTTGGACAGTCGCTCCTGCGCTCGGGCCGCGCGGCCGAAGCCGATATCGCCTTCGATCGGTATTTTGCCCTTTCGCCAGCGCACGCAGCGCTCGCCGAAGCGGCGACATTGCAACAAACGGGCGATATCGAAGGCGCGCTTGCGCTCTATCGCGCAATTCTGTCCCGCGAGCCGGATTCGGTCGATGCGCTGCGTCTCTACGCACTGGCTCTGGCGCAGACGGGGCATCTGGACGAAGCCGAGACCCAGCTTCGTCGCTGCCTGGCGCTGGCGCCGGATTTTATCTTCGCCTGGAACAACCTCGGCAGCGTGCTTTATGAGCGCGACCGGTTGGACGAAGCCATCGATGCGTTCCAGCGCGCGACCGCGCTCGATCCCAGAGACGCGCAGTCGCATTTCAATCTCGGCAACGCGCTGGCGGCGGCGGGTGCGCACGAGCGGGCGGAGCAAAGTTACGACACGGCGCTGGAACGCCAGCCCGCTCATCCCGGGGCGCTGATCGGCAAGGGGCATGTGCTCAAGACCATTGGCCGGCAGCGCGAAGCGATCGAGGCCTATCGCATGTGTCTCGATGCTAGGCCCGATTACGGCCAGGTCTGGTGGAGTCTCGCCAACCTCAAGACCTATCGGTTCGCCGCCGACGAAATCATGCGCATGGAACGGCTGCTCGAACAGGCGGCGCTGTCGCCCGACAATCGCATCGCCATTCTGTTCGCGCTCGGCAAGGCTCACGAAGACGAAGGGGATTTCGCCCGTGCGTTCGCCTTCTATTGCGACGGCAACCGGGAACAGCGGACCCGCGTCAGCTACGATCCCGTGCAAACGGAGACGCTCAACGATCACATCATCGGTCTGTTCGACGAAAAATTCCTGGCCGAGCGCGCGGGCTTCGGCCACGACGATTCCGCGCCGATCTTCATCGTCGGCCTGCCGCGGTCGGGTTCGACGCTGATCGAGCAGATTCTGGCCAGCCACAGCCAGGTCGACGGCACCAGCGAGTTGCCGAATCTCGGCCAGCTCGCCATGGCGACGGGCAAATACCGTTCCGACGGTGTGAGCTATCCGGAGACCTTGCGCGATCTGGAGGAAGCGGATTTCGCGGCGCTCGGACGCGCCTATATTGAGCAAACACGCTGGCAACGGGGCCCGGCCGTCCATTTCACGGACAAGATGCCCAACAATTTCCCGACCATCGGCTTTCTCAAGCTCATCCTGCCGAATGCAAAGGTGATCGACGCGCGACGTCATCCCATGGACAGCTGCATGGGCTCGTTCAAGCAGCTTTTCGCCAAGGGTCAGGCCTTCACCTACGACCTGTTCGAACTCGCCGAATATTATCTGCAATATGCGCGGATCATGAAACATTGGGACCGCGTCTTGCCGGGAACGGTGCTGCGCGTGGACTATGAAGCGATGCTTGCCGATCAGGAGGGCCAGACGCGGCGCATCCTCGCCCATTGCGGCCTTGCCTGGGAGGATGCCTGCCTGGATTTTCATCGCACCGAGCGGGCGGTGAAGACGGCCAGTTCGGAGCAGGTGCGCCGGCCCGTCTACAGGAGTTCGCTGCAGAGCTGGCGGCGTTTTGCGCCGTTCCTCGAAGATCTCGAACGGCATTTGGCGCCCGCGCTGGCGGAGCTTCCCGATCATGTGCGCGCGGCCGGCGTTTAATCGAAGGGCCAGACTTCCAGTCCGTGAATGGCGTTGCGCAGATCGCGCGACAGCGTGATCACCCGCGTCGTTTTGTTGGCGGCCAGATCGTGCAGGGCGATGGTGGAGGGCGAAGAACCCGCCGCGACGATCGTCTCGCCGATCGCGCACAGTCCGCGGGCGAAGGCCTGCCGCGCGATGCCGCTGCGGTCGGCGTCGCGGTGGGTCAGCGAGGCCTCGTCGTAAGAGGGGACGAAGAACTGGCGTTGGCGCGCGGCGGTGACGTGGCGCACCAGATTGGCGCGCGTATCGTTGAACAGAAGGCCGCCGCCGAAGGGCTGGGCATTGTGCGTGCCGGCCGGCAGGCTCGCCACGACGGCCAGCGCCTTGCCGTCGAAGCGCAAGAGGCCCGGCGAATTGAGCCCGGCGATGAATAGCCCGTAATCGGTCGCGGTGACGCTGTTCAGATGAAAGGTGTTGCACGGCGGCGGGCCGCCGGGCTGGCGCGGATCGAAGACGCGCCAGCCGATGCGCTCGCCCTGGGCGCTCAAGGCGAGCCCAAAGGTGAAGGCGCAAACGGAGAGATCGAAACCGAGGATGGCGTCGAACCCGGTCGAGGTCATGTAGAGCATCTGGCGCCAGCGCGAGATTTCGTGCGCATGGCGCAGATAGGGATTGGACCAGGCGCGGCGCGAGCCGAAATCCGGCGTGAACATGGTGAGCTCGGCGCTGGCGGCGATCAGCACCGCGTCGTCACCGAAGGCGATGCCGCGCAGGCCGCGGTCCCAGCCGCGCCCCTCCCATGCGATATCGGCGGTGTTCCAGTCGAGTTTCTGCTCGACGGTTTCGGCCTGAAGGTCGATGAGAAAGGCGCCGCCATGGCTCTCCCCCTGGACGCTGCCGCGGACGACGGAGGTGGCGAGAAGCCTGGTCACGATGCCGGCGCGACGTAATCGAAGATGAAGGTGATGCGGTCGTCGCTGCCCGCATTCATGACGCTATGCATTTTCTGATTGTTGATCTCATAGGCGTTGCCCGTCTGCATCGTCAGCGGCTTGCCGTCGATGGTGAAACGCACGCGCGGATGAGTGGTGATCGGTACATGAATGCGGTGGCCCATCCGAAACGATTCCAGCGAGTCGATATGCGGGGCGATGCGGCCGCCGGCTTTCAGCCTGGCCGCCATGGCCCGCAGCACGGTGCCGCCGGGCCGATAGTGCCGCGCGATGATCGTTTCGACGAGCGGCAAGGCGGTGTCGGCCAGCCGCGCCCATCCGGGCTCCCGGAACACTTGGCCGTTGGGCCAGCCCTCATCGCAGAACAGCAGGACGATGGAGGCGGTCTGGTGATGAACGTCATAGGCGCGCTGACGATGCGGCTGCTCCAGCCAGGCTTCCTCCGGCTGCGACAGAATGGCCGCGGTCAGCGCTTCGGAGGCGGCCGGGCCGAGGCAACGAAAGGGCACGTCGATATCCATCCTGTTCCGTCCGGCGATCGAAGACGTTCACGATTTCAATTCCGGCGTTGCGCAGTGGCGCTTTCACCAAAGCTTCACTGGGCACCGGATTTCCCCGCGTTCATAACATGAGCGGGGGCTGTCGCGCATGGCGCGCTGCCGCATGATGAGTTTTCAGGGGGCAGCATGCGTTCGCGTCGCCGACACGCCGCGTTATTGGGAAGCGTTTCGCTCGCGGCCCTCATCGCCGCCGCGTCGATGGGCCGGGCCGATCCCGCGCCGGAAACGCCGCAGGGAATCGAGACGGTCGTGGTGACGGCGCGCAAGCGCCCGGAAATCGCCCAGGATACGCCGGTCACGCTCCAGGCCTTCAGCAATCAGAAGATCAAGGATCTCAATCTTCAGAAGTTCGACGATTACGCCCGTTTCGCGCCCAGCGTGTCGTTCAACGAGGCGGGGCCCGGACAGACGACGCTGGTCATACGCGGCATCGCCGCCAGCACCGGCGACCGCACGCTGGAATCACCCGCCGCTCTTTACCTGGACGAGCAGCCCCTGACCGCCCACGGGCTGATGCCCGACCCGCATCTGTTCGACATCGAACGCATCGAGGTGTTGCCGGGCCCCCAAGGCACGCTGTTCGGCGCCAGTTCCGAGTCCGGAACGATCCGCATCATCACCAACAAGCCGGATCTCGACACCTTCGAAGGTTCGCTGGAAGGCACCGGCACCTCCGTCGATCATGGCGGACTGGGTTATGACGTCAACGGGATGGTGAACGTTCCGATCGTCGAGGACACGCTGGCGTTTCGCATGGCCGCGTTCAACACCTTGACGCCCGGCTTCATCGACAATGTTCGCGGCACCACGCCCGGCGGAACGAACAGCAACGCCGCCATCGCCAGGAAGGATGTCAACCCGGAGCGCGAGAGCGGCGTCCGCGCCGAGCTCAAATGGCAGATCAACAGCAACGTCTCGGTGACCGGAAGTTATATCTTCCAGAACACCGATCAGTCTGGTCCGTCGTCTTTCGATCCCACGGTCGGAGATCTTCAGACGGTTCGTTTCTACGACGAGTTCTTCAAGGACAGGTGGGACCAATTTGCGCTCACGGTGAACGCGGATGTCGGCTTTGCCGATCTTGTCGCCGCCAGCGGCTATTTCCGCCGGCATATCAACAGCATGGTCGATAACACCGCTTATATGCAGTATCTGACCGGCCTTGCCGCGGCCTATCCGACCTACGACTCCTTCTACAATTTCGGGCCCGACCCCAAAGGCTATTACGATTTTCACCTGAAGAACGAACGCTTCAGCAACGAGGTGCGCCTGACCTCCAAGAGCGGCTCGCGCTGGAGTTGGATTATCGGCGGCTTCTATGAGAACGACCGGACGAGCACGCTCTCCGATTCCTACGTCAACAACTACACGCTCACGCCGTCCTACGCATCGGTCGCGGCCTATCTGAGCGAGCCCACCGACGTCTATTTCCACCAGACGGTCACCTACGACCGCTCGCAGGTTTCCCTTTTCGGCGAGCTCAGCTACGAAATCACCGATCAGCTGACCGCGACCATCGGCGGGCGCTATTTCGTGGCCCACAACAATGGGAAGATCTACACGGAAATTCCGAAGGGCCTGCCGGTGGAAAACTCGCATCTGAGGGCGCCGCAGAACGGCGAGACGCCGAAGGTTGAGCTGTCCTACAAATGGACTCCCTCGATCCTGCTTTACGCGCTCTATTCGGAGGGCTTCCGCCTGGGCGGGGCAAACCGGCAGAAGCCGAGGCTCGCGGTGCCGCTGCAATACGGGCCGGATCACCTTTACAATTATGAGGTAGGCAGCAAGACCGAATGGTTCGACAATCGCCTGCAACTGAACCTGTCTGCCTACTGGATGCAGTGGAAGAACTTCCAGCTTTCGATCCTCAATCCCGATCCGTCGACCTTTTATTACGTCGTGGCCAATGTCGGTCAGGCCGAGTCGAAGGGCGTCGAGGCGGAGTTCGAGGCGCGTCCGATTCCGCAAGTCACGGTCGGCGGCGGCGCGACCTATCTCGACGCCACGCTCACCCAGCCCAGCAGCTTCGTCGAGGCGCCGGTCGGCAGCCGGCTGCCGGTGACGCCGCGCTATAAATTCTCGCTCTATGCCGAATATGATTTTTCCATCGATTGGATCGGCGCCGCTGGCCACCTGCGGGGTGATGTCAGCCGGACCGGCGACTCGGTCAACGACATCGATCCGGTCGGGGTCGGGCATTTGCCCGCCTATACGACGGCCAATTTCCAGTTGGGCGCCGAAGCGGGCCAGTGGAGCGCCAACCTGTTCGTCAACAATGCCTTCGACGAACGCGCCGTTCTCTATCTCTCTCCGGCCATTTACGAACATCAGATAACGCCGAACCAGCCGCGCACGGTCGGCCTGACGCTGTCGCGGAAATTCTAGCGGAGGGTTCAGCGCCCGCCTGCGAACGCATCGTCGAACGTCGATGCGAAGCCGTCATTGGTGGTCAGGCTGGGCAGCCCGAGCGCCGCTTCGATGGTGCGGGCGCTGCTGTAGTGGTCATAGCGCCGCCGGCTGACATGGCCCGCCTTCACCAGGCCCTGCGATCCCATTACGATGGTCGCGATATGGTTGTTGAGGACCGTGTTGGACTCGTCCCAGGTGAGGATCAGGACGCTTTTCTGGTCGCGCCAGGCCGGCGCGGCGAACAGCGGCGCAAGGGTGGTTCTGAGCCATCGGTCCTGCACGCGCAGACTCTTGGACGATCCGTTTCCCGGCAATTCACCGTCGTTGTAATCGTCCGCGGCGAGCCACGCGAAGGCGGGCGTCGTACCGGCCAAGCGCAGGTCTTTCGGCCATTCGCTCAGATCGACCAGATGCGCGCGGCAGCGGGTCGGATCGCGCTGGATGTTTACGAAATTGATGAAGGGCGCGTCGTCGGGCTCATAGTGCTTGTCGAATTTCGTGGTCGTGTTGCAGGGCACGCCCATGCCCTCTTCATAGGTTTTCCAACTCTTGCCCTCCGCTTCGAGAAGATCGCCCAGATGGGGCGCCGCGATATGGATGTTGGGAAAATAGACCGCGCCGCTGATGAGGCCTTCGCCGCCCGCGATGGCCATGTAATTCTCGTCGCTCGGATGGTACACGGCCTGATAATTGGCGAGCAGCGTGCCGCGCGCGGCGAGCTGGTTGATGAACGGCGCATCGACCGTATCGCCGATGACCTGACCGTAGTCGGTGTTCTCCATCATGATGAGGAACACGTGATCGAAGCGCGGGACATGCATTGCGGGCGGCGTAACCGGCGGGAAGGACATGGGCGGGTTCGTTTCAAGGCGCAGGCCGGCGGCATAGGTGGTGGCCTTGCCGCTGGTCAGGCCGGACAGGCGCAGCTCCAGCTGCAGAGTCCGTGCTTTGCCCGGGATGGCGCCGGAATAGGTGCGCGGCGCGAAATGGATCGGCCAGATCTTCGCTTCCGGCCCGGTAAGCACGATGGGCGCCCCCATCGTGCGACCGGATTCATCGAGGAATTGCGCGTTTAGAACTGTGCGTTCATGGCCGCCGCCCGCAGCGCCGAACCAGCCCGAGAGCATAAAATTCTCCGGAGCGGCGGAGGCGGCCCGTTCGAGCGGTATCAGCCGTTGCAGAATGCTCGTGCCATAGGGTCCGCTGCTGATCACCACGCGCGGTGCGTTCGCGGCCGGCCATTCAGCCGGCAGGGCATTGGCGCAATCCAGCGCGGGGCTGCCGGCGACGATGTTCCAGCCCGGAACGGTGGTCGCGGCAACCGGATCGGATGTGCAACGCATTTCCGCCCCGAACGCCAGCGGATTGACCGGCTCGGCCTTGGCGGCAAAGGCGCAGAAGATGGCGACCAATGAGGCGGCGATGTGGATCGGCCGGACCAAAACGATGCCCTCTGTCAGAGAATCCTAAGCATGGCACCTTCTCCCGCCACGTTGTCGGATCGATGACGCACCCCACGCAAACGCGACGCGCCGTCGGTCGGAACGCCAGAAATCTGAGATGGGCTGAATCCCGGATTGGCGTTATCGGGCCGGATCGGTCTTCTCGGGGATGACATGCAGGCCGGCGTCACTGATGACCGCCCGCTTCTTCAGCAACCACCGTCCCGCCTGCTTGACGAGGTCGTCATGCTCTCGCCCCTGCTCGACGAGATAGGGCGGCAATGTCACCGTCTCGGACGCATACCCCGTCCAGATCAGGTCGGCTGTGGCGGTATCGCCGTCCACCACGATCTTGGGATTGCTCATAAGCAGGTGCACCTTGCCTTTGAGTTTGGGGTCCATCGCCCCCGTGGCCCTCTGGTAGATCTGTTGAATCTCCGCCTTGCCGTGGAAGACCTGGCCGTTCAGGTCGAGCACGCCGTCGTCGATGTAGAACTGCGCCATGTCGCTGCCGGCCGCTCCCAGAGGCTGGTAGTAATCGATCAAAAGATCTTCGATCTGGATCCGATCGAGCAACGCGGCCGCACTCGTCTCGCTGGGCTCTGCCGCGACGGGCCGCGCCATGACCGCGAGCGCGGTACAGGCGAGCGCCAGAAGGCCGGATCGCCCGGCACGCAAGCGTTCGAATTTCGGATATCCCATGACGTCCCCTCCGTTTTCCTGTTATTGCCTTTAGATCATCATCGGGCGAGCGGGACGTCAACGCTGCCGGCGATCGTGATTGCGGAAGCGGTCTCGGATATGATCCACGGAATAGCCCCGGCCGCCTTCGGCGCAGGCCTCAACAATCGTGCCGGGCCGCGGGGCGGAAAGGCGATACGCAGATGTCCAAGAGAATGAGCCCACCGGGTCCGCACATGCGGGCCATCGTCACCGCGCTGCTTCTGGGCCTGTGGCCTGCCGCCGTCCTCGCAGCGGATGCGCGCGACACGCCCATCGAAAAAGGAGACACAGGCATGTCCCCCGTCGTTTCATCCGCCGCCGCACAACAGGCCCTGCTGCAGAGCGACGACCCAAAACTCGCGGCCAACAAGAAGCTCGTCTACGACATGTATCGGGAGATCGTACAGGGCGGGCACGCGGAACTGGCCGAAAAATACTTCACCCAGTCGTACATCCAGCACAATCCGAACGTGAAATCCGGCCGGGATGCGCTTGTCGAATTCATCCGCGGCTCGCGTCCGGCGCGCGAGATCGAGTCGACCATCAAGCTCCCGCTTCTCAACATCATCGCCGAACGCGACATGGTGCTGGTCGTAAGCCAGCGGCCCCAGAAGGATTCGGAAGGCAAGGACTACGTCACGACCTGGTTCGATTTCTACCGGGTGACGGACGGCAAGATCGCCGAGCATTGGGATCCCGCCCTGCGCACCAAGGAGATGCTGCATTTCGATCCCAATTCCTATCGCGCGACCGGCAAGGATGCCAAGTAGGGCCCAAGGCCGGGGCGGCATCAATGCGCCGTCTGGGCGCCGTCGATGACGAAGGTCTGACCGGTGGCGAAGCTGGCCAAGTCCGAGCACAGGTAGAGAACCAGGCCGGTGATCTCCTCCGGCTTGGCAGCGCGGCCCACGGGGCTGTGCGCCAGAAGCATCGCCCGAAACTGCGGGTCGTCGAGCCAGCGCTGGGTCATCGGCGTCTCGACGAAGCCCGGCGCCAGCGCGTTGATGCGGATATTCCGCTTGGCGTAGTCGAGCGCGCCGGCCTTGGTCAGGCCGATCACACCGTGCTTGGCCGCGACATAGGGCGCCATGCCGGGATCGGCGACCAGCCCGGCAATCGAAGCGGTGTTGACGATCGCACCGCCGCCTACCGTCAGCATGTGGCGGATCTCGTATTTCATGCAGAGGAACACGCCGAGCAGATCGACCGCCAGAATGTCATCGAAGACGTCATCGGCCATGTCGGCCAGCGGCAAGGTGGGCGGCAGGATGCCCGCATTGTTGAAGGCGCAGTCCATGCGGCCGAACGCGGAGACCGTGGCGTCGACCAGCGCAGAGACCTGATCGGCCTTGCGGACGTCGCAATGCTTGAAGAAGGCCCGGCCGCCCGCGTCGGTGATCAAGTTGGCGGTCTCCCCGGCGCGGTCGTCGACGTCACCGATGGCCACGCTCGCGCCCTGCCGGCCGAACGCCAGCGCGGTTGCCCGGCCGATGCCGGTCGCACCGCCCGTGATCAGCACGGCCTTCCCGGTGAAGTCCAGCAGGCGATCGGCCATGTCTCCCCCTTCCTGGCGCAGGAACCCCAACGCGCCAGTTCCCTGGCGCGCCAGGCAATTCATCCCGCAACCATGTTGGACCGATCGTAGGGGCCCGACAAGACAGCTTGGCAGCGCAGGCTGGCGACGAAGCGAACGCGCCTTGGTCAGCCGATGATGGAGGTTTCCTCCGAAAAGACGAATTCCGTTCGCTTTCCGTCGGTGAATTTCTGCTCGTCGATCCGGATCACATCGCGGTAATTGTCCGACTGTGCGTATCGCAGGAACCCCTCCATATCGTCAAACCAGAGTTGGGCGATACCATCGAAATCCGCGGCCACGATGCCTTTCGGGTAGTCGGCGACGATCCTGGATTGGAGATACCGGCGGACGGTTTCCTTGACGATGGGCTGGCTCGAGAAAAGCTCCGCGTGCACATCCCGCCAATGCTGGACGAATTGCGTGTGGGTCATGGCGGGGTGACGGCGAACGAGTATGTCTACTTTCAGCATCTCATGTCCTTCTCTGCACATAGCAGTGAGTCGGGTTGGGTTCGAAGGCTCCGGCCTAAAACGTCAGAACCGGATCGAGGCCCGCCATCGCGTGGAACAGGGTCAGTCCGTAATCCGATGCGGATTGCTGGTTCTGCCCGGTTACCAGCTGGCCGTCGCGGACGACGCAGACCTCGTGAGGCGCGACGCTCTTGAACGCGGCTCCAACCTCTTCGAGAACCTGCTGCGGGTAATGGGGCATCACGAAGCCGCTGCCCAGCCGGGGCCTGAGTTCGTCGTCTTCTGCAATCGTATAGGCAGTCAGCGGACGGCCGCGGATTCGCTCCGGATTGTTGGCCAGCGCGACGACGCCATGGCAGATCGCGCCGATGATTTTGCCGTGCGCCCAGAAATGTTCGAGTACCCGTGCGACGTCCTTGTTCGGATAGAGGTCGAAAACGGCGCCCAGGCCGCCCGCGACGTGGACGGCGTCGTAGCTGTCCAGTTCGGCATCCCGGAGTTTCGAAGTCGAATGGAGTTTCGCAACAAGCGTCCTGTCCGACAGGAATCCCTTGCTCACCAGATCGTCGGGCTCGGCCGAGCCTTCGGTGGAGGGATCGCTCAACGGATCCCACACGATCTTGTTTCCTTCCGGAGTGACGATATCGATCTCAACTCCCCGCTCGGCGAGATGCCAGTAGGGATGGGTAACTTCCGACAGCCAGGTTGCCTGATCGGAGCCTGTGACGATGAACAACGCTCTCATGTTTAGCCTCGCGAAATCTGTCCTTGGCTTTTTCCGGCCGAAGGAGCCACCGCACGCGGCGCGCCGGCCCGGAAATCACCTCCCGGCCATTGAACATCTGCACGCGTTGCCCGGATTGGATATTCAAGGTTTTTTGGAACGATCGCGTACCGTTGTTTTTCGGGCAGGACGACGCGAGGTCAGCGCCGCTCGGTACCGAGATAGGCGAGGCCCAAAGCCGGCAGCGCGCTTCCAAGCGCGATAATGCCCGGCCAGCCGAAATGGAAATAGCACCAGCCGCTCGCCGCCGAACCGACGGCACCGCCGATAAAGAACGTGGTCATGAACAGGCTGTTGATCCGGCTGCGTTGCTCCGCCGCCAGCGCATAGATCGCACGTTGTCCGAAAACCAGATTGGCGGACACTGCGAAATCGAGAGCGACCGCACAGAGGGCGACAAGCACCACGCCGGCCGTCGAGCCGCCCCTGGCCAGCGCGGACAGCAGGAATGAGGCAATGGCGAGCATCATCGCCAGCATCGTGCCGATTTGCGTGAAACCCTTGTCGGCGATGCGGCCGGCGATAGACGGCGCGATCGCGCCGGCGACGCCTGCCAGCGCGACCGCGGCGATGCCGCGCTGCGATAGGGCGAATCGCGGGTCGCTCAACCACAGCGGCACGGCGGTCCAGAAGACGCTGAACGCGCCGAACATCAGCGCGTGATAGAAAGCACGCCGGCGCAGGACTGGGGCCGTCAGGAAAATGCGGCCCATCGAGACCAGCAGGCTGCCATAGCGTAGTGCGGTCGCCGGCCGACGCGGCGGCAATGCGAGCCACAGCGCGACGAAGAACAATGCCAGCAGCGCGGCCGAGATGCCGAAGATCGCGCGCCACGTCCACAGATCGGACACAAAGCTCGACAGCGGTCGCGCCAGCATGATGCCGAGCATGACGCCGCTTATGACCTTGCCGACCGCCTGTCCGCGCGTTGCCTCGGGCGTGACATAGGTCACGTATGGCACGAGGATCTGCACGGCGGACGCCAGGACGCCGACGACAAAGGCCGTGGCGAAGAAAGGACCGGCGCGCGAGACGAACGCCAGCAGCAGGACGCAGATCGTCTCGCCGCCGACCAGGACCAGCACAAGGCGTCGGTTCTCGAACAGATCCGCGAGCGGCACCAGCAACAGCAGCCCCACGCCATAGCCTGCGAGCGGCAGCGTGACCAGAAGACCGACACCCGCCCGCGGAATTCCGAGCGCCGCGCCGATCACGCCGGTCAAGGGCTGCACATAGTAGAGGTTTGCGATCAGCGCGGCGCACGCCGCACCGAGCAGCCACTGCAGACGAACGATGCTTGTGGCTCCCATTTGTTCGGCGGCCGCGCTCACATTCCCGGGCTTAGAGCACTTCGAAAACGCTGTAGACCGGGCCGTTCGGCAGACGATAGCCGGTGCCGACCGCGATGACCCGGTTGAGCCAGGCATAGTGCGGCGACGCCGTCTCGAAGCGGGGGGTGATCCGAAAATAGTATTGGGCGGGATCGACCGGCTCACCCTTGTCGACCTTGGCCATCAGATCCGGCGGGCCGTGCCGGATGCCTTGATAGGTCATGGCGATCATGGCGCCGTCGCTCGTCTTGAGTGCGAGGCGCACGTCCAGCGTCGTCGCGCCGTCGTCGCGCACGGTCTGCCAGTCATTGCCGCCGTCCAGAACGTCACCGGAGAGGCGCTCGCCCTCGAACGTGCCGCCCTTCACCATGCCGATGCGCCGGAACGCGGTTGGTGTCGAACCCAGGATCAGGGTTTCCCGGACATCGGGACGGATCACGAGCAGAGGCCGCATGCGTATTGTCCTCAGGGCTTCGGGCAGGCCGCCCTCGAAAGCCGTGGCCATGACGCGTCTCCGAGTCCGGGCGGGGATCGCTATTTGGCCGACGAAGCCGCGATGGCGTCCCCGATCACCGCGGTCACCTCATCCGGCCGGGAAAGCAGCACAGCGTGGCTGGCGTCGAGCTCGGTGATGGTGGCGTTCATGGCGTGCGCCATGGCGCGTTCTCCATCGGGATCGATCATGCGATCCTGCCTGGCGACAACGTACCAGGTGGGTTTGAGGCGCCAAGCGGCGACGGTCAGCTTGTCGTCGAAGACGCGCACCGCGGTCGGACCCTGCGATACGGCCAGCACGGCTGCCTCGGCCTCCGGCAGGTCCTGCGCGAAATTGGCGATGAAGCCTTTCTTCGAGATCGTCATGAACCCATCGGGACTGACCACGGCGTTCTGGATGCCGGGCGAGGGCGGCTTGCCTTTGCCCAAATCGCCGACCGACATCCCGGCGTCCGGCGCGAAGGCGGCAACATAGACCAGCGCCTTCACCTTGGGATCGTCTCCCGCCTGCGTGATGACGGCGCCGGCCCAGGAATGGCCGACGAGGACGACGGGGCCCGGCGCCGCCGCGATCGCCCGGCGCGTCGCGGTGACGTCGTCGGCCAGTGAGGTCAGCGGATTCTGCACCGCGATAACCTCGATACCCTTACCTTGCAGCCGCGAGACCACCTTGCTCCAGCTCGATCCGTCGGCGAAGGCGCCGTGGACCAGGACCACCGTCACGGCCGCCACGGCCGTCATGCTTGCAGACATTTTGCTCTCCTATCTTGCGTGTGATTGAGGCGCCAAGGTCGCTGCCATTCAAGATATGCCGACGGTCCTCTCGTTCTTGGACGAATACGCCGCGTTGCCATGATCTTCTCATCGAATGACGGCACTGAACAGACCGGCCGTTCTTGATAGGTCACGCGGCGTTCGCCGTTGCGCGGCGGTGCAGAGTCTTCCGGCGCCAGGCTGCCGGGGTTGTTCCAGTCACGACGCGGAAGACGCGCGTCAGATGGCCCTGGTCCGCGAACCCGGACTCCAGGGCGATCTGCGCCAAAGGCAGCGCCGCCGCGACGATGAGGGCCTGCGCATGGCGGATGCGCCGCTCTTGCACCCAGCGATGCGGCGACAGTCCTGTCGACGTCTTGAAGGCGCGGCAAAAATGCGATTCCGAGAATCCGGTCAGTGCCGCAAGCTCGTGAAGCTGAATTTGCCCTGACAGGGATGCTTCGACGAACGCCTCGACCTGCTTGAGGTGTCTCGCCGTCAAACCGCCAATGTTTTCCGGTGTGGGCGCCCCGACACAGGCCTGCACGGCGGAGATCAGCGCCGCGACAACACATTCTGCATAGAGAGCGCCGAGCGGTACGGCGGCCTCGCATTCGTCGGCGAGCAGGCCGGCGAGATCGAGGATGCGGGAATCCTCGAACATGAGCAGTGGCGATGCCGCGAAGGACGGCGACAAACCCGTGGCCACGCAAATCGACGCGATATCGAAATGCAGCGCAAGCCGGCGCAGATGCAGGATGCCGTCAGCATGCTCCCATGCCGGGATTTCGGGTGGAAGGATGTTCAACTGCCCGCGTCTGGTTCGTCCGCCGCGCACGGGTCTGTCAGGGGCGAGCCGCATCTCGATCGCGCTGCCGGCAAAGCCGAGTACGGCCGTCACGCGCAGCGTGCCCGCCGGGAACGGTTCCTTCCAGATGCCGCTCGGTCCAACGTCCACCAGCTCGGCGACGACACCCCTCCACGTGCGATGCGACCGGGTTTTGTCCGCATGAAGGGGACGGCCTGCCAGGGCACTCGAAGGGGAGGGCACGGGATACGAAAAACACGTTGATGTCTGAACGACCGTGTGCATGAGCGCGCCCCTCAAGGAGATCGCACGCTCGCAGAGATCATCCCGCCGCCAAAGACCAGTTCGAGCGAATGTCCGCTCCCTCCTTTGGGGGATAGGCCGGCCAGTGGTTCGAATCAAAGTTCGATGATGCCGCGCTTCAAGGCGGTGGTGACGGCCTCGGTCCGGTCGCCGGCGCCCAGCTTGGACAGGATGCTTTTGATATGGGTTTTCACGGTCTCTTCGGTGATCGACAACCTGTCGCCGACCTGTTTATTCGTGCGGCCCGTGGCGACAAGGCGCAGGATCTCGATTTCGCGGCCGCTGAGGGCATCGTCGCCGGCATGCTCGGCGATCTTCATCGCGATGTCGGGCGGAAGCTTGCGTCCTCCCGCATGAACGCTCCGGATTGCGTCGAGCAGATCCTTGCGCAGCGCGCTCTTCAGAAGATAGCCGGCGGCGCCCGCTTTCAGCGCCCGCAGGATTTGTGCGTCGCCGGAATAGGTCGTGAGCACGATCAGGCGGGCGGCGGGAAACTCGTCCTTGATCCGCCGAATGGCCTCGGTGCCGTCCATGTCGGGCAGATGAAGGTCCATCAGCGTTACGTCGGGGCGGAGCGCGCGGAAGCGTTCGATCGCCTCGGCGCCTGTCTCCGCCTCGCCGGCCAGGGCCATATCCGCTTCGGACTGCAGCAGGCTCGCGATGCCCTGGCGCAGCATGGGATGATCGTCGGTCGTCAGGACGCGGATGGGCTGGACCGATCGCGATGGCGGCATGAATCAGACCCCCAAGATCAATTGCAGTCGCGATAGCCAGGTCGCGGCACGCGGGGGGCGCATATAGGCGATCCGCGCTGGAACGCGCAATTCAATCTCCGTACCGACCGACGCCGCCGTCACGACAGAGACAACGGATTTGATTCGCTCGGCACGCTCGCGCATGCCCTTGAGACCGTAATGCCCCTCGCGCTCTCCGCGAGCCAGAACCTCGGCGGCAATGCCGGCGCCATCGTCCCGCACGCGCAGACGGAACCTGCCGTACATATAGGTGAGTTCGATTTGTACGGTGGTCGCCTGGGCGTGACGGCAGGCGTTTATGAGCGCTTCGCGGCCGATCTTGAGGATTTCCTCGCGGATCACCGGATGCAGACGGCGTGGCTGGCCGCGTTGCGAAAGCGCGCACCGGGGAGACGCAGGCGGCAATTCCGCGATGGCATCCTCGAAATCCCTCGCGACGTCCCCGTCTTCATGCGACGCGCGCAAATCGTGGACGCTCTCGCGGCCTTCGACGAGGATGTTGTCCGCGCGCTCGAGCGCACGCTCCATCTGCTGGTGAACGGGCTCCGGCGCCGGAATCCGGTTCGCGATGGCCTGAAATTCGAGAATGAGACCCTGTATACCCTGCAGGAACGTGTCGTGAAGTTCGCGCGCGATGCGTTCGCGCTCCCGAAGGCGTTCCTCGAGCATGCCCGTCAGCCGCGCCGTCACCTGCCTGAGGCGAAGCGAATAGAGAAGCCACAGAACCAGCAGCAGAACCGCCGCGCAAAGCGCATAGAAGAATCTCGTCTGAAAGAACGTCGGCTGGACCGAGAAGGCGAGGCTCGCACCGGCGGTGTTCCAGACGCCGTCATTGTTCGAAGCGATGACCCGGAAGCGATAATCGCCGGGAGACAGGTTGGTATAGAAGGCCTGCCTGCGCGTCCCGGCGTCGGTCCATGTCTTGTCGAGACCTTCCAGCCTGTATCGAAACTGCACGCGCTCGGGCACCGGCAGGCTGGGCGCCGTGTAGTCGATTCGGATGTCGCTGGTTCCCGGCGACAGGGCCGCGCCGGCGAGCGGAAAGGAACGGCCGTCTGCGGCGAGGCCGAGGATCTGGACGGGCGGCGGCCTGGCGTTCAGACGCAATCGGCCCGGATCGGCGGTTACGATGCCCTGGTTGGTGATGAACCAGAGCGTGCCATCCCTGCCCGCCAAGGCCGTGTGGGGCGCACCTTGTTGGGCCGCTCCGACGACTCCGTCGCGATAGTCGAACAGGCGCCACGGAAGCCGAAAGTCCCGGTCGCGAAAGGCTCTCAGAAGGTCACGCTGCCCGACGCGGACGATGCCGAAAATGCCGTTGAGCCATACCGCATCGTCGGTGGAGGCCACGATGCCGGAGATGCCCCTGAACGGCGCAATCCTTTTGGCGTCGATCGTATCGAACCGCTGGCCGTCGAATCGCGCCAGCCCCTCGTCACCGCCGATCCAGACGATGCCGGCCTCGTCTTCGATGGTCGCGATATCCCCCACGGACAGTCCGTCGCGTGCGGAGAAGAACCGGGCCGAACCATGGTCGATGAGTGCAGCCACGCCGGTCGGATAGCCGATCCACAGGCGGCCGTGCGAATCGCGCGACGCGGTCCCATAGCCGGGAGACGGCAAGGTGGGCCGCGCCCGCAGCACCGACCATGCGTGATCCTTATATCGCATGATGCCGTATGGATCGAACGCGGCGATAAGGCCGCCGTCGCGATCCTCGGTCAGCACCAGGACATTTTCGGCCGGCGCCTTGGGCAGCGGAATCGGCGTCAGCCGGGAGCCGTCGAGGCGCGCGATGATATTCGATTTCCAATCCTGGCTGATCCCTCCCAGCCAAACCGTGCCCTCCTGACCCACGAACAGGCTGCTGACAAGTTGCGGCAACGCCATCACGCGGTCGATCGACTCCGCGTTTTGCGCATGGAACAGCGAGACGCGGTTGACGATCAGAAGCGAGCCATCCGGCCTGCGGCCAAAGGCGAAGCCCTTTCCCATATCCGGGATCTGCCTGACCGACGAGAAGGCAACGTCGCGGAACCTGTCCAGGCCCAGATTTGTGCCGACCCAAACGTCATGTTCCGAATCCTCCAGAAGCGGTACGGCGATATCCGACGTCAACCCGCTTTTCCGGTCGAAGACATCGTCGATATCCGCCCGCTGCAGCGCGCCGGCATGCGCCGAAGGATGCAGGACCCGGAAGATGCCGCCATGATCGGCATCGGCGGCCCAAAGGACGCCTTCCCGGTCGAAGAGCAGCGACTTGGCACGCAGGATGTTCCCGTTCGATCCCGGCCTGGCGGGCGAGGGCCGACCCGGTAGCCTCCCGTCGGGGCCCGAGAGCGCAAAGATTCCGGCGGCCTGTTCGGAAATCCAGATCGTTCCGTCCGGGGCTTCCGCCGGCCGTGCCCGCGCCAGGGCGGGTTCCAGCACGGTCTGAAAGCGTCGGGCATGCGGCCTCAGGCAGACGATCGATTTGTCCGTCGTGACCCAGAGCGTTCCGTCACGCGAAATCATGACATACAGGGCGCCGTAGGGAGGAAAGTTCCAGTCCGCGCCGACGATCTGCCACCGTTTTCCGTCGTATCGCGCCAATCCCTGCTTGGCCGCGGCCCACACCACGCCGGACGATTCGATCGCGATGCCGAAGACCCGTCCAGCGGGGAAGCCCTGCTGGACAGTGAAATTCGTCAGAAATCCGTCCTTTAGCCGGCTCACGCCGCCAGCGTAATAGCCGACCCAAACATCGCCCGCCAATCGCGTGGCGATCGAGGTGATGTCCATTGACAGGAACTGGCGGTTTCCCGCCGGCTGGATGCGTTCGAACGCGACGCCGTCGAAGCGATAAAGGCCGGCGCCCGTGGCCAGCCAGAGGAAGCCGTCCGGACCTTGCGCAAGCGCCCAGATATCGGGCGGCGCGCCGTCGCCCGTCGACCAGGCCGTATGCTGGAACTGATCGATGGCGCGCAGGCTGTCCAGCGCCCGGCAATCGACCACGGCCAATGCCCAGAGCAACCAGCCCAGGGCGACTACCTTCACGCAGGAGCCCATCGGCGAATTGCCCCTCCGGCGCGCCGGCACCGGCGGCCGCCCTGAGTGTTCCGGCTTTTCATTCTATCGGCAAGTTGGCCGCTTCTTGAACGTCTTGCGCCACCGGCCGACCGATGAATGCTCCGACAGAACATTGGAATAGCGGGACCGATCGCATGCAACAAACATGCGCATTGAAGAGCGTTCGGCGCCACCCTTCGTGAGATCCCCCAAAATACCCGATTTTGACCCCCAAATGGGGGATAGGGGAAGCGCAAGCCGATGGGTCAGAGTTCTCCCCGTACACAGCCGGATAACGACCCGATCCCGCGCTTTCCGCGAGATGTCGAGGTTGCGGCCGCAATGCTGTCGTTTCCAGCGTTTTGGGAACAGGAGAAACGGGGCCAATGTCACAACCTGCCGATCGAACCGCATTCGAGACCGTCCTTTACGAAAAGAGGGGCGGAACGGCCTATGTGACGCTCAATCGTCCCAAGGTGATGAATGCGCTGAACCAGCGCGCGATCGCGGAATTGAGAGCCGCCTTCGACGACGCCCGTGACGATCCGGCCGTTCGCGGCATCATCCTCACCGGCGCCGGAGACCGGGCATTCATCGCAGGCGCCGATATTGCCGAACTTGCCAAGGCCACGCCGGTCGAAGCGGAACGCCAAACCAGGGCGGGGCAGGGGCTGCTCAATCTGATAGAGCAGCTCGGCAAACCTGTGATCGCCGCGGTGAACGGCCTGGCGCTTGGCGGGGGGTGCGAGACCGCGCTCGCCTGCACGATCCGGCTGGCAAGTTCGGGCGCGAAATTCGGTCAGCCCGAGATCAAGCTGGGACTCATTCCCGGATTTGGCGGCACGCAACGTCTGGCCCGGCTGGTCGGGAAAGGCATCGCGCTCCAGCTCATTCTGACCGGCGAGATGATCTCGGCCGAGGACGCCTATCGCATCGGGCTGGTGAACGAAATCGTCGAGCCGTCCGGCCTTTTGGCGCGGGCCGAGGCGATTCTGGCGCAGATCGCGGCGAATGCGCCGCTGGCGGTCGGCTATGCGATCGAGGCCGTCAATCTCGGTCTTGAGGGACCTCTGTCCGAGGGGTTGTCCCTCGAAGGCAAGCTCTTCGCGCTATGCGCCTCCACTGAGGACAAGAAGGAAGGCACCTCGGCCTTTCTGGAAAAGCGTCTGCCGAAGTTCGAGGGCCGATGATGATCCGACGCACCTCTCCATTGGGATTCACAGATCCGGCGATTTTCTTGAACTCCGCCCATCTCGAGGATTTTCGTCCATGACCGCCGGCAAATATATTTTCTCGGACCTGAAGGTGCTCGATCTTGCGAGCTATATCGCTGGGCCCGCCGCCACCACCATTCTCGCGGATTTCGGCGCCGACGTCATAAAAGTGGAGCCGCCCGGCACCGGCGACGCGTATCGGTTCTTTTCGACGACACCGCCCAATCCCGTGACCGACATCAATTATGCCTGGCAGCTGACCAATCGGAACAAGCGCAGCATCGCGATCGATCTGAAATCGGCCGAGGCGAAGGACGTGCTTGCGCGGCTGGTTCGCTGGGCGGATGTCGTCGTCGTGAATTTTCCGCCGCGCGTCAAGGCGGCGCTCTGCGTCACCTACGAAGCTTTGGAGCCGCTCAACCCGAAACTGATCTATGCCGACATCACCGGCTACGGCTCCGAGGGGCCGGAGGCGGACACGCCCGGCTTCGACATCACCGCCTATTGGGCGCGATCCGGATTGATGGAGGTGACGCACGATGCCGGCAGTCCGCCGACGCTGCCCATTCCCGGCATCGGCGATCACGCGACGGCGACGACCCTCTATGCGGCGATCGTGACGGCGCTCTATGTGCGCGCCACGACCGGCAAGGGCAGTCACGTTTCGACCTCGCTGATCGCCAACGGCATATGGGCTGCCGCTTGTTGGGTCGAAGGCGGCCTCAATGGCGGCCACTTCTTTCCGCAGCACGATCGCAAGGCCCCGCCGAACGCGCTGCTCAACCCATATCAGACGTCCGACAAACGCTGGATCCTTCTCGTCGCGGCCCAGCGCAAGGATTGGCCCGGTTTCGCGAAGGCCATCGGCAAGCCCGAGCTTCTGCAGGACCCGCGCTTCGCCGATGACAAGCGCGCCGCCAACGCGGCGCAGCTCGTCGAAATCCTGGATCCCCTGTTCGCCAGCCAGCCGCTCGCCCATTGGAAGAAGGTGCTGAGCGACAGTCGCGTCATCTTCGGGGTGGTGCAGATCGCGCACGAGATCATCAACGATCCGCAATTGTCGGCAAACGGCATCGTCGTGCCCCTGGAGGCGGCCGGCCGCAGCGGCGCGCGCACCGTGAGCAGTCCGATACAGATCCTCGGCGCGGACAAGGTGAAGCCGTCTCTCGCTCCGCAACTCGGCGAGCACGGCAAGGAGATCCTGCAGGAAATCGGATTCGCCGACGCCGAGATCGACCGCCTGCACCAGTCGGGCGCCGTTCCGCTGTTTGGAGGTGGAACTTGACCGGAGCGGCTGCTTTGGAAGCGGGCAATGCGCGCCGGTCCTTCGGCAGGCGCCCAATCATCACGGCTCGGAGTTTCACATGACGGAAGAGGAAGTGCGCGCATCGGCCTATGCGATGCCACTGACGAGTCCGGCTTATCCCAAACCGCCGTTCCGTTTCGTAAACCGCGAATTCGTGATCATCGCTTACCGCACCGATCCGGCGGCGCTGGCGCGCGTGGTGCCTGCGCCGCTGGTGCCGACCGAGCCGATCGTCAAATACGAATTCATCAACATGCCGGATTCCAGCGGGCTGGGCTCCTACACCGAGTCCGGACAGGTGATTCCGGTGACATTCAAGGGCGCCAGCGGCGGCTTCACCCACGCAATGTATCTGGACAGCGAAGCCGGGATCGCGTCCGGCCGCGAGTTGCTGGGCTTTCCGAAGGTGCTGGCGCAGCCCAAGCTCGCAGTCCGCAATGATGCACTGGTCGGAACGCTCGACTACAATGGCGTGCGCGTGGCCACCGCCACGATGGGCTACAAATACAAGCCGCTCGATCTGGCCGCGGTCGAAAAGACCCTCGCGGCGCCGGGCTTCCTTCTCAAAATCCTCCCGCATGTCGACGGCTCGGCGCGGGTCTGCGAGCTGGTGAAATACTACGTGACCGACGTCGTCGTGAAAGGCGCGTGGACTGGCCCCGCCTCGCTCGAGCTGCATCCTCACTGCTTCGCACCAGTCGCCAAGCTGCCGGTGCTCGAGGTCCTGTCGGCCACCCATATTCTGACCGATCTCTCGATCGCGGGCGGGGAGGTTGTCCATGACTATCTCTACGCCTCCGCGTCCTAGCTCCAGGAGACAGACCGTGACCGCCAGCGCAAAGCACAGCCATCCGCCGCTTCCCGCACCCGACAGCGATTTTTATCTCATCCGGCAAATCCTGAGCGAGAAAGAGCAGGGTGTCCTTCAGAAGGTGCGCGCCTTCATGGAGACGAAGGTCGCTCCGGTGATCAACAAATACTGGGCCGAGGACGCGTTCCCCTTCGAACTCATCCCGCCCATCCGCGATCTCGGCATCGTGGGCGTCGGCTTCGACGGATATGGCTGTCCCGGCGGCAGCACGCTGCTGGATGGCTTCATCGCCATGGAAATCGCGCGCGTCGATTCCTCCATCGCGACCTTCTACGGCGTGCATAGCGGCCTGGCGATGGGCTCGATCTATCTCGGCGGCTCGGAAGAGCAGAAGAACAAATGGCTGCCGCCGATGGCGCGGCTCGAAAAAGTGGGCTGCTTCGGCCTGACCGAACCGCTGGTCGGCTCCGGCGCCGGCGGCGGCCTTTTGACGACCGCCAAGCGGGAGGGTGATAGCTGGGTCCTCAACGGCCAGAAACGCTGGATCGGAAATTCGCCCTGGTGCGATCTTTCCATCATCTGGGCGCGCGACGTCGACGACAACCAGGTCAAGGGCTTCATCGTCGAGAACAAGACCACGCCGGGCTTTTCGGTCGAAAAAATGCTGAACAAGATCGCGCTGCGCGTCGTGCAGAACGGCGTGATCACGCTCGAAAATTGCCGCGTTCCCGAAGAGAACCGCCTGCAAGGTGATTCCTCATTCCGCGATACCGCCCGCGTGTTGCGGCTGACCCGTCAATATGTCGCCTGGGAAGCGGTGGGCTGCAGCATGGGCGCCTATGAGCACGCGCTCGCCTATGCCCAGACGCGGGAGCAGTTCGGCAAGCCGATCGCCTCCTTCCAGCTGGTGCAGGATCTGCTGAGCAGGATGCTCGGCAACATCACGGCGTCCCAGTGCATGGTGGTGCGGCTGGCGCAGCTTCAGGACCAGGGCAAACTTCTGGACCAGCACGCGTCGCTCGCGAAGGCGTTCTGCACGGTTCGCATGCGCGAGACGGTCGCGTGGGCGCGCGAGATCTTCGGCGGCAACGGCATCGTGCTGGACTACAACGTCGCGCGCTTCGTGGCCGATGCGGAAGCGCTCTACTCCTATGAAGGCACGCGCGAGATGAACTCGCTGATCGTTGGCAAAGCGGTCAGCGGCTTCAGCGCTTTTGTCTGATCGAAACGCCCGGAGAGATTATCAATGAGCAAAGATATCAGGCGTGTCACCATCATCGGCACCGGCGTCATCGGCGCGAGCTGGGCGGCGCTTTTCCTGGCAAAGGGATTGGAAGTCGTCGCGACCGACATCGCTGCGGACGCCAAGACGAAGCTGGATGCTTTCGTGGCGGCCGCGTGGCCGGCGCTGGAGCAGTCGGGCCTGGCGGCCGGCGCCTCGCCTTCCAAGCTGCAGTTCACCGACAATCTCGACGCGGCGGTCGCCGGCAGCGA
>JAATGL010000264.1 GCA_015654705.1 Alphaproteobacteria bacterium | reverse complement strand
GGCCATATGGAGAGCAGCCCGATCGGCGTGGTCTTCTGTGTCGAGCCCTGGAATTTCCCCTATTACCAGCTCGCCCGGGTCGCCGGGCCGCATCTGATGGCGGGAAACGTCCTTCTGGTAAAGCACGCCGGCATCGTGCCGCAATGCGCCATCGCCTTCGAGAAGCTGTTGACTGATGCGGGCGCGCCAGCTGGTCTTTATACCAATCTTCTGATCTCGCACGATCAGTCGGACGCCGTCGTCGACGATCCGCGTGTGAAAGGCGTGGCATTGACCGGCAGCGTCGCCGCCGGCAGGAGCGTCGCGGCGCGGGCCGGAAAGAATCTCAAACCGTCCTCGATGGAACTCGGCGGCAGCGACGCATTCATCGTCCTGGAAGACGCCGATCTCGAACACACCATCAAGTGGGCCGTCTGGGGACGGATGTATAATACGGGTCAAACCTGCTGTGCCGCGAAGAGGTTCGTGGTCGTCGAGAAGCTCGCCGACAAATTCCTGGAGAAGTTCCAGGCGGCGCTTGCGGCACTGAAAGCGGGAGACCCGCTGGATGAGAAGACGACATTGGGTCCCTTGTCCTCGGAATCGGCCCTGATTGATCTTTTGAAGCAGGTCGATGGCGCGGTTTCCCACGGCGCAAAACTGCTGATAGGTGGCAAGCGTATCGATCGTCCGGGCGCCTATATGGAGCCGACCATCCTGACGGACATCAAGCCGGAGAATCCCGCCTTTCGCGAAGAGTTCTTTGGCCCGGTCGCGCTGCTCTTCCGCGTCAAGGACGAGGATGCCGCGGTCGCGCTTGCCAACGATTCCGATTTCGGCCTCGGTGGCTCTGTGTTCACCAAGGACATCGCGCGCGGCAAGCGCGTCGCCAGCCGCGTCGAGACCGGCATGATGTTCATCAACAACATCTCCTGGTCCGATGCCGAACTGCCGTTCGGCGGGATCAAGGACTCCGGTTACGGCCGCGAGCTCGGCGACATGGGGATCCAGGAGTTCGTGAATAAGAAGCTCGTCCGCTACGTGGCTGCCGAAGCGCCGGTATAGGCGCGGCGATGTATGTGAACGTCGCTGTCCTGAAGGAAACTCAGCCGCACGAGCGGCGGGTGGCGCTGGTGCCATCCGTTGTGCCCAAGCTGATCAAACTCGGCGCCAGGCTGCATATGCAGTCTGGCGCCGGCGACGCCGTCAAGCTGGGAGACGCGGCCTTCAAAGACGTCGTGTTCATGGATGATCGCAACGCCTTGGTCAGCGACGCCGATGTAGTCCTTTCCGTGCAGCCGCCTGCGATGGATGTGATCGATGCGATGAAGGAAGGCGCGATCCTCATCTGCTTCGTCTATGCGGACAAGGAGAAGGCGCTGGTGGAGCGCCTTCTGGAGAAGAAGATCACCTGTTTCGCCATGGAGCGCGTGCCGCGCATTTCACGGGCGCAGGCCATGGACGCACTGTCGAGCCAGTCCGCTTTGGCGGGGTATTACGCCGTGCAGCTCGGCTCGACCCATCTGGCGCGCATCCTGCCGAAGGTCACCACGGCGGCGGGTGCGATCGGCCCGGCCAAGGTTCTCGTGATGGGATTGGGCGTTGCGGGCCTAGAAGCACTCGCCACCGCCCACCGGCTCGGCGCCATGGTGGAAGGCTATGACGTGCGCCCGGAGACCGAAGAACAGGCTCTGTCGCTGGGCGCGAAATTCGTCGAGACCGGCGTCGATGCGCGCGGCAAGGGCGGTTATGCCCGCGAGTTGAGCACGGAAGAAAAAGCCAAGGTCGCCGCCGTGCTGACCAAGCACATCCAGGAGTCCGATCTTATCGTCACAACGGCCGCCATTCCCGGCAAGCCGTCGCCGAAGCTTATCAGCAAGGCGCAGGTCGCGGGCATGAAGGCGGGGTCGGTGATCGTCGATCTCTCTGCCGAAGGGGGCGGCAATTGCGAAGACACCAAACCCGGCGAAACGATCGAGGTCGGCCAGGTGACGATTGTGGCGCCGCTGAACGTGCCATCGCTGCTCGGCGAGGACGCCAGCGAGCTCTATGCGAAGAACCAATACAACCTGCTCGCCCTGATGATGAAGGACAACGTCATCGAGATCGACTGGGGCGACGAGGTGCTCGCCAAGACGGCGCTTACCCATGACGGAAAGCTCTGCGACGCGGACGCCAAGCCGGAAGCGGCGTCGAAGGACGCAGCCAGGCCTCGAGCGGCCAAACCGTCGGCAAAAGTGGCGTGAGCCGGAACGAAAGGTCGAAATGGAATTCCAGATCGCGATGACGGGTTTCCTGGCCCTGTACATCTTCATGCTCGCCGGCTTTGCCGGCTGGGTGATCATCGGCGGCGTGCCGGCGATCCTGCATACGCCCCTGATGTCGGGCTCCAATTTCGTGCACGGCATCGTCGTGGTCGGCGGAATCTTCGCCCTGCTCAATGCGAGCACGGTGCTGGAACAGGCCATCGGCTTCTTTGCCGTGCTGCTCGGTGCCGGCAATGCGGCGGGCGGCTACGCCGTCACCGATCGTATGCTCGCGATGTTCCAGACGAGCGGCCAAGGCGCCCACCATGCGAAACCCCATCACGCCAAGCCCAAGCATGCGAAGAAGGGCTGAGATACCAAGATGCTCGCAGTGATTCCGCAACTGACGATCGGCGTGGTCGATCTCGCCGCGGCCTTTCTCTTTCTCTACGGCCTC
>JAATGL010000190.1 GCA_015654705.1 Alphaproteobacteria bacterium | reverse complement strand
GCCGCGCCACGGCAATGGCGGCGTGCTCGTCACCGCCAGCAATCTGGTGATCGAGGGCACCACGCGGCAGACCTTCGCGGCCTTCGACGCCTTGACCGGCAAGCAGCTCTGGGAGATGCCGGTGCAGAGCGCGCCGGTGAGCGGCCCGATCACCTATCTGCTCGACGGCGTGCAATATATCGCCGTTAACGCCGGATGGGGCGGCGGCGCGGCGCATGTCGAGCGCGGCCAGGGCACCGATCTTCCGCGCGCGTCGGCGCGCCTTCTGGTGTTCAAGGTCGGCGGCACGGCGAGCCTGCCGCCGATGCAGGCGGCGGAGCGCATTCCCCAGCCGCCGCGCCTGGTGGGCACCGAGGCGCAAATCCGGCACGGCGCCGAGCTTTTCGGCCGCACCTGCGCGACCTGCCACGGCCAGCAGGCGATCGGCGGCGTCAAGGATCTGCGCCACATGACGGCGGAAACCCATGCCGAATTCTTCGACATCGTGCTGGGCGGCAAGCGGCAGGCGCTCGGCATGGCCAGCTTCGCCGATATCCTCAGCAAGGAAGACGCCGAGGACATTCACGATTATCTGATCTCGCGGGCCAATGAGGATTGGGGCAGATCCGACAACAGCCATTGAGGCGCAGGTAAAGCCGGTGTTGCGCGTGGCGGCGCAGCGCTGGCCTGCGGTCCATAAAGAAAAAGACTTGAGCAGCGTTTGGAGGAAAGCATGAGACGGTCCTGGCGGGTCCTGGCATTGATCCCAATCGCGGCGCTGGTCGGCCTTCGGGCCTTCGGCGATCCTGCCGCGCCGGCCAAATATGCACAGGTCGACACCAAGCGGTTGATGGCCGCCGATTCCGAGCCGGGCAACTGGATGACCAGCGGCCGCGATTTCGGCCAGGGCCATTTTTCCCCGCTGACCGAGATCAACCGCGACACCGTCAAGCGGCTGGGCTTCGCCTGGGATTACGATACCGGCACCACGCGCGGCTTCGAAGCGACGCCGATCGTCGTCGACGGCGTGCTCTACACCTCCGGCGTGGCCGGCCGGGTCTATGCGCTCGACGCGAAGACCGGCAAGGCGCTCTGGACCTTCGATCCGCAGGCCGACGGCCAGGTCAACCGCTACGGATGCTGCGATGCCGTCAACCGCGGCGTCGCTGTCTGGGAAGGAATGGTCTATGTCGCCGCTCTCGACGGGCGGATGTTCGGTCTCGACGCGAAGACCGGCAAGGTGGTGTGGAACGCCGACACGATCGTCGACAAAAGCCGCGGCTATACCAGCACTGGCGCGCCGCAGGTGGCGGGCTCCGTCGTCGTCATCGGCAATGCCGGCGCTGATTACGATGCGCGCGGCTATGTCTCTGCCTACGACCTGAAGACCGGGGCGCTGCGCTGGCGGTTCTTCGCGGTGCCCGGCGACCTGAAGAAGGGCTTCGAGCATCCCGAGCTGCGCATGGCGGCCAGGACGTGGGATCCGGACAGCCGGTGGGATGTCGGCGGCGGCGGCACGCCCTGGGGCGGCATGGGCTATGACCCCAAGCTCAATCTGCTTTATGTCGGCACCGGCAACGCCGCGCTCTACAACTGGCACGAACGAAGCCCTAAGGGCGGCGACAATCTTTTCCTGGCTTCGATCCTGGCCCTCAATCCGGATACCGGACGGCTGGTCTGGTATTACCAGGAGGTGCCGCGCGATAGCTGGGATTACACCGCAACGGCGCCGTTCATCCTTGCTGATCTCAAGCTCAAGGGCGAGAACCGCAAAGTCCTGATGCACGCGCCGAAGGACGGCTTTTTCTACATCCTGGACCGCAAGACCGGAAAGCTGCTGTCGGCCGACAAATACGTGCCGATGAACTGGGCGACGAAGGTCGACCTCAAGACCGGCCGGCCCGAGATCACCGCAGCCGCGGATTACGATTACGGCGACAAGCCCAAATTCATCGCGCCCTCGGGCATGGGCGGGCATAGCTGGAATCCCATGGCCTACGATCCGGACACCGGGCTCGTCTACATCCCGACGATCGAGGGCGGCTCGCTGGTCTGGGACAGGACCAAAGGGCACGTCTATCGCCCCAAGACGGCCAATTCCGGCAACCAGATCTTCTTCGGCGATATGCTGATGTTCGATCCCGCGCGCTTCCCAGAGCCGATGCGCTCGGCGCTCGTGGACGTCCAGAAGAGCGGCGAGGCACAGTCCTTTTCCGCGCTGAAGGCCTTCGATCCCCAGACCGGCAAGGTGGTCTGGGAAAAGCGCACGACGCAATGGTGGGATCGGGGCGGCGTTCTGGCGACCGCCGGCGGGCTGCTGTTCCAGGGCACGGATGACGGCCATTTCCGCGTGTTGGATATCCGCGATGGAACGGTCTTGAAGGACATTTTCGTCGGCACCTCGATCATGGCCGCGCCGATGACCTATACGATCGACGGCGTGCAATATGTCGCGGTGATGGCGGCCTGGGGCGGCGGCGGCTGGGCGATGCCGCATCAAACCAGCGCCGTCACGACATACGGCAATGAGGGCCGCATCATCGCCTTCAGGCTGGACGGCGGCGCGGTGCCGATCCCGCCCGTCGTCGCGCCTCCGCCGCCGATCCCGGAGCCGCCGAAGCAGATCGGCTCGGCGGACGACATCGCCAAGGGGGGCCAGCTTTATGGCGGCACCTGCGGCCTCTGCCACGCCAACGTCTCCAACGGGATGACGCCGGACCTGCGCCGGCTGAGCCCGGCCACGCATGCCGCCTTCAAGGACATCGTGCTGCACGGTGCCCTGCGGGCGGCGGGCATGCCGCAATGGGACGACGTGCTGTCCGAAAAGGACGTGGACGATATCCACGCCTATGTGATCGACGAGGCTTGGCGGGCCTATCGCACCCAGCAGACCGGAACGAAGGACATGAGCACGCCGCTGGCCAGTCCGATGGCGCATTAGGGGCCGCTCCACCGGCTCCTAATGCGCCCGGCGATCGGTTGTTCGGAACGCTCCCCGCTGGCGCGCGGTAGGGGCGCAGGCTAGCGTCGGCCGGCGATCGGCAACTCCGAGCGCATCAGGGGCGGATGTGGAATTGGCGCCGAAGACACGCGTGGTCGACAGGAACGGCCTGGTGCTGCTGCTTTGCCAGGGGTTGGCGTTCCTGACGGCGCTGGTGGTCGCTGGCGGCTTTGTTTTCCATGCCCTTGATCTGGCTCGAAACCAGCCGGCAGCGGCACGCTATGGCCTGGCCTTGGTCAGGACGGCGCCGGGCACCATCGTGGCGTCCGCCGTTCCGGCCCAGGCGATTCTGGCGGGCGTGCCGCCGGGCAGTCGCGTGATCGCCATCGGCTTGGCACCGGTGCCGGAAGGGGCCACCGTCTTCGATCTCGAAGGACGGCTGGCCCGCGCCGATGCGACCGTCGCCGTCACCTTCGAGACGGCGCAAGGCCGTCGCAACACCATCCGCCTGCCGCGGCAGGCAGGGGTGTGGACGGCGCGCGGGGATTCGAACCTGCCCCGCTGGTTTGCCAGCCTGTTGAGCTTCGTCTCGCTGGAAGTCCCCCCGCTCATCCTGCTGTGGGCCGCCTTTCTTCTTCTCACCAAGAAGCCGGACGATTTCGAGGCGAGGGCGCTCGCGATCTGTTTCCTGATGCTCTGCTTCTCGGTGGAAAACTGGATCACGGAGCTGGGCGCGCCGCCCTGGCTGGCAACCTTCATCTATCGAAGCGGGCTCTGCGGCACGGTCGCCGTGATCGGCGCTTTTCCGAGCGGAAATTTCGCGCTGCCGGGATCGTGGATTTCCGCAGCCGTCGCCGGCATCGGACTTGCGCTCAATATTTTTTCCGCCGGGCGCACCGACGCATGGGCGGCGAGCGCCCAGCTGTGGGTTTCCATCCTTCTGCTGCTGGGCCTGATCGTCGCAGCCGTCACGATCACCATCCGCTTCATGCGCCAGACCAACGTCGTCGAGCGGCTGCAGATCAAATGGGTGGCGATCGGCGCCGCCGTCACCACCCTGGCGCTTGTCTGGGTCGCCGTGAGCGGCAGTCTCGGTATCGATCTGTGGCTGGCCGGGGGTATGAACTTCATCCTGATGCGCCTGACCTCGATGGTTTTCCCGATAGGTCTGCCCCTGGGGCTGCTGGTCGCCGTGCTGCGCTACCGGCTCTACGATTCCGATTCGATCATCACCCATTCGGCGAGCTTCGCGATACTCGTCGCGTCGCTTCTCGCCATTTTCGGCGCGTTTCAAAGCCTGATCACGGGAATGGAGCAAACGCTGATCGCCGGGCAGCTGGGTTCTCTTCCGGCCGCCTTCGCCGCGGCGCTGACGGCGCTGCTGTTCGCGCCGGTGCAGGAACGCGCGAAGCAATTCTCGGAGCGCCGCTGCCGGCCAAAGCTCTTCCATCTGCGACAGGAATTCCCGGTCTTGGTGGGCGATCTGCGCGAGACCTGCACGCCTCTCGAACTCGCCGAGGCGGTCGAGAGCGATATCCGGGCCGCCCTGCATGTGCGGGCCATCGCAATGGTCGTCGAGGGGCGGCTGTTGTTCGTGGAAGGCATGGAGAGCGGTCTCGCGACGACATGGTGCGGGCAGTTCAAGCTGGCGGCCGCCGACAAGCTGCAGATCGTCCGGACCGACCCGGTCTTTCCCTTCCGGCTGCCGCTGATGGCGGATGGTTTCGAGATGCGCGGCTGGCTGCTTCTCGGTCCGCGGCCGGACGGCAGTCTTTTGGGACGGGAGGAGTGCAAGGCGCTTCGATCGCTGGCGGCGCCGCTGGCGCGGGCCATGGCGATATCGCTTCGGCGCGAGCACAGGCGCGCTTTTGCGCAGCAGGAGCAGCTCAGCCTGGCGGACCGGATCGAGAAGGTGGAAAGCGTGGTCGGACGGCTTTTGACCTCCAAAATCGCCTGAGCGATTTCATACACCGCCAAGCACGCTGCAAAGCCGGCCATGTCGTCGAGATGGCCGGCCGCTTGCGCAGGCTGCGGCCTACGGGTCCCGCGCATCGCGCCGTACTTCACTTCCAAAAAACTTCATTCGCTCGCGCAATATGAGCCTTTAGCAATCCTCGTTCGCTCTTCCGGACCCGAGCAATTACTCCATGAGAGGCATCGGAAAAAGCAGGACGGGTCGTATGTCAGGCAAACGGCAGCTCAAGCTGGGCTTCATCCTTCACGGCGTCGGGCCCGGCTGGGGCGACTGGCGCCACCCGCTCGCGGAGACCGATGCCAGCGTGAATTTCGCCTTCTACAAGAAGCAGGCCCAGGCGGCGGAGGCCGGGAAGTTCGACTTCCTGTTCGTCGCCGACAGCGTCTTCATCACCGAGAAGTCCAGCCCGCATTACCTCAACCGGTTCGAGCCGCTGACGATCCTTTCGGCCCTGGCGGCGGTGACGAATCATATCGGCCTCGTGGGCACTTTGACGGTCAGCTATACGGAGCCCTACAACGTCGCGCGCCAGTTCGCCTCGCTCGACCATATCAGCGGCGGCCGCGCCGGCTGGAACGTGGTCACGTCCTGGCTGGAGGGCAGCGCCAGCAATTTCGGCAAATCCGCGCATTATCCGCACGACGTTCGCTATCGCCTCGCCGGCGAATATCTGGAGGTGATCAAGGGGCTCTGGGATTCCTGGGAAGACGACGCGCTGGTGCGCAACAAGCAGACCGGCCAGTTCCTCGATCCCGCCAAGCTGCACGCGCTCAACCACACTGGCGAATTCTTTTCCGTCAAGGGGCCGCTCAACATCTCGCGCTCGCGGCAGGGCCAGCCGGTGATCTTCCAGGCGGGGGCATCGGAGGACGGCAAGAATTTCGCGGCGCGGCATTCGGATGCGATCTTCGTCCACCAGGACAACCTGGACGAGGCCAAGGACTACTATCGCGATATCAAACAGCGCGCCGCGGGCTTCGGGCGCGATCCGGAGGAGGTGTTCATCCTGCCCGGCATTCGCCCGGTCGTGGGGCACAGCGAGAAGGACGCCGAACGGAAATACCTGGAACTGATCAACCTGGTCTCGATCGACGATGCGTTGTCGATGCTCGGCCGGCCGTTCAACGATTTCGATTTCTCCGGCTTCGATCTCGACGCGCCGTTTCCGGATATCGCCCATGCCGGCCGCAACAGCAACCAGAGCGCCTCGAACCGGATCGTCGCCCTCGCCAGGGAAGAGAACCTGACGCTGCGCCAGACCGCTTTGCGCTTCGCCACGCCGCGCGGCAATTTCGTCGGAACGCCGGTCCAGGTCGCGGATGCGCTGGAGCGCTGGTTCGAGGAGCGCGGCGCGGACGGGTTCAATCTTTTTGAATCGCTCCCTGGGCAATTGGAAAAATTCGTGGAGCTGGTCGTGCCGCTGCTGCAGGAGCGCGGCATCTTCCGCCGCGACTACGAAAAGGACACGTTCCGCGGCAATCTCGGCCTGCCGTTTCCGGTCAACCGCTATACGAAACGCAGGGACGCGGCGATCGCGGCGGAATAGCCGGGCCGTCGGGCATGATCGGGAGGATGTGAATTGGATCTGGAACTACGAGGAAAGCGCGCCATCGTCACTGGGGCCAGCCGCGGCATCGGCAAGGCCATCGCGCGGCAGCTAGCGGAAGAGGGCATCGACCTGGTGCTGGCGGCGCGCGGCATGGCGAAGCTGGAGGAGACGGCGGCCGAGATCGCTGCGGCGACCGGGCGGCGCGTCTTGCCGATCGTCGCCGACACCGGCGACGACGCTTCGGTCGAGGCCCTGGTCGCGGCCGCGATCCGGGAGTTGGGGAGCATCGAAATTCTCGTCAACAACGCGGCGCAGCCCGGCGGCGCGGCGCCGGCCGCGAAGCTCGAACAGGTCACCGGCGAAAACCTGCTGGCGGACGTGAACATCAAGGTGGCCGGCTATCTGCGCACGGCGCGCGCCCTGGCGCCGCATCTGGTCGCCAATGGCTGGGGCCGCATTATCAATATCGGCGGCCTCGCCGCGCGCCGCTCGGGGCATTACATCGCCTCGGTGCGCAATGCCGGCGTCAGCGCGATCACCAAGAACCTCGCGGACGAGCTGGGCCCCTCCGGCATCAACGTCGTGGCCATTCATCCCGGCGCCACGCGCACGGAAAAGACCGATCCCGCCTCGGAAGAAAAATTCGCCAAGGCGGTGAGCATCGGGCGGATGGTGGATTCGTCCGAGATCGCCTGGCTCGTCGCTTTTCTGGCATCGCCCAGAAGCATCGCCATCAACGGCGAAACGCTGGCCGCCGATGGCGGCGGCTTCGGCACGATCCATTACTAAGCTTCATCGCTAAACGAAACGAGCCCCGGACCTGGGAAGGTCCGGGGCTCGCTTCGGGCCGACGGGCGCGCTTGTCCGTCAGGCTTGCGGCCGCACGCGATAGGGGATGTCGTTGCTGCCGATCAGCACGCGTTCCATGACGCGCGGATAATCGCCGTAGTCGCGCACGGCATAATGCAGAGCGGCGCGGTTGTCCCAGAACGCCACCGAGTGCTTCTGCCAGCGGAAGCGGACCTGGTATTCCGGCCGCTTCACTTCGTCATAGAGGCGCGCCAGCAGGGCGTCGCTTTCCGCGCGATCGAGATCGACGATGCGCGGCTTCAGGCTCCAATTGACCCAGAAGATGTCCTCGCCCGTCTCGGGATGGGTGCGGATGATCGGATGCGCCACCAGCGGATAGCGGACGCCCGACTTCTTCAGCGCGTCCTGGTAATCGTGGATGACGTAGAGGGAGTCGATCTGTTCGCGCAGATCCGCCGGCATGCCGCGCAGGATCTCGCCGCCATTGGCCCAGATCGTGTCGCCGCCGACATCCGGAATGTCCGCCGCCCGCAGCACCGCGCCGAAAGACGGGTTCAGCCGCCAGCTCGTGTCGGTATGCCAGTGGTTCTTCCGCAGATCGTAGCCGTGCTTGACGAATTCGCGCGCATCGATCGGCTGGATGGTGCGGTATTTGTCCAGTCCGCCGGTCGGGTGGTCGTAGAGTTCGCCGAAATTGCGCGCGAAGGCCAGATGCTGTTCGTAGGAAATGTCCTGGTTGCGGAAGAACAGGACCTTGTGCGCCAGCAGAAGCTGATGCAGTTCGTCGCGCGTTTCGGGCGACAGGGGCTGGCGCAAATCGACGCCGCTGACCTCCGCACCGATCACGGGGCTTAGCTTTTGCGCGGAGAGCTGACTTTTCTCGCTTTGAACTTTAAGGGCGGCCGAGCTCATGGAGTCTCCTTCCTTGGTGGTGGGGTTTTCACGGCTGTCGATCCGTGACTGCGGCGATTAAGCGTCGTGCCACGCGGCGGCGCCAATCAGAACTTCTCAATATCGCCGTGAGGAACCCGCAAGAGTTCCGCGACGTTCTCAATGTCCTCTTGAGAAAGTCTCATTTTACCGCAGTGCAACGTTTCTCCTATCATACAATAGTAAACAGATAGACATAATATAAATTCAGTGCCGTCATCACATTGGGGGGGCGGCGCCAAGGGGAACGCGTCCACAGGGCGACCGCAAATCGCCGTGCGGAAGGTTGGATCAATTCGCCGATTCCGGCGGTTCGCATCGAAAGCAGGGGACATGAGCATTCACGCCAAACATCGTTTTCTCCTCACATTCACGGCACTGACCGCGCTCGGGCTGGGTGCAGCATCCGCGCAGGCCCAGCAACAGACCGCCGAAAATTCCGACAGGGATCTCGCGGCGAATTCGGCCACCGAGACCGTGGTCGTGACCGGCGTTCGCGGCAGGGAGCGGCGGACATTGGCCGACAGTCCCGTCCCGATCGACGTGGTCAGCGGCCGGCAGTTGCAGGAGAACGGCCGCGGTGCGCTGAAGGAAGTGTTTCAGTCGCTGATTCCGTCGTTCAACCTGCCCGGTGTCAATGGCGGCGGAACGTCATGGGCGGTGCGCGCGACAACGATCCGCGGCCTGAACGGCGACCAGGTGCTTTATCTGATCAACGGCAAGCGGCGTCATACCACGGCGCTGATCAACAATCTGGCGCGCGTCGGCAATGGCGGCGTGCCGGTCGATCTCGACCTGATACCGGTCGCGGCCATCGACCATGTGGAGGTGCTGCGCGACGGTGCGGCCGCGCAATACGGCTCGGACGCCATCGCCGGCGTGATCAACATCATTCTCAAGGACGGCGCCGATGGCGGCGAATCCAACTCGACCGTCGGGCTCAACTACCAGGGCGACGGTTTCAGCGCCCACGAGGCGGCGGATTACGGCGTGCCCTTGCCGAAGGACGGCTTCTTCAATTTCGCGCTCGATGTGCGCTCCAGCGCGCCGTGGTACCGCAACGAAGCAGCAACAACGGCGCATCTTTACAATCTTCTGCCCGACGGCTCGCCCGATCCGCGCGAGGCAACGATCGACCGCACGGCGTTCGGCCATCCCTATGGCGGCGCGGACGACAAGATCGGCAGCCTGTCCTACAATGCGGAACTGCCGCTCGATCCGGACGTCACCCTTTACTCGTTCACCACGGCCAGCCACCGCTACACGCAGAAAAACACCGGCAGCTTCCTGCCGTCGAACATCAATTCGCTGCCGGAAATCTATCCCAACGGCTTTCAGGCCTACCGCGTGATCAACGAATATGATTTCCAGACGACCTGGGGCGGCAAGGGCGAACTGGCAGGCTGGAACTGGGATCTGAGCACCAGCTTCGCCCAGGATTATGCCAACCTGGACGGACGTGGAACGCTCAATGCCACGCTCGGACCGTCAAGTCCGACCGCATTCCATCTGAGCCGTCATGATTTCCAGCAATGGACCAACACGCTGGACGTCACGCGCCCCTTCGCCATCGGCCTTGCCGCGCCGCTCGACGTGTCGTTCGGTATAGAGCACCGCTACGAATGGTTTCAAATCGGCGCCGGCGATCCGCTCGCCTATGAGATCGGCAACTATGTGATCCCGCCCGGGCAGCCCCATGCCGGGCTCAATCCGATTCCCGGTCTTGCGTCCTATGCGGCGGCGGCGCCGGGAGACGCAGGCCAGATCGAGCGCAACAATTTCGCGGGCTATGTCGATCTCGGCACCAACATCACCGACAATTGGTATGTTGGCGCGGCGGGACGCTTTGAGCACTACACCGACAGTTCCGGCGACGCGAAGAGCGGCAAGGTCACGACGCGCTACGAATTTTTCCCCGGCTATGCGTTGCGCGGAACGGTGAGCAACGGGTTCCGCGCCCCCTCGCTCGCGCAGGAGATCTTCTCGACGCCGACCTTCAACGGACAATACAACGCGCTGACCGGCGTCAACGACATTTACGAATTGCAGGTCCTTCCCGTGAACCGGCCGGCCGCGATCGCGCTGGGCGCCACGCCGCTCAAGCCGGAGCAGTCGCAGAACTACAGCGCCGGCATCACCGCCCAGCCCATCCAGAATCTCGATCTGTCGGTCGATGCCTACCAGATCAACGTCCACAACCGCATCCTGCTGAGCGGCAATATCGGCGGCCTGCCGGGCAGCCCCCAGCAGAATTTCGTCAACTCCATCATCGAGCCATACGGCCTGACGCCGGACACGATCATTCAATATTACACGAACGCCGTTTCCACGCGCACGCGCGGCCTGGATGCGGTGGCCGACTACGCGATGGATCTGAGCGATTACGGCGGCCTGACGCTCAGCACAGCCTATTCCTGGAACCAGACCGAGATCACCAATCTCAACGCAACGCCCCCCGTTTTGCAGGGGCATGGCATCGCGCTGGTCGGCTATCAGCGGGAGGGCGATCTCACCCTCGCCACGCCGAAGAGCAAGCTGCTCTTCACCGGCGACTGGCTCTACCGCGATTTCGGGGTTCATCTGCAAGTGACGCGGTACGGCTCCTACACGGAGCGCGGCACCGTCGATCCGGCCGTCAATCCGGCGGCCGCCAGCGACCGCACCTATACGCCGAAATGGATCGCCAACCTCGCTGTCACCTACAATGTCAACGAAACGGTGGCTCTGACGGTCGGCGCGGACAATCTCTTCGACACCTATCCCGACAAGATCGGTCCCGTCGACGCCAATACGGGCATGGGCCAATACGGGAATTTCTCACCCTTTGGCATCAGCGGCGGATTCTATTATACCCGTCTTAGCCTGAAGCTTGGAGCGCTTTGACCGTGACGGCACATGCGTCCGCGTCCGACCGGAATATTTCGCGGCTGCGGCATGCGGTGACGGAATTCGGACGCCTGGTCCGGATCTCGAACTCGCAGGCCGAGACGCTGCGCGAAGGCCAGGCGATCCTGTCGCATCTAATCGCCCATGACGACTGGCTGCCCGACGCCTATGCCCAGGCGAAACCCGAACGCTATCAGCAATATCTTCTGTATTGCGATGCGGAGGAGCGTTTTTCGGTGGTGAGTTTCGTCTGGGGGGCGGGGCAGGAAACGCCGATCCACAACCACACCGTCTGGGGCCTGGTCGGCGTTCTGCGCGGCGCCGAGCGGTCGCAGCGTTATGCATGGCAGGGCGCCCGGCTCGAACCGGACGGCGAGGAGGAGCGCCTGCCGCGCGGCGCCATCGATAGCGTGTCGCCCGAGATCGGCGACATTCACCGGGTCCGCAATGCGTTCGGCGATCGCGTGTCGGTCAGCATTCACGTCTATGGCGCCAATATCGGCGCTGTGCGGCGTTCGACGTTTCAGCCGGGCGGCGAAGCGAAATTGTTCATCTCCGGCTATTCGAACACGGCGCTGCCCAATCTCTGGGACCGCTCGGCCGAGCTTGCGAGCGGTTGATGCGCATTCCGCTTGAGACGACTGCGGCGGTCCGCGAGCGCCTGTCGGCCAACCGCGAAATCGCGCTGATCGATCTGCGCGAGGAGGGCGTTTTCGCGGAACACCACCCGCTGTTCGCCGCGTCGCTGCCGCTCGGCCAGATCGAACTGCAGGTCTTGGACCGGCTCCCGCGCAAGACCGTGCCGATCGTTCTTTACGATGACGGCGAAGGTTTCGTGGCGCCGGCCTTCGCGAAATTCGCCGCGCTGGGCTACACCAATGTGGCGGCTTTGGAAGGCGGCCTTGCGGGATGGCGCCGCGACGGCGGCGAGATTTTCCGCGACGTCAACACGCCCAGCAAGGCCTTCGGCGAACTCGTCGAGGCGCAGCGACATACCCCCTCGCTCTCCGCCGCGGAGGTCAATGCGCTGCTCGATGCCCGCGAGGATATCGTCGTTCTCGATGCGCGCCGCTTCGACGAATACCAGACCATGAGCATTCCGGGCGGGATCAGCGTTCCGGGCGGCGAGCTGGTCTATCGCGCCGGCCGCCTCGTCGCCGGCAAGGACACGACCGTGATCGTGAATTGCGCCGGCCGCACGCGCAGCCTGATCGGCACGCAATCACTGATCAATGCGGGCATCGCCAACAAGGTGTTCGCCCTGCGCAACGGGACGATCGGCTGGAGCCTGGCCGGCCAGACGCTGGAACATGGCCAGTCGCGGCGGTTTCCCGACGACGCCGAGGCGGATTCGGACACATCGGCGCGCGCCAGGGCGCTTGCCGATCGGGCCGGCGTCAAGCGCGTCACCATCGATCAATTGTCGTCCCTTCTCTACGAGAACGGCCGCACGACCTATCGTTTCGATGTCCGCACGCCGGAGGAATATGAGGCGGGGCATCTTCCCGGCTTCCGCTCGGCCCCCGGCGGCCAATTGGTGCAGGAGACCGATGTCTTCGCGCCGGTGCGCGGCGCGCGGATCGTGCTGTCCGACGATACGGCGGTGCGGGCGAACATGACGGCGTCCTGGCTGGCCCAGATGAACTGGGATGTCAGCGTGCTCGATACGGATCTTCGCGCGGCGAGCCTGGAGACCGGTCCCTGGCGCCCGCGGCGCCCGCCTTTTCCGTTTGTGCCCACGCTCACCGCGGCGGAGCTGAAGCCGCTCCAGGACGAAGGCCGCGTCACGGTCTTCGATCTTTCGCCCAGCGCCGCTTATGCCAGGGGCCACATCCCGGGCGCCTGGTTCGCGCTTCGCTCGGTGCTGTTCGGCGCCTTCGAAATCGCCCCGCGGCGGGAAATCACCGTTCTCACCTCCGAGGACGATGTGCTCGCGCGCTATGCGGCCGCCGACCTGCAGGCGCTGGCGATCAGCGCGCGGGTGCTGGAAGGCGGAAACCGCGCCTGGTCGCGCGCCGGCTTCGCGCTGGAGCGGGAGCCCACGCATTTCGCCTCGCCGGCGATCGACCGCTATCGCCGCCCCTATGAAGGCACCGACAATCCCACCGACGCGATGCAGGCCTATCTGGACTGGGAATACGGGCTCGTCGCACAGCTCGAGCGGGATCAAACCCATGGCTTCAAGGTCATCTGACCGCTTGTAGCAATACTCATGGGCAGCATTTCGAGATTGAATTTCCCGCTGCGGCTTCAGCCTCCTAATCTCTAACGGGATTATAGAGATTGAGGTTCGCCATGGGCGTCGAATTCATCGGAATTGTGCACTCGCAGGACGTGTCGGAGACGCGGCCGCCATCGGGTCCCACCATCGATCTCGACTATGTCGCCAAACTTGCCCGCGCGCATGAATCCGGCGATTTCGATCGCGTGCTGGTCGCCTTCGGGTCGGCCTCGCCCGAAAGCATCCTGATCGGCGCCTATGCGGCCTCGGTGACGTCGCGGCTGGGTCTGATGATCGCGCATCGTCCGGGGTTCAACGCGCCCACCATCGCCGCGCGGCAATTCGCGACGCTCGACCAGATCAGCGGCGGCCGCGCCGCCGTGCACATCATCACCGGCGGCGACGATGCCGAGATGCGGCGCGACGGCGACAACACGACCAAGGACGAGCGCTACGCCCGCACCGACGAATATCTCGACATCATGAAGCTGGAATGGACCAGCGACAAGCCGTTCGACTATCACGGAAAATACTACAATGTGGAGCGCGCCTTCTCCTCGGTGAAGAGCGTGCGTCCGCCGCGCATCCCGGTCTATTTCGGCGGTTCGTCGGAGGCCGCTATTCCGGTCGCCGGCAAACACGCCGACATCTATGCGCTGTGGGGCGAAACCCAGGCCCAGGTGCGCGAGACGATCGCGCGCCTGCGCGCCGCCGCCGCCAAGCACGGCCGCGAACTGCGCTTCAGCCTGTCGCTGCGGCCGATCCTCGCCGGGACGGAGGAAGCGGCCTGGGCGCGCGCCGAAAGCATCCTGACGCGGGTGAAGGAAATCAGGACGGCGCAGGGATTGCCGATCAGCGATCACCGTCCGCCGAACGAAGGCTCGCGCCGCCTGCTCGCGGCGGCATCGCAGGGCAGCCGTCTCGATCAGCGTCTGTGGACGGGCGTCGCCGCCGTCACGGGGGCGCAGGGCAATTCGACCTCGCTGGTGGGCACGCCGCAGCAGGTGGCGGACGCGCTGCTCGAATATTACGACCTCGGCGTCACCACCTTCCTGATCCGCGGCTTCGATCCCTACGAGGATTCGCTGGATTATGGTCGCAACCTGATCCCGCTGGTGCGCGAGCTCGTTGCCGCGCGCGAGAAGCAGCCGACCGCGCGCGCCGTCTAGGGCACGGATCTAGGGCAGGTCGACAACGGCCTGCCGGATCAGTTCGCTGAGACGTGCGACGGCGATGTTCTCCAGATTGTGCGCCCGCAGGGCGTAGGCGATCTGGGGCAGCGCAGGCAGTCGCGAATGTTCGATCCAGGAGGTGCCGGCGCCGCTCGCGAACAGCGCCGTGCGGCAGGTGATTCCCAGCCCGCCCGCAACAGCCGCGCGCAGCCCGGTCAGATGCGGCGTCTGCACCACGACGCGATAGGCGATGCCCGCTTTCTCCAGCGTGCGCAGCGCGATGCTGCGGAAGGCGCAGGGTTCGGTCAGCACGGCCAGCGGCAGCACCGCCTCATTCGCCAGATCGGGCTGGCCGATCCACAGCGTGTCGGCGCGGCGCACCACGCCGGGATCGTCCAGCGGCGCGACACACAAGACGACGTCCAGCAGCCCCTCCTTCAGATGTTCCAGCAATTCGGAGGTTCCGGTGGCGCGGACTTCGAGCTGCGCCTCGTGGTGCAATTGCGAGAACTGGCGCAACACGCCGGTCAGCAGCACCTCGGCGAAATCCTGCACCATGCCGACGCGCACCGGGCCGTGGACCGCGTCGCCGCGCAGCGCCACCACCGCCTGGTCGTTCAGGACCAGGATGCGCTTGGCGTAGGTCATCAATTCCTGGCCGGCCGGCGTAAGGACAAGACGGCGCGCGCCTTCGCGCAGAAACAGCGGCCGCTGCAGCAGCTCCTCAAGCCGCTTGATCTGCAGGCTGAGCGCCGACTGGGTGACGAAGATGCGCTCGGTCGCCTTCGCCATCGAACCCGTATCGACGATCGCGGCAAAGCTCCTGAGCAATTCCATCGGCAGATTGGTCGCCATGAGTCGTTTGTGCCTTTTCAAATCTCCACGCGGTGAAGACGTTATATACAATATATCCTATCGATTTAATATAGTAACAGGTTATACTGGCTACGGTGAATGAATGGAGGCGGGCATGCGTCGTGAAACTGGGTTGCGTTGGGCGTTTGTTGCGGTGTGGCTGTTGTGCGGCGTGGCGGTTTCGCCGGCCGTCGCGGCGCCGCGCGACGGCGCCGTCCTCAAGGTCGGCGACCAGAAGGGCGCGGAGCGCGCGCTGATGACCGCCGCCGGCGCGCTCGACAACCTGCCTTACCACATCGAATGGGACATCTTTGCCTCGGCGCAGGCGCTGCTCGAGGCGCTAAACGCCGGCGCGATCGATACCGGCGGCGTGGGCGACGGCCCGTTCCTCTTCGCCTATGCGGCGCGTTCGCCGATCAAGGTTGTCGCCGTCTATCACAGCAAGGTGGGGGACAGCGTCGCCATCGTCGTGCCGAAGAACTCCGCCATACACAACGCCGCCGACCTCAGAGGCCACACGATCGGCACGACGCGCGGTTAGATCGGGCATTATCTCCTTCTGAAAGCGCTGGCCCAGGCCAAGCTGACGCCGCGCGACGTGAACATCGCCTTTCTCGATCCGGGCAGCGCCAAGGCCGCCATGGAAAGCGGATCGGTCGATGCGTGGTCGACCTGGGATCCCTATGTCGCGCTGGCGCAGGTCCAGAACGGCGCGCGCGTCATCGCCAACGGCCAGACGCTGCTTCCCGGCTACGGCTATCAGGCCGCGAACAATGGCGCGATCGCGACCAAGCGCGCGATCCTCGACGACTTTCTCAAAAGGCTGGCCAAGGCGCGTCGCTGGGCCATGCTGCATCAGGACGCCTATGCGATCGCCTGGACCAAGGAGACGGGCCTGCCGCTGGACGTCGCGCGGTTCGCGCTGCGCCGGCAGAATTACGCGCCGGTTCTGATCGACGATGCGGTGGTCGCCGCGCTGGGGCAGGCGGCATCCGTATATCGCGCGGCGGGTGCCGTCGTCGACGTCCCGAACGTCGCCTTCGCCTTCGACCGTTCGTTCAACGACGCCTATGTGCCGTAGGCCGCGTCCGTCAGACGGACCGTAGAACGGGCGCGGTGCGCCGGGGCTTGGCGTCGTCCGGCACGCGGCACGCGACTGTGTCCGCGGGCTTCGCAATGCCCGCGGGACCGTCGACGTCGACGCCCAGCGCAGACAGCAGATCCGCGCGCATCAGCGAGAAGCCGATCATGGCGCGCGCGCGGGGATGGGGTTGCGTGATCTTCAGTTCGGTCCGGATACGGCCGTCCTCCAGAACCAGGGCGCGGTCGGCCAGCAGCAGGGCTTCGTCCACGTCATGCGTCACCAGAAGGACGGAGGGTTTGTGCACCGTCCACAGCGCCGCCACCAGTTCGTGCATCCGGATGCGCGTCAGCGCGTCCAATGCCGCAAAGGGCTCGTCCAGCAGCAGAAGCTGGGGCTCGCGCACCAACGCGCGCGCCAGCGCAACGCGCTGCGCCTCGCCGCCCGACAAGGTGGCGGGCCACGCGTCCAGGCGATGGTCGAGGCCCACTTCCTTCAGCGCCGCGACGGCGCGTCCGCGTGCATCGGCTCCGGTCAGCCCCAGGGTCACGTTCTGCCAGACCTTCTTCCAGGGCATCAGGCGCGGTTCCTGAAACACCACCGCGCGGTTGGCGGGCAGGCGCACCTCGCCCTGCGTCACCGCATCGAGGCCCGCCAGCGTGCGCAGGAACGTCGTCTTGCCGGAGCCGCTGCGGCCCAACAGTGCCACGAATTCCCCGCTCTCGATATCGAGATCGAGGCCGCGCAGAACCGTATTCGCTCCGAAGCGGCGCGTGAGGCCGCGGACGGAAACATCGGGGGCGGAACGCGGGTTGGTCTTCATGGTCAACCTTTCAGGATGGAAGGACGCCACGCGAGCGCCCGGTGTTCGAGCGTCCTGATCAGGATGTCGGTCAAAAGGCCGAGCAATCCGTATACGATGAGACCGACGACGATGATGTCCGTGCGCATGAAGTCCCGCGCCGACATGATGAGATAGCCGATGCCGCTCGAAGCATTGATCTGTTCGGCGACCACGAGGCTGAGCCAGCTGATGCCCACCGCGTAGCGAAGCCCGACGAGAAAGGACGGCAGCGCGCCTGGCAGGACGATGTGGCGCAGGATCTGCCAATGATTGAGCCCGAAACAGGCCCCGGCCTCCAGCAGTTTCTTGTCGATGCCGCGAATGCCGGCATAGAGATTGAGATAGACCGGATAGATCGTGCCCAGCGCCACCAGCGCGATCTTGGGCGTCTCGCCGATGCCGAACCACAGGATGAACAGCGGCACGAGCGCGAGAAAGGGAATCGCCCGCAGGATCTGAAGTGGCGCGTCAACGGCGGCTTCGCCGCTGCGCGACAGGCCCGAGATCAGCGCGAACACGGTTCCGAAGCTGACGCCGATCGCCAGACCTTCCATCGCCCGGCGCAGCGAAACCAGAAGGTTGTCCTGCAATTCGCCGTCGGCGATCAGGGTCCAGAACGTGCCGATGACATGCAGGGGCGAAGCCAGGGTCCGTTCGGGGACGAGGCCGGTGGCGGAAGCGATCTGCCAGGCGACGAGGATCAGGATCGGCGTGACGGCACGTCCCGCGGAATGCGCAAATTTCCGCAGCATGTTTCCTTGGTTCGGGATCAGCGCATCGGTCATGGAATAGTCAATAATGTATATCGACGTAATATTGTATAACGAAGCGAAAGCAAACGCCACTTCGATATTTTGGACCGGTCACGGCACGGTTTCCTTGCTTGTGGTCTCGCCGACCGCCCGCGCGACAGCGAAGACATGTTCCATGCGCCAGTGCTCGTTGGTGTAGCGCGGATCGCCGGACCACTCGGCCCAGCCGGAATCGCGGCGGTAGCGGCCGAGCAGGCCGGAGGCCAGCAGCGCCTTTTCGTCGACCGGCGTGGGGCGATTGCAATCGGGCGCCACATAAAGCGCGTCGGCATCGCAATAAAGCTCGCACATGAAGCAGGTCTGGCAATCCTGCTGCCGTGCGATCACGGGCGGTCCGCCCGGAACGGAATCGAAGACGTCGGTCGGGCAGACCTTTACGCAGAGGTTGCATTCGACGCAGCGCTCCGCGATGACCAGCTCGATCATGTCAGGCCACCTGCGCCAGTGCGTTCGCGGGATCCGTTCTCACCGTGACGCGGTCAAGCCCGCCGACCGTCAGGCGATGCTGAAGCCGCGCATCCGCCGAGGGATGATCGGTGCGCAGATGCATGCCGCGGCTTTCCGTCCGCGCCAGCGCCGCACGATAGCTCCAGCGGCCGCTGGCCACGAGCGCGGCGGCCTCGCGGGCCTTCAGCACATCGGAGCCGCGCAGACTTGTCCGGACGGACCGCCACGTCTCGTCCAGCCGGTCGAGCGAGCGCTGCAGCTTTTCCCGGCTGCGGAAGATGTTCTTCTCGTAGGGATGCATTTCATCGCGGACGACGGAAACGATCTCGTCGATGGCCTCGCGCGACCAGAGCGTTGAACCCGGAGGTGGGCGCAGGCCGGCCTCGCCGATGGCGGCGGCGAATTCGCCTGCGCGGCGGCCGCTGGTGCGTGCAAGCCGCGCCGCGCCTTCGCCCACCCATTGTCCAGAAGACACCGCCCAGGCCGAGTTCTGCGCGCCGCCGCCCGAGGTCGCGCCGGCGATGAGTTCGCGCGTCGCCGCGTCGCCGGCGGCGAACAGCCCGGCCACATCGGTGCGGCACTCCTCGTCGGCAATGCGCAGCCCGCCGATGCCGCGCACTGTCCCCTCGGCCCGCAGCGTGATCTCGAAATTCTGGTCGAACGGGTCGACGCCCGCGCGCGAGAACGCCAGAAGGAAATTCGGCGAGATCTGCGGCAGGCGGGCGCGAATGTCTTTCGGCATCCGCGCGAGATTGGCGAACACCGGTCCCTTGAGGAGCTCGGCCGCGACCGCAGGAGTGACATCGGGGCCGGGGGGTATGGGCAGCTCGTGGCCGGCGGCGTCGAAATAGCGCGCGAAGGCGAACGACATCGCCCGCGTCATCGTCGACCAGGCGGGCGCCACCGTGTAGTAGCTCGTAAACTCCATGCCGGAGAGGCGGGCTCCGGCTTCGGCGGCCATCAGATAGCCGTCGCCGGTATTGGTGCGCGATCCCAGAAGATGGGACATGAACGCGCATCCCCCGGTCGCCAGCACGACCGCGCCGGACCGCACGGTCCAGGCATCGGCAGAAGCACGCGAAATCCCCGCGGCGCCGGCGACGGAGCCGTCGAGATGCAGCAGCAGTTCCAGCGCCGGGCTCTGGTCGAGGATCTGCACGCCGCAATCTTCGGCGTAGCGCCGCATCGCGCGCATATATTCCGGGCCGCGCAGCGCACGGTAGCGCGGCGCGCCCGTCTCATCGGGCGAAAACCGGTAATAGCTGCGCAGCCTGGGAATGCTCTGCCAGGTCTTTTCCAGGACGCGCGCCATCCACCCCGTATCGGCTAGGCCGAAGGCGCGCGCGTTGCGGCTGCGGATAGCCTCGGCGCGCAGTTGCGGATCGGGTGGCACCCACCAATGTCCCGGCCCCGCGCTGGCGGTCACGCCGCTGGTGCCGCAATAACCCTTGTCCGCCAGAACGACGGATGCGCCGGCGCGCGCTGCGGCCACCGCAGCCCAGGTGCCGGCCAATCCGCCGCCGACCACCAGCACATCCGCTTCCAATGCGATCGAGGTTTTGTCCATCCAGCTATTCGGCCGAAACGGGAGCAAGGTGCCTGACGGCCTCGATGACCGGGTCGGCTTCGGTGCGGACCAGCCAGTCGGGGCTGACATCAGCGAATTGCACGACGCGATCCGTGCCGATTACGATCACCGCCGGCATCGGAAGCTCCCAGGTGCCCGTGCCGGTGGTCTCGCCGATATGCGCGCCCTTCTTCAGCGCGGCCTGGCGGGACGGCTCGTCGAAACTGTAGAGGATGCCGAATTTGCGGCCGAGCGCGTTGTCGGTGTCCGTCGCCACAAGGAACGAAAGATCGTGGCGCCGCTTGATCTCGACCAGACGGTCGCCGCGCTGGGGGCTGACCGCAACCAGCGTCGCGCCGAGATCGCGAAGGGCCGGATAGAGATTGCGCTGATAATAGGGCAGCGCGATGTTGCAGGCGGGGCATCCGGCGAAGCGGAAGAAGATCAACACCGCCGGTCCGCGCTTGAGGACTTTGGCGAGATCGACGACGCCGCCGTCCACCTCGGGCAGGACGAAGGGCGCAACCACGTCGCCGGCCTTCACGAACTCATCCCGATCGGCGATGTCTTCCAGCAATTTCCGTTGATCGATATTGACCTGCAGATCTTCCGGCCGCCACGTCGCCACACGCTCGGCGTGAAGCTCTGCCAGGAGGCCTCGGACGGATTCTTTTGTCTGACTCATGGTTTGCCCTCCAATATATTTTCGATGGTGCAGCGTCGGGGATCGTTGCGCCTTGCACCAACCAGTAATTCTCATGTCCGGATCGAGAATATTTCATTTGTTTTGTTTGCTTGCGGCCGCAAAGTGCCGGTCATGCCCGACAAACAAACGAACGCGCACGGTCGCGAGGCCCATCACCCCGTCCATGCGGTCTTCCTGGAGCGCTGGTCGCCGCGCGCCTTTACCGCCGAGGCGATTCCCGAAGCAACCCTGGCGACGATCCTGGAGGCCGGGCGCTGGGCGCCGTCATCCTACAACGCGCAACCCTGGCGCTTCGTCTATGCGCGCCGCGGCACGCCGTCCTGGGAGCGGCTCCTCGGATTGCTGGCGCCGTTCAATCAGGTGTGGTGCCGCAAGGCGGCGACGCTGATCTTCGTGTTCTCGAAAACGACGTTTCGCGCGCCGGGCAAGGACGAGGACGCACCGTCCCGCAGCCATTCCTTCGATGCGGGCGCGGCATGGGCCAATGTGGCGCTCCAGGCGACACTGCTCGGCTGGCACGCGCATGCCATGCTCGGCTTCGATCATGAGCGCGCGCTCAGCGAATTGAACGTCGGATCGAACTTTCGTGCCGAAGCCGCCATCGCCATCGGCCGCCGCGGAGAGAAAACCCTGCTCGACGAGGCGCTGGCGGCGCGCGAGGCGCCGAGCGGAAGGCTGCCGTTGAGCGAGATCGCGGTCGAAGGCGCCTTCCCCGCGCCGGAATAATCAGCCTGCCGTCGAGGTCGGTCCGGACGATGGTGTGACGCCGGCGAAGGCCGGAGAGGCCTCCGCGCCGTCCTTGTCCGTCTGGGCGAAGCCGTGCAAAATTGCCTCACGATCCAAGGCTTTGGGGCAGGCGTGAGCGCGGTCGACACGGACTACCATTTCGCGCCGAACGAGCGGCCGATGTTTCCGGGGTCGCCTTTTGCACCGGCCCATTCGCTCAATCGCCGCATCGCCTATGCCTGCGTGGGCGTCCTGATCGGCTGCTCCGCCACCTTCACCAATGCGCTGATCAACGTGAACGCCGGCAATCTGGCGGGTTCGCTCGGCCTGACGCTGGCCCAGGTGAGCGTGCTGCCCGCGATCTATGTCGCGATGAACGCGACGGCCAATCTCACGCTAGTGCGCGCCCGCGCGCAGTTCGGCATTCCGGAGGTGACGCTGGCGCTGCTCGGCGCCTATGCGCTCGCGGCCCTCGTCCAGCTTGTGGCGCCCAGCTTTACGGCCGCCATCGTCGTGCGCGCAGCCTGCGGCGTGACGGCGGCGGGGCTGACCACGTTGACCATCTACTACCTGATGCAGATCATGCCGGTGCCGCTTCGGCCGCTGGCGCTGGTCATCGGCATCAGCCTCACCCAGCTCGGCACGCCGCTGGCGCGGCTCGTTCCGCTCGACGTGCTGGCGACCGACAACTGGCACGGCCTGTCGCTGATCGAGCTCGGCGTGGCACTGACGATCGCCGCGACCATCCTGGCCGTGCCGCTGCCGCCCAGCGAGCGCGGCAAGGCGTTCGAGCCGCTGGATTTCGTCACCATCGGCCTGATGGTCCCGGCGTTCCTGCTGATCTGCATCGTGCTGGGGGAGGGGCGGCTCCTGTGGTGGACCGACCGGCCCTGGCTCGGCTGGGCGCTGGCCGTTGCCGTGCCTCTGGTCGCCATCGCGATTGCCATCGAACACAATCGCGTGCGCCCGCTGCTTCAGACGACCTGGATCGGGAGCCGCGACATTGTGCGCTTCATCGCCGTGGCGCTGCTGGTCCGTCTGGCGCTTGCCGAGCAGACCTATGGCTCCGTCGGCTTCCTCACCTCCGGCGGCCTCACCAACGACCAGCTCCATTCGTTGTTCCTCTATGTCCTGCTGGCGATGGTGGCCGGCGCGGCCGTCGCCTGCGCGACGCTGTCGGAACGGCGCCTGCCGTTCCAGGTGCTGGTCGCGGCGCTGATTATCGCGCTCGGCGCCTGGCTCGACAGCCATTCGACCAGCATCACGCGGCCCGAGCAGCTTTACCTGAGCCAATCGCTGATCGCGTTCGGCACCACGCTTTTCATCGGCCCGACGCTCGCCTATGGATTCATACAGATGCTGCACAGAGGCCCCACGCACCTGGTGAGCCTCATCGTGGTGTTCAGCATGACACAGAACATCGGCGGCCTCGCCGGCTCGGCGATCCTCGGCACGGCACAGGTCATGGCGGCCAAGGCGCATGCCGCATCGCTGGCCGAGCAGCTCATCGCCGCTGATCCGCAGGTGGCGGGACGCATCCAGAGCGGCGTCGTGGTGCTTTCCGGCGTGCTGGGCGATCCGGTGCTGCGGGGCGCCCAGGGGGCCGGCCTGCTCGGCCGCGCCATGGCGAACGAGGCCAACACGCTTGCCTTCAACGACATTTTCCGGCTTGTCGCCTGGCTCTCGCTCGCGACGGCGCTCTATCTGGGATATCTGATCATGACGACGGCAGGACGCAGGCGGCGCGAGGCGCTGGCGGCGGCATGAGCGCGACCGGACAGACCGAAACCCCTGTAATCGCACCGCAGCTGCCGCCGCCACCACCGCCCGCGCCGGTCTGGCATCCGCCGCTGCGCTACCCGCGCACCACGGTGGCGATCGTGCTGCTCGCCGTCATCGCGGTGCTCGCGATCCTGTGGGCCTGGGGCCTGCCGCCCTTCGGCGGCGGCATCGAGGTGACGGACAACGCCTATGTGCGCGGCCGCACGACCGTGATCGCGCCGCAGGTCAGCGGCTATGTCGTCGCCGTGCCGGTGCATGACTACGACCAAGTGCGTGCCGGGCAAGTGCTGGTCCAGATCGACGACAGCATCTATCGCGCCCGTCTGGCACAGGCGCAGGCTTCGCTCGCCGCCGCCATCGCCGCACTGGCCAACAGCGACCAGGCGCGCGCCTCGCGCACCGCTGCGCTCGCCAATGCACAGGCCCAGCTTCTGCACGCCCGGGCCGACATGGCGCGCGTCAACGATCTGGTGCGCGACGGTTCAGTCTCGGTGCGCGAGCGCGACCAGACCCTCGCCGCGCTTGCCCAGGCGCAGGCCGGCGGCCAGATTGCGGTTCAGGACATCCGCACCGTCGATGTCGGACGGGCCGGATTGAAGGCGCAGGCCGACGCCGCGCGCGCCCAGGCACGGTTGGCGCAGATCGACCTGGAGCACACCATCATCCGCGCGCCCGAAGCCGGCCAGTTGGGCGAGGTGGGCGTGCGGCTCGGCCAGTATGTCACCAACGGCACGCAACTGTTCTCGCTGGTGCCGCCCGATCGCTGGGTGATCGCCAATTACAAGGAAGACCAGACCGCGCATATGGCGCCGGGCGAGCCGGCGACGTTCCGCGTCGATGCGCTGGACTTCATGCGCTTCCACGGCCATGTGGAGCGGCTGTCGCCGGCGGCGGGCTCGGAATTCTCGGTGCTGAAGCCCGACAACGCGACGGGCAATTTCGTGAAGGTGCCGCAGCGCATCGGCGTGCGCATCGCGCTCGATCCGAACCAGCCCGGCGCGGCGCGTCTCAGGCCCGGCATGTCGGTGGAAACGCGCATCGATACAAGCGGCGGCCCATGACGCGTGTCTTTGCGATCCTCGTCCTTGTCGCGCTGGCGGGCTGCATGGGTCCGCGACCCGAAATACCGCCGCAGGCCGCGATCGTGCCGCCGGACGCCTGGCGCAACGACCCCGGTGCGGCGCAGGGCGAGGTCGGCGCGGCCTGGTGGCGGTCGTTCGGCGATCCCGAACTGGCCCGCGTGGTGGAGACCGCGCTCGCCGACAATGTCGACATCGCGATCGCCGCCGAACGTGTCGCCGAGGCGCGCGGCCAGTTCCATTCGGCGCAGGCGCAGCGCTGGCCCGACGTGACGGGCGCGGCCGAGGGCGGGCGCCAGCGCGACGTCAATCCCGGCTTTGGCATCCCCGAGAACCAGACGGCGGGCCAGGCCGAAGTCTCCATCGCCTACGATCTCGACCTGTTCGGCCTTCTGTCCGAAGCGAGCGAAGCGGCGCGCGCGCAGCTGCTGTCGGGCGAGGCGGCGCGGGACAATGTGCGCCTGGCCGTGGCCGCGTCGGCGGCGAGCGGCTACATCACGCTGCGGGCGCTGGATGCGCGTCTGGACGTGCTGCATCGGACGCTTGCCGCGCGGGCGGATTCGTTCCGGATCGCGCGCCGCCGCGCCGAGGCCGGCTATGCCTCGCAGCTCGATCTGGCCCAGGCCGAGGCCGATTACCGCACCGCCGAGCAGCAAATTCCCGCGGCCCAACTCGCCATCGCGCGACAGGAAGACGGGCTGAGCGTCCTGCTGGGCGAAAATCCGCGCGCCATCGCGCGCGGCATCGCGCTTGAAAACATCTCGCTGCCCTCGGTGCCCGCAGCGCTGCCCGGCGTGCTGATGCGCCGCCGGCCCGATATCATAGCGGCGGAGGAACAGCTTGTCGCCGCCGACCACGCGCTCGATTCGGCGCGCGCGGCGTTCCTGCCCGATGTGCGGATCTCCGCCGATGGCGGGCTTGTAGGCTCGACGCTGATTTCGAGTCCGGTGGAGATCTTCTCGCTCGGCGGCGGCATCCTCGCGCCGCTCTTCGATGCCGGTCGCCTCGACGCGCAGCAGGAGACCGTAGCGGCGCGACGCAACCAGGCGGCGTTCGCCTATCGCAAGACCGCGCTCAATGCCTTTCGCGAAGTCGAGGATGCGATGGCCGCGATCCGCCGCCTGAACGAACAGGAAGCGTCGATCGCGGCCCAGCGCGACGTGCTGTCGCGTGCGCTGAAACTTGCCACCAGCCGTTATCGCTCCGGCTATTCGCCCTATCTCGACCAGCTCGACGCCGAGCGGGGCCTTCTCGCCTCCGAACTCGCGCTCGTGCAGACCCGCGCTGACCGGCTGAATGCCCTCGTCACCCTGTATCAGGCGCTTGGCGGCGGATGGGACGGTGCCGGACAAGCGGAATAGCGCGATCGGAGGCGCACGGCGCCCCCGGGGCGAGCTTCTGCTCAGGCGGCGCGCTGTTCCCAGTGCTGGCGATAGAGGGCCGACAGGCGGCGGTAGAAGCCGTCCTCGGCCTCGGCCAGAAGCCCGCGCCGGTACAGCGCCACGTTGCGCAGGACGGCGCGCAGACGGTCCGGCGTCAGATCGCGCAGCACCGGCGTTGTGAACAGCGCGTGCTGCCAGCTGTCGTCGACCAGCCTGCCATAGGTGCGCGCCGTGCAGGGCGTCAGACCGCCGGGCTTCTGGCCGTCGCGCCAGAGCGCGACATCGTTGTAGGGCGGATTGACCATGAGCGACGCAAGCGAGTTCCAGTCGGCATTCGGGTTTGAGATGTTGGTGTAGAAGCGGATCTGTCCGGGCTCGCCGCAATCGACATGGAAGGACGTTGCCAGAATCCAGGCATGGGCGATCAGCAGGTGCCAGAAGAACCCATCGTTCATCAGTCCCGGCAAAAGCGCGACGCGATAATGCGTGCTGTTCGGGAAATAGCGGAAGTCGTGCATATACCGTTCGAATATCGGATAGGTGCGAAGGAACGGGACGGCAAAACGCACGACATGCGCGAACCATCCGCAGTTCTTGTCCGCAAGGACGTCCAGACGATCCTCCGCCTCGCGGCTCGCGAGCATCTGGATATCGCGCTTGAGGCCGATGAAGGCCGCATCTTCATAGAAGAAAGGCTGGCTGGCGTCCGCCCACGGTATCCAGATTTTCATCGCGAAGGGCGATGGCGGCATCGTCACGCCGAACCGCCTGGCCAGCTTCGACGGCGCGCAATGGCGTTCGAAATTGACGATCTTGTCCTGCAGGAGGGCCTCATCGATGATGAATTCGGGCCGGATTTTCACGATCAGTGCATCGCGCTCCGGCACCCGCCGAAGCGCCTCCTCCAGATTACGGATCTGGTAGACGACGCCCGTCTGATAGCGCCCGCCCGCGACCTGCGGCTCCGGCACGCGGACCAGTTCTACGTCGTCCATAGCGGCCAGCGGCATCACGAACCTGTCGATCTCCGCCTTGTCCCAGGTCACCGCGACGATGCGCTGGATGACGCCCTTGCGCTTCAGCGCCTGCAACGGGGCGAGGCTCAGGCCGGGAAGGTCCGGGCTTCTGGTGAAGCCCGTGACGATCGCGGTAACCGGTCTGGTCATGTCTCGCGCCTTTCCCGGTCCGTCAGAGTCCCAGCGACGCTACGCGCGCCAGGCGTGCCGGATCGCCGAAGAAATAGGCTTCGCGAACCGGAACCGAACGGACATCGCGGTGCTCTTCGAGATAGCGGGCGACGACGTCGGAAAGATGGATCGCGTGTGTCTCGGCGATGAGCCGGCGGACGCGTGCGGCGTCCGCGAAATAATAGCAGCCGATGATGCCGCGGCAGCATCCGCCATGCGCCGGAAGCGCCTTTTCCGAGACCGCCGCGATGCGCCCGTCGCCGCCTATGGCGGCGACGCTCCACGAGGCGAGGGATTCGCCGTCGAGGTCCCATGTCGGCAGGGCGCATTCGATGTCGGGATTCTCCGCCGCGCGCATGAGGCCGTCGACCGTCAGGGCGTGGTCGCAGTCGCAGGCCATGATCGGACCCGAAATATTTTCCGATTCGAGACAGCGGCCAAGCGTCACCGCCGGGCCTTCCGTCGCGCGATCCAGAATGACGGCTTCGAAAGGCACGTCCGCAAACATTTCATCAAGGCGCGCGCTTACCTGATGAGTCGTGTCCTGCTCGCGCGTGAAAACGAAATAGACCTGGGCGATCCGCGAAAGCCATGGGCGGAACGGCAGGAACGCCGCTTCGATGAAGGACATTTCCCGCACCTCCAGGAACGGCTTGAAGCGATAGCCGAAGCGCGCGCCCTGGCCGGCCATCGGGAATATCAGGGATATCTCCTGCACCGGCGCGATCCTCAGGCGGCGACGCGCATTCGCCGCGCGCTGCGCCGGGCGACCCGCGGCGCGGCCTGCTCGATCGCGGCGTTGAGCGACCGGAGCGCCGTCGCCAGCGCATAAAGGGCGTGGTCCATGCTCATCTTCATGCGGAACGGCACCATCCGCACCAGATGCAGGCCGAGATAGAAACCGCCCTTGATGTCGACGGCGTCCGCGGAGCAGCCGAGAATTTTGCCCCAGCGCCGGCGCAGGGCATCGAGCAACATGCTGTCTGGGGATGCGGGATGGAAATTCAGCCGAAGGCTGGTGGGCGATGCGCTCCCGCACAGGGACGTGCAAGAACGCCACCATTTTTCGTATTGATTGTGGGTCGACTGAAAAATCTTCCCCAGGTCGAGCTCGATGGCTTCCAGGCTGTCCTGGGCTTCCATGTCGATGACCCTGGTGTCGCCGTCCGCGCGGGTCATGATGTTCTGGAACGTTAGATCGCCATGCACCAGCGTCAGGAATTGCGGCGCGAACTTCGCCAGCACGTCGTTCTCGACGATCCGCGCGAGCAGCTTTTCAAGGCTTGGGTGGAACACGCCGTCGATCTCGACGCCTTCGCCGGCGAGAAGCGGGCGCAGACGATCATGCACCGCGAGCGCCGCGATCTTCGGATGAATCTTGCTATCGAGGTGGCGCAGGAGCCAATCCTCCGCCGCGCCGCGATCGGTGCTTCTGTGGCAATAGATGCGGGCGCCGAACCGGTCGAAGAGACGGTCCAGCGCCGCCGCGCGCATCTCGTCGGCGCATTCCGCGACCGGGACGTACCCGTCCAGGAATTCCATGTCGTAGAAATATTCGTGGGAATTGTTCTCTTCCCCGTAAAGCGCCGGCACCAGTTCCGGTGCGAGCTGCGAGAAACGTTCGATGGTGCGGAATTGATCGCGCAGCCGATGATGGCCGACGCTGAGATTGCCGTCCTTTGCCGCCCGCTTGCGCACGAACGTCTTCCCGTTCTCCTCGACGAGCAGGGTCTCCGCAAAGGAACCGCCTTCGAAGCGCCGCAGCACCGTGAGCCGGCGCCCTGGCGATATCTCCAGCGCCGCGATGCCGTGATTGCGTGCGATCTCGATCGATGCCGCCTGCGATTCGAGCATCGCATAGGGCTTGCGGTCGTTGATCAGGACACGCACGCCGCTGGGCAGTCCGGTGACGATCCGGTGATAGGGAATGTTCAGTTCATGCAGCATTTCGACGAGGCGCGGCTCATCCTCCCCGCTGCGGGCGGTGCAGAGCACGACGAAATAGCCGTCGGCGATCCAGCTGCGCAGCTTTTCGCGGCTGCCGGGCAGCAATTGCGGCAGGCGCGAATAGTCCGGCTTGTCCTCATGGACGATCAGCGTGCCGTCGATATCGCAGAAAATAGCGCCGCGGAATTCCGCCGGATTTTCGAGCAGGCGGATGCGTTCCCTGTCGCCGAAGAACTCGGCCGTTTCCAGCCGGACGCCGCGCGCCGGGGCGCCGTGCGACGCAAGCCGGTTGAAATATTCGCAGAAGCGCTTGAATGCCTGGTCCTGGCAGACATCCATCACGACGCGGATGTCGGGGAAATAATAGCAGCCGATCACGCCGGAAAAACTTCCGGCGGCATCCGGAAGCCGCCGCTCGGCCACGTTGACGATCGCCTCGTCCCGGCCGACACAGGCGACGCTCCAGCGCTTCAGGTCTTCGCGGGCCAGCGGCCACAGGCTGACCAGACATTCGTCCGGCGCGGCGGCGATGTTGCCGAACAGGGGCGCGGGATCGAGACGATGATCGATGTCGCAGACGATCGTCCTGCCGGAAATGCCGTGCTTGGCCACGGCGCGCGCCACGGTTTCCGCAGGCCCGCCGGTGGGCGAGGACAGGAGGACAAGTTCGAACGGGATGTCCGAAATGCCCGGCGCCATGCGCCGCGCGATATCGAAGCGCTTTTCGTGCTCGTCGAGGACGACGTAGAAAACCTTGTCGATCAGCTGCCGAAAGGGCTGGAACGAACGCAGAGAGCGGCGGATCAGCGTCTCGCCGCCCACGGTTTCGAAGCCGCGAAAATCGCCGTCCGCATTGCGTTCCGCGACGGGAAAGACGACGGAGATTCCGCCGCCGGAAGGCGGTGCGGTGATCGCCGCGTCCGGCGGTCCGCTCAAAGGGAATAACCCGCGCTCACCGCGTCGCGGCGAAACATCTTCACTGTGTCGAGCGAGAACTCCGTCAGGTCGCGGCCGAGCGAGGTGAGCTTGGCGATGAGATCGCGCGTCACCGTGATGATATGGCAGCCGATCATATCGGCCTGCACGACATTGTAAACTTCGCGCGGACTCGCCCAGATGAGTTTTTGCTGCGGGCGCGGGCGCATGATCTCGATCGCGCGCCGCATGATCGGCAGCGGATCGCCGCCGGCATCGGCGATGCGGCCCGCGAACACCGAGATGTTGCAGGGCGGCGCATCGATCATGGCATCCGATACTGCTTCGATCTGCGCCTCGGTGAAAAGGGCGGTGACGTTCATCTGCACGCGGTCGCGCACCAGGCTGCGGATGAGCGGGATGGCGCTTTCCCCCTTGGTGTTCGTGACCGGAATCTTGACGTAGACATTCGCTCCCCAGGTCGAGATTTTGCACGCCTGCAGGTACATCTCGTCGAAATCGTCCGAGAAGACTTCGAATGAGATCGGCCGGTCGGCGACCATGGCCAGAACGTCCTTCGCGAAGCCCTGGTAATCGGTCACGCCGGCCTGCCGCATGAGCGTCGGATTGGTCGTGAAACCCTTTACGCGCGGGTTCGCGGCGAGTTCGAGAATGCTGGCCTTGTCCGCGCCGTCGGCGAAGATCTCGACCGTCAGCATGTCGGCGGTGATCGTCATGTGCTCCCCCTGGAACCGAAATCCGCGTGGATCGGGGCGGCGCGGGCGGGCCGATTTGAAGTCGGCGGCGCTGTGCTGTGCTGATCCAGACGCGGCAATGATGGGCCAGAATGGTTAACCGCCGCTGAAGGGGCTGGCAGGGACGGGCAGACCCTAGTCGCTGGATTTTGAGAAGGTGTGTTTCGCAGCGGAAAAAGGGCTCGTCGCGGCGAGAGGCGCGCGCCGATGTCGGGCCCGCGAAAAAGGCTTGCTCTGAAGAACGAACGGGGGGGAAGTCGGGATGGTTTCCCGTGCGCATTGCCGATAGAACGAACACCAGTTAACTGATAGCTTACTCCTTCGCTGGGAGGTTCAAAATGCGTTTTAGTTTTCTCTTGGAGAGACGCTGCTGCACCCGTCGAACGTTCGCCAGGGCAGTAGTATTCACGTTGGCAATTGTTGGAGCTATAGGCTCCGCCGAAGCTTACACATATAAGGTCCTGCACTCCTTCTCGCCGGAAACGTTTCCGATAGGAAATGGCCTCTTTCTCGACGCTTCGGGAACACTGTATGGCGGAGCAGCGGGTGGGGTTTATTCGTTGACCCCAAATGGGGACCGCACGAAGTGGACGCGCAAGTTGGTCTACCCAGTCGATACAAACGGCACCATCGAAGATGCATCTGGAAATTTGTACGGCACGTCATTGGAAGGCGGATCACAGGACGGAGGGTTTGTCTTCGAACTAACACCCAATATTGATCGGTCACAATGGACGCTCACTACGCTTGTTAATTTCAGCAACAATTCACTGCCGAGAAGCAACGTCACCTATGCAGGCGCTCAATCGGGCGCCCTCTACGACGGCGTTTCCCCGCTTTATGGCACAACAACAGAAGGCGGCAACAGCAACCGTGGCGTTGTGTTTATGCTGATGCCAAATGGTGGCAGTTGGGGCTACACCGTTCTCCACGACTTTTGTTCCCGGGGCGAAAACTGCACCGACGGTGCCGCACCGTCGGGCGATGTGTTTGTGGATTCTGTGGGGAATCTGTTTGGAACAACTACGAGCGGTGGTTACGACTTTAACGGAGTATTGTACGAATTGAGCCCTGACTCTGGCAGAACAACTTGGACCGAAACAGTCCTTCACCATTTTTGTAGGACGAGGAGTTGCCCAGATGGAGGGAGCCCAGCAGACCCCCTGGTGATGGACGCTGCGGGGGAGCTTCTAGGAACAACAGGTATGACTGGTCATTGTCCCAAGAGATATGTGTATTGCGGCGCGGCATACAAGTTGCTGCCGAGCGGCCCGAAATCTCCGCTCACGGTTCTCTACAGCTTCTGCTCCCTCAGGCGCTGCGAAGATGGCAACGGCCCAAACCCGCTAATGATCGATACAAGTGGCAATTTGTTTGGCACCACAGACCTTGGTGGAACGAAGGGGAACGGAACAATATTTGAACTGAGCGGGACATCAGAGCAGGTACTTTATTGCTTCTGCGAAAAGAATGATTGCGAGGATGGCGGCACGCCTATCGGAAAGTTGATAGAAGACTCTCTTGGCAACCTGTACGGAGTAGCACAAATCGGCGGTAAGAAAGCCGGTGGAGTATTATTTGAGTTGTCGCCCTGATTATTGGCGAATAGAACTCGACCTTATTAGCGAAGAGGAGTTCGCGTTCGCTTCCCCACAATCCGATGACTCGGTGTGTGAGTGTACGCGCTCATAGTTATCTCCGTTCAAAGCCTGGCTCGCGCGCGTCGATTTGTGCGGCGATTGCGGAGGATCGTGCGAACTCGATCATCGACTCTGCGTACCAGCCGCGAAGTCCGGCACTCACGACATGCACCATTATTTTGTCGCGGCTCGCGTTTCCACCAAACGCGGGTGCTTCAAAACTATCCATGAGCGCCCCTTGAACTACGCGGAATAGCCCTTCATACAACGCGATCAGCGGCAGAAAACTATGTCTTCCCGGACGCCCGCTACACTGAGGCGGGACAGTCAAAACGGCTTGCTCTCAGGAACAAAAAGGCAGAAAAAGTTGGAACGGTTTCCGACTAATGTTGGAAAACCCAAGCGACCCCGTAGCTCAGCAGGATAGAGCGGCGGTTTCCTAAACCGTAGGCCGGTGGTTCGAGTCCTCCCGGGGTCGCCATTCGGAAAAAGGGGCGGACGTTCCCGAGTTTCTTTTAGGCTCGGGACATCGCGCGTTAAGCTGGATGTCCGGTTCAAGTTGTTCCGGTAGCGCTTACGCCGCCATCCGAGTGAAGCGTCACGATAGAGCTTATGGCTCACCCGGCATTGCGGACATGCACATGCGCATGGTCGCGCCGAGATCCGCCATGGGCGTGTTTTTCGGTTTTGATGTCGGCGGGAAGCGCGAAGAGCCGTCCGTGGCGAACGCCCTTTTCGGCGATGACGTAGTCGGCCAAATGGCGTACTTCCTTCGAGGCGCCGCGCAGCACGCTCACTTCGAGGCAGGTGCGATGATCCAGATGGACGTGCATCGCCGCGACCGACAATTCGTGGCTGTCGTGAAAGGTCTGCGCCAGCCGCTTGGATAGATCGCGCTCGTCATGGCTGTAGGCGTAGACGAGGGCCGCCACGCAGTCGCCGACCGAGCCGCTTTCCTCGGCAGCCTGCCGCAAGCCGCTGCGGGCCAGATCGCGAATGGCTTCGGAGCGGTTCGGATAGCCCCGCGTGGCGATCAGACGGTCGATCTCCGACAGCAATTCTTCATCCACAGTGATCGTCACGCGTTCCATGTGATCTCCAATAGCGGCATCCCGAGCGCACCGTAAACCGAGTATGCACGTTCACCGGGAAAAGGGTCGAGCGTCTTTCAGGAATTTCACGATCCGGCACTTGCAGAATTATTTCTATCAGTTTTGTATGGTAAGCGAAATTTTCTTTATCATCATACTTTGGCGTCGCGGGGTGGATTGTGGAGTGGGGCGGCACGATGCGGTTGCGCCGTGTGGCGAGCGGCTTTGTGCTGAGCGCGGCCGCGACTTTCGCGGCGTCTACCGTTGCTGACGCTCAAGCGACCGGCGTGGCGCAGCAATGCCGGAGCACGGACAGCAAATGCCCAAAGACCGCGCAGCCGGACATCGAAACCGTTGTCGTGACCGGGCGCGCCCAGGACCTCACCTGCATCGCCCAATCCGCCAACCAGGGCACCGTCAGTGCCGCGGATCTGGCGCTGCGGCCGCTGCTTCGCCCCGGCGAAGTCGTGGAGGAGATACCCGGTGTGATCATCACGCAGCACTCGGGAAGCGGCAAGGCGAACCAGTATTTCCTGCGCGGCTTCAACCTCGACCACGGTACCGACCTCGCCGTCAGCGTCGACGATGTGCCGGTGAACATGCCGACCCATGCCCATGGGCAAGGCTATGCGGACCTCAACTTCCTCATTCCCGAACTGGTCGAACGTGTCGATTACAAGAAGGGGCCGTACTATGCGGATGTCGGCGATTTCGGATCCGCCGGGGCCTTCAACATCCGCTATTACGACGAGCTTCCGAGCGGCTTCGTGCGCGTCGAGGGAGGCCAGTTCGGCTATGGCCGCGTCGTGGCGGGCGACAACGCCCAGCTAGGCGCAGGCAATGTGATCTATGCCGGCGAATTCGAACACAATGACGGCCCCTGGACCAAAGGGGACGACGCCCGAAAGATCGACGGCGTTCTTCGCTATACGTTTGGCGGCGACAGCGATGGCGCGACCTTCACCGCCATGGGCTACCATAACATCTGGAATTCAACCGACCAGGTTCCCGACCGCGCGATCATGGGCGAGGCCGATCCGGTCGGCGCTCCACCACCGCCGGACTTGATTTCGCGCTGGGGCGCGATCGACCCCACCGATGGCGGAGAGACCAGCCGCTATGCCATCAATGCCGAATGGCACCAAAATCAGGCGAACGCGGCGACACATGCGACGCTCTATGGCGAATATTACAATCTGCGCCTGTTCTCGAACTTCACCTATTTCCTCGATGATCCGGTCCATGGCGACCAATTTGAGCAGGCGGACAACCGCTTCGTGTTCGGCGGGGCGGTCAGTCAGCTTTGGGATCACACGCTGCTGGGGCGCGATTCGGAGACGACCATCGGGCTGCGGCTCCGAAACGACGACATCCACAACGGCCTGTTCCACACCGACGCGCGCACGGTCCTGGATACCACGACCTTGAATGACATCGTGGAGACCAGCGCCTCTCCCTACATCGAAAACCAAACGCATTGGACCGACTGGCTGAGAACCATCGTCGGGCTGCGCGGCGATTTTTACTGGATGAACGTCGACAACATCGCGGGCGGAAGCTCGGGCGATGTGCAGGCGCAGGTCCTCAGCCCGAAGGTCAACGTCGTTCTCGGTCCCTGGGAGAAGAGTGAACTGTATTTTGATTTCGGCCAGGGATTCCACAGCAACGATGCGCGCGGGGTGGTGGCGAGCGTCAACCCGGCGACGGCGCTGCCGCGCTCGACAGGCGCGGAAATGGGCCTGCGAACCACCGTCATCCCCAACCTGCGCAGCGAATTTTCGCTTTGGCTTCTCGACCTGCAATCGGAATTGGTCTGGGACGGCGACGCGGGAACCAACGAACCGGCGGGCCCCACGCGCCGCTACGGCATCGAATTCGCCAATTGGTACACGCCGACGCCGTGGCTGACGATCGACGCGGATTACGCATGGTCTCACGCCCGCTTCACCGATCGCGAGCCCGACGGGGACCATGTCCCGGAAGCGCTGGTCTCCACCTTTGACGGCGGCATCGCGGTGCACGACATCCCCGGCTGGCTGGAGAAATGCTCGGCCGGACTGCGGGCGAGATATTTTGGGCCCCGTCCGCTTACGCAGGACGGAACGATCAATTCCAAATCGACGACGCTGCTCTACGCGGATTTCGGCTACCGGATCGACGACAACTGGTCGCTCGGCCTCGACGTCTTCAATCTTCTCGACGCTCGAACAAGCGATATCGATTACTATTATACGTCCCGACTGCTTGGAGAACCGGCCGCTGGCGTGAACGACATCCATACGCACCCGTCGGAGCCGCGTGAGTTGCGGATCTCGCTTGCCACGAAATTCTAGCGTGCCTCGGTTTTCCGAGCGCGCCGTCAAGGCTTTTGCCGATGCTCAATCGCTCAGGGCCAGGGCGATGACCTGGCTCTCGGAAAGCTGGGCGCCCATCCGGCCGAACTGTTCGATTTCCTGATCGGATAACTCCGCCTTCAGGAGCGTGGCCAGACGATTGGACGCCTCCTGTCCGATCGGTTCGCGGGGGCGGCTGAATTCGCGAAACACGGTGTCCGCATAGCCCGCGATCAGGGCGGCGTCCCTGGCGCGGCCGGCAAGACCCGAGCGCAGCGCCAGGTGATCGAAAAGCCAGAACAGCATGCCCTCGTCGCGCAACAGGGGCACCGCCTCTCTCGCCGCCGACAGGGCCTCGGTCAGATCGTCCCGAAGCGTCAATCCGGCGGCGACGATGCCCAGAACATAGCCGAGGATGTCGGTCTGATAGGTGTCGCGCAGGCGCGAAATCAATTCCTGTCCGCTGAAAATCGCGGCATCCGTGTCGCCCAGTTCGAGAATGGCTTCCACCAGATTGGCCGAAACCACGAAGGCGGCCCGGTCGGCGCCCACCACCTCGCACAACCGCACCGCCTCGCTCCCCGTTTCGCGCACGCTCGGCAGGCGCAAACGGGCCTCCACGCAGAACTTCACCGAGTAGGCTGCGGCCAGCGCCCTGGGACGTTTGGTGCGCTCCACCAGTTGCAAGGCTTCGGCGATCGATGATTGCGCATCCTCGATATTTCCGAGCATCAGCGACGCATATCCGAAAGCCGCGATCGCGCTGCCGAGTTGGGCTGTGTCGTCGAGCGACCTGAAAAGCGCCACGGCGCGCTCAAACTCCTGCTGTGCGGCCTTCACAGCCGCGGTGTTGAAATACAGCTCGCCCATTCCCCGCCGCAATTGCGCCTCCAGGGCTGCCGGCGTCCCGGGCCGAAGGCGCGTCTCCGCCGCGCTGAGCCAGCGCCGGCCTTCCGCGCGCACGGGCAGTTCCCGCCAAAGCGGCCATGAGCTTCCCGCCAGCGCGATCACGTCATCCGTGTCCTGCTTCAACGCCCATTGGAGCGCGCTGCGCAGGTCGTCGAGTATCGGAGCGTAGCGCGCCAGAAAGACGACATCGCTGGTGGTTTCCCATTCGATCATAGCTTGACGCAGCGTATGAAGCACATAATCGGCGTGCCGCTGCCGCGTCGATTGGGCGTCGGGCGAGGCCTCCAGCTTCTCGAACATGAAGACGCGCGTCGTTTCCAGCAGGCGATAATGGTGCTCGCGCGGTCCGGGCACGACGGCGATCATGGATTTGTTGATCAGGCGCGCGAACAGCCTGAGCACGTCCTCTTTCGCGATGTCGCCGTCCGCGACGACGGACTCGGCCGCCGCCATGGAAAAAGCGCCGGCGAAAACGGCAAGCCGGCGCAAAACCTTCTGTTCGGCCGTAGACAGCAGGTCGTGGCTCCACTCCAGGGTCGCCTGCAAGGTCGAATGGCGCGGCGGCGCCGTTCGCCGGGCGCTCGGCCAGGCCTTCGCCGACCCGTCGAGCTTTGCTTCCAGCGCCTCCAGACCGAGCATGCCGGCCCAGCTCGCAACCATTTCTATGGCGAGCGGCAGGCCATCGACGCGGCGGCAGAGCCTGGCGGCGATCGCGACATCCGCATCGCTCAGCTGAAATTCGGGGTTCAGTCCCCTGGCGCGTTCCACGAACAGTTCGACCGCGGCCACCTCGCGGATCGCCGGCAAAAGACGGACATCTTCGCCGGGAAGCGCCAAGGGCGGCACTTCGAACACCTGCTCGCCAAGACAGGACAGGGCTTCGCGGCTCGTCGCGAGGATCTTGACCTGCGGGGCCGCGCGCAGAAGCGCTTCGCACAATTGCGCGCAGGAGGCGATGACGTGCTCGCAATTATCGAGCACCAGAAGCAGGTTTTTGCGGGCGAGCTGGCGCGCCAAGGTGTCGAACGGCGCGGCGCTCTCACCGATCTTGATGCCGAGAACCGTGGCGACCGTGCCGGCGGTGAGGGCTCCGTCGGTGAGCGCGGCCAGTTCCACAAGCCATGCGCCGTCCTTGAACTCCGCTATGTTCTCGCCGGCGACCTGCAGGGCGAGCCGCGTCTTTCCCACGCCGCCAGGCCCGACAAGGGTGACGAGCGCGTTGCGGGAGAGGATGTCCGACAGGGCGCGAAGCTGATTGTCTCTTCCGATCAGGCGCGACTGCCCCAGTTGCGCGTTGTTTGCCAAATAATTGGGCAGATTGCCCATCTGCTGGTGGGGGGAATGCGGTTCGACCTGGCTGACGTGCTCCACGAACCTGTAGCCGCGTCCCTGCTTGGTCGTGATGAAGCCGTCGCCGAGGGCTTTTCGGAGCGCGGTAATGTGAACATGAAGCGTGTTGTCGCCCACATTCAAGCTGCCCCAGACGCGGGACATCAGCTCCTCCTTGGTCGCAACCGTGCCGGCACGTTCCAGAAGTGCCACCAGAAGGCGGAAATCCGTGGATCCCAGGGGCACCGGCGTCCCGTCGGAACTCAGCTGCCGGCTCGCCGGATCCAGCGTGAACCTGCCAAAGAGATAGGGGCCCCTATCGCCCATCGCTAACCTCAGATGCGGCAAGGAAAATTTCAGAATCTGAATCAGGACATGACCGTCACATTCCGTCAAGATCATGGGCGATCGTGCGCGGTCTCGTCTCACCCTGTCGGAGAGACGAGGCTGGCCACAAAACTCATCAAAGGAACAAAACGACAATGCGTTCAAATGTTGTATTGACCCTGACGGCAGCCACGCTCCTGTGCGCGGCGGGTTCGAGCGAAGCGGCCGTCAAGGAAGCCTCTCTCTACTCCTTCACCGGAAGCGCCGATGGCAGCTTCCCCCATGGCGGTGTGATCGCGGACAGCAAAGGCGATCTCTATGGCGTCACCACGTCGGGCGGAACCTCGCACAGCGGCGTGGTCTACAAGCTGAGCCGGCCGTCGAAGGGCCAGACGGCGTGGACTCAGACGACGCTTTATGCGTTCACCGGCGGCAATGACGGCGGCAATCCGCAGGCTGCACTGCTGAAGGACGGCGCCGGCCATCTTTTTGGGACGACCTATTCTGGCGGCGCCAGCGGCGAAGGCGTGGCGTTTGAACTCACCAAATACAAAGGCGCCTGGAAATACCATCTGCTGTGGAGCTTCACCGGCAACAATGACGGCGGCGCGCCTTCCGGTGCGCTGATCGAGGACAGTGCCGGCAATCTCTACGGCACGACCACCAGCGGCGGCACCGGCGTCGTCGGCACGGTGTTCGAACTTTCGCCGCCGGCCGTCAAACATCAGGCCTGGACCGAGAAGGTTCTCTACAATTTCACCGGCAACAATGACGGCGGCGAGCCGATGGGCAATGTCCTTCTGGGCGCCGACGGAAATCTTTACGGCACGACGGCGGGCTATGGCCAATCCAATTACGGCACGGTCTATCGCCTGACGCCGGATGGCGGAAACTGGGACTTTTCCGTCCTGCATGCCTTCCAGGGCGGCGGCGACGGCGAAGTGCCGCGTGACGGCCTGATCCAGGACAGCGAAGGCACGCTGTACGGCACCACGGCCGGCTTCGACAACAGCTACGGCAACGTGTTCAAGATCAACACGGACGGCAGCGATTATGGCGTGATCTACACGATCACCGGCGGTCAGGGCTTCACCGGAAACGGCCCCTGGCAGACGGTCTCGATGGACAACAGCGGCGCCCTGTACGGGACCACCTATGCCGACGGCGCCAGTTCGCTGGGAGAAGTCTTCAAGCTGACGCCGAAGGCCGGCAAGCTGTGGAAAGCGAAAGTGCTCTACACCTTCCAGGGCGGCACTGCGGGCCAATATCCGTATTCCAATGTCCTGATCGACAAGAAGGGCTTCCTCTACGGCACCAGCTATGGCGTCGCGGGCCAGAGCGGCTTTTTCCCCGGCACGGTCTGGGAAATCAAGCCGTAAGCGTTTCACGCAACGACAAAGTGAAAAGCCGGGAGGACGTTCCTCCCGGCTTTTTTATTCAGCGGCTTGTACGGATCGCCCGGAACAAGGACGGTTCCCGGATTGCGGGCAGGTTCCGCTTTACAAGTGGCGATGTCCCGTCGATATGACGTCCATGAGCGCTTCCCTTTCCCTGCCAGTCGAATCGAGTGCCGTTCAGGACGGCGATCCTGCGGAAACCCGTGAATGGCTGGAGGCGTTCAAGGGCGTGGTGCGGGCGGCCGGCGAAGAGCGGGGCCGCTTCCTCCTGCAACAGCTTGAGGACGAGGCGCGCAATCTCGGCGTCGGCGCCTCTTCCCATCCCTTTTCCGCCTACCGCAATACGATTCCGCTGGATCGCCAGGGCGGCTATCCCGGCGATCTTGCGATCGAGGAACGCCTGACCGCCATCATGCGGTGGAATGCGCTCGCGATGGTGGCGCGAGCCAACAAGGCCTATGGCGAATTGGGCGGCCATATCGCGAGCTATGCGTCCGCGGCGGAGATTTTCGAGCTCGGCTTCAACCATTTCTTTCGCGGCCCGAAGGCGGAGCAGGGCGCTGATCTGGTCTATTTTCAGCCGCACTCGGCGCCCGGCGTCTATGCGCGCGCCTTCCTCGAAGGACGGTTAAGCGAGGAGGCGCTGGCCAATTATCGTCAGGAAACCGGCGGCAACGGCCTGTGCTCCTATCCGCATCCCTGGCTGATGCCGGATTTCTGGCAGTTTCCCACCGGCTCGATGGGAATAGGTCCGATCAGCGCGATCTATCAGGCGCGGTTCCTGCGCTATCTGCAGGATCGCGGTCTGGCCGCGACGGACAAGCGCCGGGTCTGGGGCGTCTTCGGCGACGGCGAAATGGATGAGCCGGAATCGGTCGCCGCGCTGACGCTGGCGGCGCGCGAAACGCTCGACAATCTCACCTTCATCGTCAACTGCAACCTGCAGCGCCTGGACGGGCCGGTTCGCGGCAACGGCCAGATCATCCCGGAACTCGAATCGCTTTTCGCCGGCGCCGGCTGGAACGTCATCAAGGTTCTCTGGGGATCGGAGTGGGATCTGCTGTTCGCGCGCGATGCGAACCACGCCCTGCTGCGGCGCTTCGCGTCCACCGTCGACGGGAAATACCAGACGCTGGGCGCCAAGGACGGCGCTTACAATCTGGCGAATTTCTTCAACGAGGATCCGGAGCTGCGCCGGCTCGCCGCGCATATGACGGATGCGGAGGTCGATGCGCTGAAGCGCGGCGGGCACGATCTGCGCAAGCTCTACGCGGCCTTCGCCGCCGCGCGCGACCATCGCGGCGCGCCGACCGTCATCCTGGCCAAGACCAAGAAGGGCTACGGCATGGGCGGCGCCGGCGAGTCGCGCATGACCGCACACCAGACCAAGAAGCTGGAGTTCGACGGCCTCAAATCCTTCCGCGACCGCTTCCACCTGCCGCTGGATGACGACGATCTGGCGCATCTGACGTTCTATCGCCCGGACGAAGCCAGCCCGGAAATGGCCTATCTGCGCGCGCGCCGCGAGGCGCTCGGCGGTCCTCTCCCCGTCCGCCGCCGCGAAGCGCCGCCCGTCGCCGTGCCCGCCCTTGCGAGCTACGCGCAATTCGCGCTCCAGGCCGAGGGCAAGGAGATGTCCACCACCATGGCAGCGGTGCGCATGTTCTCGGCGCTGTTGAAGGACAAGGTTCTGGGCCCGCGCATCGTGCCGATCGTGGCGGACGAAGCGCGCACCTTCGGCATGGCCAACCTCTTCCGTCAGGTCGGCATCTATTCCTCGGTGGGCCAGCTCTACGAGCCGGAAGACGCGGGTTCGATGCTCTACTACAAGGAAGCGAAGGACGGCCAGATCCTCGAGGAAGGCATCACGGAGGCCGGCGCCATCTCGTCCTGGGCGGCGGCGGCAACCGCCTACAGCGTGCACGGCGTCGCGCTGCTGCCATTCTACATCTATTATTCGATGTTCGGCTTCCAGCGCGTGGGCGACCTGATCTGGGCGGCGGCCGATCAGCGCGCGCGGGGATTTCTGTTCGGCGCCACGGCCGGGCGCACGACCCTGAGCGGCGAAGGATTGCAGCATCAGGACGGCAGCAGCCATGTGGTTGCCGCGACGGTTCCGAATTGCCGCGCCTATGATCCCGCTTTCGCCTGCGAACTCGCGGTCATCATGGATCACGGCATGCGGCAGATGGTGGAGCAACAGGACGACGTCTTCTACTACGTCACCCTAATGAACGAGAATTATGGCCAGCCTTCGCTTCCCGAAGGCGCCGCCGAAGACATCATCAGGGGGATGTACCGCCTTGCGGATCGCAAGGCTGCCAACGCGACAGGCGAGGACGCCGCCGTGCGCCTGTTGGGCTCCGGCGCGATACTGCCCGAAGTCGTCGCCGCTGCGGATCTGCTGGACCAGGACTGGAAAATCGCCAGCGAAATATGGAGCGTGACGAGCTTCAGCGAACTGACGCGCGAGGCCCGCGAGGTCGAACGCTGGAACCGCCTGCATCCCGAGTCCTCTCCCCGTCGCAGCCATGTGGAAACCGCGCTTTCCGGCGACAGGCCGATCGTGGCGGCCACCGATTATGTGCGCGCCTATCCCCAATTGATCGCCTCCTATGTCGAGGGACGATTTGTGACGCTCGGCACGGACGGGTTCGGGCGCAGCGACCGGCGCGGCGCTCTCAGGCGCTTCTTCGAGGTGGACCGCCACCAGATCGTGCTGGCTGCGTTGCAGGTTCTGGCCCGGGAAAAGACGATCGGCGCGGACATCCCCGCCGCTGCGATACGAAAATATGCGATCGAGGCCGAGGCGCCGACGCCCTGGTCGGTATGACATATTGAACCAAACGCCAATCCGGCGGACGGACATTCACGATGAGCACGATCAAGGACGTGACGGTTCCCGATATCGGGGATTTCAAGAACATTCCCGTCATCGAGATTCTGGTGAAACCTGGGGACAGCGTGGCGGCCGATACGCCGCTGCTCACCCTGGAAAGCGAGAAGGCCACCTTGGAGGTGCCGGCGCCTTTCGCGGGCACAGTGGTCGAACTCCTGGTCGCCGTCGGCGGGACCGTCAGCGAAGGCACGCGTATCGCCCGGATCGAAGCCGCCGCGACGGAGCAGCCGTCGCAAGCGCTGCCTGTGCCCGGCGATCAATTGATAGAGGAACCGCCTCCGGCGATCGCTGCCTCGGCAGGCTCCGCCGCCGAGGCCGTCCCGCCCCCCAATTTGCCTGCGCTCTCGCTTGAAGGAGAAAGCGCGCCGGCTCATGCCAGCCCGTCGGTTCGGCAGTTCGCGCGCGAACTCGGGATCGAGATCGGTCTTGTGAACGGCAGCGGTCCGAAAGGCCGCATTCTGCGCGAGGACTTGCTTGGGTTCGTCAAGAGCAGAAGCGCGACGGCGAGCGAGGGTACTGGAGCGGTCGGCCCGAACCTGCCGCCCTGGCCGCAGGTGGATTTCGCCAAATTCGGCGCGATCGAACGCGTGCCGCTCTCGCGATTGCGCAGGATTTCCGGCCCCAACCTCGCCCGCAACTGGGTGACGATTCCGCATGTGACGAATTTCGACGAAGCGGACGTTACCGATCTGGAGGCGTTTCGCCTGAAGATCAATCGCGAAGGCGCGCAAGGCGACGCCAAGGTCACCATGCTCGCCTTCCTGCTCAAGGCGGCCACCGTTTCGTTGAAGGCCTTTCCCGAGTTCAACGCCTCGCTGGACGGCGAGGACCTGATCCTCAAGCGCTACTATCATCTGGGCTTCGCCGCCGATACGCCCAACGGTCTGGTGGTGCCGGTGATCCGCGACGCCAACCGGAAAGGCATCCGCGACATCGCGCGCGAAATGGCGGTGCTGGCCGAACAGGCCCGGCAGGGCAAGCTGAAGCCAACCGACATGCAGGGCGGCTGCTTTTCGATCTCGTCCCTGGGCGGCATCGGCGGCACCGGCTTCACGCCGATCATCAACGCGCCGGAAGTCGCGATCCTGGGCGCGGCGCGGGCGCGGACGAAACCGCTATGGGACGGGGCGCAATTTCAACCGCGGCTCAGTCTTCCCTTGAGCCTGTCCTGGGACCACCGCGTGCTCGACGGCGCGGCGGCGGGGCGCTTTCTCAATCATCTGTGCGGCCTGATGAGCGACTTCCGCCGCATCCTGCTGTAGCGGCGGTGGGCCCACCCGGCCATCCGATTGACCCCGGCCTCATATCCGGTATGGTCCGGCCACGCGCAAGGTTCCCGCAAGGGATTTGAAAGGGAACGCGGTTCGATACCGCGGCTGCCCCCGCAACTGTAACCGGCGAGTGTTCGTCCAACTGCCACTGAGGCGAAGCCTTGGGAAGGCGGGCGAATACGCAGACCCGGGAGCCAGGAGACCTGCCTCGCGCCGTCGTCTAGTTGCCGGCCGGGGTGCGCTGGGAACTGCGGGGGAAACCGTCGCGACGACATCGTTGGAGTCGTCGTCGTGGGGCCTCGGTTGGACATCCATATTCGAAAGACCATGCGCTTCGCGTGGCGGCTCCTGGACTCAAACCAGGAGAATGTCATGCGCAAACCCTTAGTGCTTTCCTCCATCGCTCTGATCGTCATGACCGGCGGCGCGGCAGCCGACGATTCGCTCGAAACCGTGGTCGTCACCGCCACGCGCATTCCCACGCCGCAACAGCAGGTGGCGAGCAGCATCACCGTCATCACCGCGGATGACATCGCGGTGCGGCAGGAGCGGACGCTGCCCGATCTGCTCAAGGACGTGCCCGGCCTCAACCTCGTGCAGACCGGCGGCCCCGGCGGGCAGACATCGCTGTTCATGCGCGGAACCAATTCCAATCACACCAAGGTGCTGGTGGACGGCATCGATGTCAGCGATCCCAGCAGCTCCGGCGCCGCGTTCGACTTTGGCCAGTTCCTGACGCAGGACATCCAGGCGGTGGAGGTTCTGCGCGGTCCGCAGAGCGGGCTCTACGGGGCCGACGCCATCGGCGGGGTGATCGCCATCATCACCAAGAGCGGCGAAGGTCCGGCCAGCTTCACCGGCAGCGTCGAAGGCGGTTCGTTCGACACCTTCAACCAGGCGGGCGGCATCAGCGGCTCGACAGATGGGTTCCACTACACGGCGAATATCGAGCATTTCCACGCGGGCGCCACGCCGGTGACGCCGCTCGAACTGCTCGCGCCGGGCGAAAAGCGCAACGACGATTATGACGACAACCTGACGGCCTCGACGAAACTCGGTTACGACGTGACGGACAATTTCGATCTCGGCTTTGCCGGGCGCTACACGAACACCACGCTGCGTTTCACCGGCGACGATTTCAGCACATTTCCGTCCTTTCCGGCGGCGCAGCAAAGCGACAGCGACATGATCCAGTACTACACGCGCGGAACCGGGCATCTTGTCCTGTTCGGTGGCGTTCTCGACCAGACGCTCGGCGTGGCCTATTCGAGCGACCGCACGGCCAACAGCGACCCCGGCAGCCCCGTGAGCTTCGATGCCGGCGACCGCGTCAAGATCGACTGGCAGGGCAACGTGCGTCTGGCGGCGAACGAGACGCTTGTGCTGGGCGCCGAGCATGCGCGCGACGCGATCAGCCTGCCCATTTCGGCCGGCACGACGATCGATTCAGGCTATGCCGAATTGCAGTCGGGCCTGGGCGAGAGCTTCTTCGATACGGTCAGCATCCGCTATGACGACAATGACCGGTTCGGCAGCAAAGTCACCTACCGCGTCGCGCCGGCCTATCTCATCGCCGAGACCGGCACCAAGCTGAAGGCCAGCGCCGGGACCGGCTTCAAGGCACCGACCCTGGCGGAACTGTTCCAGGATTTTCCCGCCTTCGGCTTCTTCGCCAATCCCGATCTGAAGCCGGAGACCAGTTTCGGCTGGGACGCCGGTTTCGAGCAGGCGCTTTTCGGCCGGTCGGTCCAGTTCGGCGCCACCTATTTCCGCAACAACATCGACAATCTCATCGATTCGAACGCCACCTTCACGTCCTATGCGAATATCGGCCGTGCCCGCACCGACGGCGTGGAAAGTTTCGTTTCCTACCGGCCGCTCGAAACCCTGACGCTGCGGGCGGACTACACCTACACGGAAGCCGAGGACGAAATCCTCCACCAGGAGCTTCTGCGCCGGCCGAAGCATAAGGCGAGCCTCGCCGCCGACTGGCAGGTGACGGGCAAATTGTCTCTTGATGCCACGCTGCTCTATGTGAGTTCGTGGGTCGACACCAATCGCGACGGCTCGATCCCGCGATTGACGCAGCCCGGCTACACCACCGTGAACCTCGCGGCCAGCTATGACCTCACGGACCAGTTCACTGTCTTCGGCCGCATCGACAATATTTTCGACCAGAATTACCAGAATCCGAACGGCTTCCTGCAACCCGGCCGCGGCGTCTTCGGCGGCGTCAGGGCCAGGCTCTGACATGCGGCGGGTCGCCTTCGTCGCTGCCGTGGCGCTCGCGTTCAGCGGCGCCGCGGCAGCGGCGGCCGGCCCGCGCCATATCATGTCGCTCAATCTGTGTACGGACGAACTGCTGTTGGATCTGGTGCCGCCCGAGCGCATCGCGTCGGTGACCTATCTGTCGCGCTCGCCGGCCGATTCCTACCTGTGGCCGCAAGCCGCCCGGGTTGCGATCAATCGCGGCGCGGCGGAGGAGGTGCTCGCCGAACATCCGGATTTCGTTCTGGCGGGAACCTACACGACCACCGCCACGCGATCGCTGCTGAAAATGCTGGGCACGCCGATGATGGAGGTTGCGCCGGCGAACAGCTTTGCGGAGATCCGCACGGTGACGAAATCCGTGGCCCATGCGCTTGATGCCGATCGGCGCGGCGCGCAATTGCTCGCGGCAATGGACGCCACCCTGCGCGCTCTGGCCGCGACAAGGCCCAATCGGATCATCCGCGTCGCCGGCTGGAACGGCAGGGATTCGGTTCCCGGCCGCGGCACCTTGTTCAACGCGATCCTGACGGCCGCCGGCGGCGTCAACATCGCGTCCTCGACGCCGGGGGCCAGGAGCGGCAGCTTCAGCATCGAGGAACTGCTGACCGCGCGGCCCGATGTGCTGGCATACGGCTCGGATGCCAATGCCGCGCCGGGTCTGCGGACGGATGTGGACCAGCATCCTCTCATCCTGAAGGTCTATGGCCGCCGCCGCATCGCCTATCCCGAACTGCTCTATGCCTGCGGTATTCCGCAAAGCGCCGACGCGGCATGGGCCTTGAGAGCCGGCATGCTACAGGCCATGCGTGCCGGGCGGGGGGCATTGTGAGCGGCGGCCGCGTCCTGGCCGTTGCCTTGCCGATCCTGCTCGGGGCCCTGTTCGTCGTTTCGCTGCTGGTCGGCGAGGTATGGCTCGATCCGCGCGAGGTCCTGCATGAGATATTCCTGCCGACGCCGCATCTCGCGGCGCTGATCGTCACGGATTTGCGCCTGCCGCGAACCGTGCTGGCCTGTCTGGTGGGCGCGTCGCTCGGGCTGTCCGGCGCCGTCCTGCAGGGACTGACCCGCAATCCGCTGGCGGAGCCAGGTTTGCTTGGGGTCTCCGCGGGCGCGGCGCTCGGCGCGGTGATCGCGATCTATTTCGGCATGACGTCGCTGCTCGATGTGACCGGGCCGATCATGGGATTGATCGGCGCGCTCGGCGCCAGCGTCCTCACTTTCGCCTTGGGGCGCAGGGGCGGCGTGCTGAGCCTCGTCCTGGCGGGCGCGGCGGTGTCGGGGCTCGCCGCTGCCTGCATCTCGCTCGCGCTCAATCTGGCGCCCAACCCCTATGCCGCCTATGAAATCATGTCATGGCTGATGGGATCGCTGTCGGACCGCAGCTGGAACCAGGTCGTGTTGATCCTGCCGTTCGTCCTTGTCGGCTGTGCGATGCTGGCGATGACCGCGCGCGCCCTGGACGCGTTGTCGCTGGGCGAAACGCAGGCGCAAAGCCTGGGCATCAATCTCGATCGCATCCGCCTTCTCGTCATCCTCGGAACGGCGTTTGCCGTGGGGGCCGCGACATCGGTGACGGGCGCTATTGGGTTCATCGGCCTGGTCGCGCCGCACATGGTGCGTCCCTTCGTCGGCCATCAGCCAAGCCGCATCCTGCTTCCAGCGGCGGTGCTGGGCGCGGTCCTGCTGCTCGGCGCCGATATCGCCGTGCGGCTGATCCGCATCGGACCGGAGATCAAGATCGGCGTCTTCACCAGCCTCTTGGGAACGCCGTTCTTCTTCTGGCTCGTGGTCCGCCTGCGCCGGATCGCGCCATGACGACGCTGTCCGCATCCGGGCTAGTCGTACAGCGCGGCGGCCGCGCCATCCTGGACCATGTCTCGCTGCGCGCGCAGAGCGGCGAATTCGTCGCCGTGGTGGGCGCCAATGGCGCCGGAAAATCCACCCTGCTTTCGGTGCTCGCAGGCCTGCTCGACGCCGATGAAGGCGCCGTCGATCTGGACGGAACGCCGCTCTCGCGGCATTCGGCCCGGCAGCTTGCGCGCCGCCGCGCCTATCTGCCGCAAAATCCGCGCTGCGAATGGCCGATCTCGGTCGAGCGGCTGGTGGCGCTGGGCCTGATGCCGACGCTGCCGGCCTTCGGCACGTTTCAACCGGGCGATAGGGCCAAGATCACGCGCGCCCTGGAAAGCTGCGATCTGCTGGCGCGGCGCGAACAGTCCGCCACGACGCTCTCCGGCGGGGAACTGGCGCGTGCGATGCTGGCGCGCGCCTTCGTCGGCGACCCGGACATCCTGATCGTCGACGAGCCGGTCGCGGGGCTGGACCCGCGCCACGCGCTGGATGCGATGCAACGGCTCCAGGCCTTTGCGAGGGCCGGCAAGCTGGTCGTCGTGTCGCTTCACGATCTGACATTGGCCGGGCGCCATGCCAGCCGGATCGTGGCGATGCGGGCGGGCGGGGTGGAGGGCGACGGACCGCCCGAACGGGTTCTGACGCCCGCGCTGATTCAAGCGATCTTCGATATGAAGGGCGCCCTGACCACCGGCCCGGGCGGCCCCTATGTGGATTACATCGCGCCGTCCTAGAAGGCGATTCGACTCTATCCGACGATTCGCGGTTTACCGAGGCGGCCCGGTTCGCACTCCAGCTCCGCGCGGTCCCATGCTCCGGCCTCCGCCGCCGCCACATAGGTGTCCTGCAGAAAATCCAGCAGCGTTTGCCTTGGATCGGATGCGGCGCGAACCGCTTCGTAAGGCAGGATGAATTCGCCGAGGTCCTTGCTGAAGAACGCTTCCGCCGGGCGCACTGGCGCGGCGGAAAACCCTTCCGGCGCGGAATAGGCATAGGAATAATACGCGGCGTAATCGATCGGTCCGCCGCCCGGCCAGAAGCCGGCGCTCGATACTTCGTGCGAATAGGCCTCGCGCACGACGGCATCGGGCAGGTGCGGGATGCCGCCGGGATGCGGCGGCGCGCGTCTGCCGGAAAATCGCGTCACCGCGAGATCGAAACTGCCCCAGAAGAAATGCACCGGACTGACCTTGCCGAGAAAGGCGGTGCGGAAAAGCGAGAACGCTTCGTGCGAGCGCAGCAGCACGCGCCAGAACCGGTTGGCGAAGTCCTGGTCATAGGCCGAATGTGTAAGGTCCTGGGCGAACGCAATGGCGTCGGCCACCTCGTTGGGGATTTCATTGATGCGCACCTCGATGCCGAGTTCGGACAGCGCGTGCCGGAAGGCGGCGTAAAACTCTGCCACGGCCACCGGCCTCAGCATCAGTTGGCGCGAACCGCCGTCGCTGGTGCGCAGCCACAGAACATGGTCGATGAAGTCGAACTCGATCTGAAAGTCGCGCTCGCCCGCGGTCATGAGCGGCGTGCTTAAGCCCCGCGCGGTGACGTGCAGCGTGACGTGCCAGGAATGGTTCAGCCACGGCGTCAGCGCCAGCCGCGTCTTGCCGACGATCTGCGTCCACAATTGCAGCGTGGCGCAGGTATCCTTCCATGCCGCATAGGAAAGTTCCGGCCAGAGGTCAGGCATGGTCTTCCACCGTCCCCGACGGATTACAGGCGGAAATTCATGTTGGCCTCGAACGCGCCGGTATAGCCGTGATCGGGTCTCGGCTGGTCGTCCTGAATACGGGCCTCCAGATCGAAGCTCACATGCCGGAAGGGGATGTGCACGCGGGCGTCGCCGATATTGATCGTGACCGGGCTGGTGGTCACGATATTGTTGGCCGGATCGTGCGGCGATCCGATCGAGGCATGATGATAAGTCAGCGTGTAGGTGATGTCGTGGCGGCCCAGCCAGCTCGCCTGCAGCGAGGCGAGCCGGGAATCACCGTCCAGGCTGAAGCCCAATGTGCGGTCGCGATAGCGCATCCCGTCGGCATATTTGTAGTCGTGATAGGAAAATCCGTAGATGTCGTTTCCGAAGCTGAAGATGTCCGTCGTCGCGATGCTGTCGGCGTATTCGACGCTCAGCCGCAGCGGCGACGAACCGAACGGCACCCAGGTGCTTGCACCGAGCAGATGGCTGGTGCCGGAGTGGACGAGGGGATTGGTGTCCTCGTTCATGAACTGGGCATAGACCGCGAAGGGAACGCCGCCCAGCACTTTCGTGTAGCGTATGTCCATGTTGCCTTCGTCATTGGTGCGGCTGGGATGCGTGGGGTCGTTTCTCAGATCGAAGTACGTCGACAGCGGCTGGCAGGGATGACCGGTGCCGCACAGCTCGTCGAGCCTGGCGAGACCGATTTCCAGTCCCGGCAGCGGGCTGAAGTTCACGCGAAGCCCGTCGATCAACGTGTTCTCCGCCACGCGGTGGCCGTCCAGCCATCCGACGAAGAACTCGGCCTGCCACGCGCCCAGCCAGCGCAGCCAGGAACTCTGGAAAGCAGTCGTATCGGCGCGCGCCAATCCGACCTGCGGAAACGGCCGCGCGTTGTTGGAAACCGACATGGCCGAAATCCAGCCCGGACCCCACCAATGCGTCAGATAGCCCGCGTAGAGCGCCGCGTTGCCGATGCGCTGTGCGATGTAGCTGTCGTCCAGCACCAGCGACTGATGGTCGTAGCGGTTGTGGGACTGGGCGCCCACGGACAGGCGGATCGCGGTGGTTTCCCCGACCCATTCCGCCGAAGCCTGGCCCTGCATGTCCTCGCGGCCGAGCGCATCGAAGGCGCGAACGACGCTCGGATTGTTGGTGAAATCGCCGGTCACGGTGAAGTGCAGCCGTCCGGGTTCGGCCTGTTCGGTTCCACGCTGCGCCACGCGGCGCGCCGCGTCCCGAACGAAATCCGGCTGGCCGTCGAGCGCGCCGCTCTGGCGCAGGCGGGAGACGATGCCGCCCCAGGGTATCGGCCATTGCATTGTGACGTCGTCGATTACGCCGGCGGCGGCCAGAACCTCGATATCGGAGCGCAATTGCGAGTCGCCGACTTCCGCCCAGGGGCTGGCGAACGCATGGCCGGACGCCAGCAAAGCGGCCGTCAGCGCGACCGCCAAAACCACGCTTCTTGTGGCCCGCCCACGCGGCGGTGCCGGGCAAAGGTCAGCGCGACGGTGAGATTTGGGCACGCCGACCTCCGACCTCGCATAGCGGCCCAGACCGCACCCGTCCGATTTGTATGCCACCGAATCCCCATTGTTCCCAGAGCGCCGCGCGCACGCCAAAACGATCTAACGCATCCCGCAGGACTTTGCCATTGCGGCCCGGCGCACGGCGTCTGCCCATTGCCGACGTCGGAAAACAGGTTTGCCGAACTCTGAAAATCCGGTCATGTGGACTGCTCATCGCGGTTGGACAAACGAAATCCGGCATTGGACTCCGTCGCTGTTCATTTCTTGAGCAAGACCAAACCCCGTGTTAGATGCTTCGATGGCGCTAGCGGCTGGGCGATTTTGAAGACGCGATCGAAGGGCGGAACTCTCGTGGGAAAGAGCCGTAGCACGCGCCGCCATGCGGTGCTGGCCGCGTGCCTGGGTTTCCTCATGCTGGCCGGCGGCGTTCTCCTCGCGGCGGGCGGGGTGCAGGCGCAGCAGAGCATCGGGCTGTCGCCGGACCTGATCCAGCAGCTTCAGCAATTCCAGCAATCGCCGCGTGGCCAGTCGGACCAGCAGACGATCCCGTCACAGGGCCAGTCGCCGCAGGAATCCATAATGCTGCCGCCTGCGCCGCAGAATTCGCGCCTTGCAACCTCCAGGCTTGAAAAGATTCTCTCGACGCGCGCGGGCGTCGAACTGAAGCAGTTCGGCTACGAACAGCTCGGTGTCGGCAGGTCGGTCACGGTTCCGCAGATGGGCGGCGTGCAGGACGATTACCTGCTGGGGCCGGGCGACGAGGTGATCGTTTCGATCCGCGGCGGGCAGGAGAATTCGGAGTTCCGCGCCTATGTCGATCGCGACGGCCGGGTCGTTTTGCCGCGCCTCAAGCCGCTGTCGGCGAGCGGGCGCACGCTGGGCGAATTCCGTCAGCAGTTGAACGACGAAATCCACCGCACCTATGCCGCGACGGAAGGCTTTGTCTCCGTCGGCCGGCTGCGGCAGATCACCGTCATGGTGTCGGGCGAGGTGTTCAACCCGGGGCAGAGAATCCTGACCGGCCTTTCCTCGCCGGTCGATGCGCTCCTGCTTTCGGGCGGCGTGAAGAAAACCGGCAGCCTGCGAAACGTCCGCATTGTGCGCGGCGACAAGACGGTGACGATCGATCTCTACAGCGTGCTGACGCCGGGCGGCGCCTCGCGCCATGTCTCGCTGGCGGACGGCGACCGGATCATCGTGCCGGTGCTCGGCCCGACGGTCGCGGTGACCGGCTGGGTCCGCCGTCCCGGCATCTACGAGATTCCGCCGGGACAGAGCGGCATCAGCGTCCGCAACCTGCTGGCCCTGTCCGGCGGCATGGAGGTGCGCGGACAGTACCGGGTGTCTGTTCTGCGGATCGAGGCGGACGGCCGCACCGAGATGACCTCGGTCAAGGACAATGCGGGGACGGTGCGCGACAGCGAAATCCTGTCGGTCGAACCCGGCGCGGACCAAGTGGTCGGCAAAGCCGAACTCTCCGGCGGCATGTCGCTCGCCGGAAGCTATTCGCTCGGCAAGATGTCGAAACTGTCCGACATGCTGCGCGCGCCCGGCGCACTCGGCCGATCACCCTATACGCTGTTCGGCATCATTTCGCGGCGCGATCCGCGCACGTTTCTGCGCTCGCTGGTCGCGTTCACGCCCGTGTCGGTGCTGGACGGCAGTGAAAATATGGACCTGCAGAGCGACGATATCGTGCGCGTGCTGTCCATCGAGGAATCGCGGCTGATCGCGTCGACGGTCAAGGGATTCCTGGACAAGCGCGATGCCGACGCGGAAGCGATCCGCAATCCCCAGGCCGAGAACAGGACACCGCAGAACCGCACCAATCCGGCCATTGCCAATGGCCAGAATCCGGCTTTTGCCGTCCAGCCGGACCAGCAGAATTCGCCACAGACTTCGTCGTTCAACAATCAGACCTATCTGGATGATCAGGCGAACGGGCAGCAGAACAACCCGAACCTGCCCTATCAGGGACAGGCCCCGTATAACCCGTATAACCAGAACGACACGAAGCCCCGCGACAGCCTGAATCAAGGCACGCCGGACGCCGACACCGATCAGAGCGATCAACTGGCGCCGGACCAGAACTCGTCTGCCGCGGCCGCCCTGCAGGCCAGCCAGCGCGCGGATCGCGGCGGCAACATGCAGCGCCGCGAAATCGCATCCCTCTCGGGGCAATATCCTCCGTCGCCGGTCAACCGGCGACCGGCACAGCCGGAAGCGGAGAACCTGGAAAAGCAGGCGCTCGCCGCCGGCGAGGTGCCGACCAATCAGGAAGTGCGCACATTCGGCGCCTTGGCGCGCCAGCTGGGGGTCGATCCGCTGGTGCTGGTGAATTTCATGGCCGACCATGTCGTCTCGCTCGACGGCGCCGTGCGCGGGCCCGGCCAGTATGTCGTCGGCCCGAGCGTCAACCTGCAGGATCTGGTCGCCGCCGCCGGGGGAACGATGCGATGGGCGGACGAGAGCGGCGTCGAACTCGTCTCCACGCATGTCGACCCCGGCAACGGCACCGCCGCCACGCAACGCGACGTCCTGCCGCTGCGCCAGGGAACGCTGGCCTCCTATATCGTCAAGCCGGCGGATGAATTTCGCTTCAGCGAGGTGTTCACCAATGTCGATGTCGGCAGCGTGACCTTGCAGGGCCAGGTCAAGAGCGCCGGCACCTACAAGATCATGCGCGGCGACCACCTTTCGACGCTGCTCGCGCGCGCCGGCGGGTTGACGGCCGAGGCGTATCCCTACGGCACCGTGTTCCTGCGCAAATCGGCCGCCGCGCTGGAGCGCGACAGCTATGCGCGCGCCGCGCGCGAGATCGAGGAACAGATCACGGCCGGCGTCGGGCGCACCAATCCGAACGAGCGGCTGTCGTCGGATGCCATGGCGTCGATGCAGGTTTTCGTGCGGGAACTGCGCGACCAGAAGGCCCTGGGCCGAATCTCGATCATCGCGGATCCAGCGCTCCTGGCGGCGAAGCCGGATCGCGATCCGCTGCTGGAGGCGGGCGATGTCGTGTTCATTCCGCAGCGACCCTACACCGTCTCGGTGCTGGGACAGGTCCTACGCTCCGGCAGCTATCCCTATCGCCGCAACGAGCCCGGAAGGGATTATATCGCGCAGGCCGGCGGCTATACCCAGTTCGCCGACGACGATCTGGCGTTCGTGATCCTGCCCGATGGCTCGGCACGCACGCTCAGCCCCTCCTGGCTGAATTTCAGCAACGACGACATTCCACCGGGAAGCGCGATCGTCGTTCCGCGCGATCTCGCGCCGCTTTACGTCCGCGATCTGATCATGGACACGACCCAGATCGTGAGCCAGCTTGCGCTGACCGCAGCATCACTGGCCGTACTGTCGCAGAATCGCTAGGCGTCTGCTGCCGCGAACACGCGCTATGCGGTTTTCTTCCGGCCAGGGCCGCCGATCCCCAAATTCACGGGACGGTGCAGCGTCGCGCGGCGCGCGACCCGCAGCCTGCGCGTCCAGGTCTCTGGAAGGAATGCGGACGCCATTCCCAACAGCAATCCGACGAGCGCACCTGCAAGCAAGGCAATTATAGCGGAGGGACCGCTCGGGCTTACCGGCACGCTCGGGGGATCGAGAGGCGAGGCCGCAAAGGGCAGATTCGCGCGCGCCATGATCATGACCTGCTGGTAATCTGCCATGATCGACATCAGCGTGCTGCGCGGCGCGAAGTTGGTGACGTCGGGCGCCTGCCGGTTGATGTAGTTGGCATAGCCTTCCGCAACCTTCAGATAGTCCTGCCGGATGAGCCTGTCTGCCGTGTTCTCCACCATGCTCAGCATGTAAAGCGCGTCCGCCGGATTCCGGCTGCGATAGCTGACCTGGACGACGCCGCCCTTGGCGCTGGGCGCGACCGTAAGCTTGCGTTGTAGAGTCTCGGCCGCCACGGCGCCGTCCGGCGCCGTCCATGCCGGGCGTCCGAGCGCCGCGTTGAACCCGCCCGCAATCCACGCCACGGGCCCTTCCGGCGGGCCCCAGCTTTTCGTGGTCGCGTTCCAACGATGCGGAAACAGGATGGACTTCGCCCTGTCGTCCCGCAGGAGCTGATCGCCCAATCGCACCGATGTCAGGACGTTCTGGAATTTCTGGAACGGGTCGAGCGGCTTCGTTGAGGTGGTGACGCCAGCCAAGCTCGCCAGGCTGTCCAGAGACCCGCCTTGTCCGGTGCTGTGCGGAAAGGCTTCAGTCGCGACCAGGGCACTGGTCGCTTCGTAATAGGGCGGCGCAATCAGAAGATAAGCGAACCCGCCCAAGGCGCCGAGACCGGCTCCCATGATCAGAACCCGCCACCGCCGGCCAAGAACGAAAGCCGCGCGATTGAGCGCCGCCAGCAATTCGTCGCGCGGCGGCGGGGAGGCTGGCATCTCGCGTCCTGACATATGTACGAAACCCGTGCGATAGGCGTGCTTGAACGCGCCGCGGTGACCAAATAGAATGTTTACCGAAGCGGGCGAAAGTCAATTGTCGGGTGATAGCATCTTGCGATTTGAGGGCCGTGGCCAGTTGGGCTGAAGCAGCCGCCGGACCGTGAAACATCATTGATGCGGATTGCTATCGTTCACGATTGGCTTGAGACCATCGGCGGTTCCGAGCTGGTCTTGGAACAATTGCTTAACGTCTTTCCGGACGCCGACCTTTTTTCCCTGGTGGATTTCCTGCCGGAGGACAAGCGCGGCGTCCTGCGCGGACGCCGGCCCGTCACCAGCATGATCCAGACCCTGCCGTTCGCGCGGCAGCGGTTCCGCCTTTATCTTCCGCTGTTCCCGCTGGCGATCGAGCAGCTTCCCGTACAGGATTACGACGTCGTCCTGTCCAGTTCGCACGCCATCGCCAAGGGTGTGCTGACGGGCCCGGAGCAGGTTCACATCTGCTATTGCCATTCTCCCATCCGCTATGCCTGGGACCTCCAGGACACCTATCTGCAGGAGCGCGGCATATCCCGCGGCCCCGGCGCCTGGATCGCGCGTTATATCCTGCACCGGCTGAGAAATTGGGACCGAATCTCAAGCATCGGGGTCGATCGTTTCATCGCGAATTCGAACTTCGTCCGGCGGCGCATCTGGCGGTGCTATCGCCGCGAAGCCGACGTCATCTATCCGCCCGTCGATACCGAGACGTTCGTACCCCGCGGCGAAAAGGAGGATTTCTATCTGACGGTTTCGCGTCTGGTCCCCTACAAGCGCGTCAGCCTGATCGTGGAGGCGTTCCGCAAGATGCCGCAGCGGCGTCTCGTGGTCGTCGGTGACGGACCGCAGCGGCGCGCGATCCAGGCGGCGATCGGCGATGCCTCGAACATAGAACTCCTCGGAAGCCAGCCGCGGGCGGCCGTTGTCGACCATATGCAGCGTGCCCGGGCCTTCGTTTTTGCCGCCGCCGAGGATTTCGGAATCGTGGTGCCGGAGGCGAGCGCCTGTGCCACGCCGGTGATTGCTTTCGCCGGCGGTGCGGCGCGCGAAACCGTCCGGGACCTGTCCCTGCCGTCGCCGACGGGCGTACTGTTCGATCGTCAGCATCCGGATGATATCGTCGCGGCGGTCGAGCGGTTCGAACGCGAAGGCCACGCCATCCGGCCGGAGAATTGCCGCGCCTGGGCACTGCAATTCTCGACGCAGCGGTTCAACGACGCCATCCGCATGTTCGTGGACGAAGCCTATCGGGCCAAACAGGCAGACCGGACCGCATCGGCGTGCGGCCTTACTTCGCCAGCGCGTTGAAGTAGCGCCGCGCCGGCACCTCAATGAAACGGTAGGTCAAGGACGCGGTCCCCAGGACGGCAAACAGATAGACGACCGTGACGGCATCCATCGCGTAGGGTCCGCCGAACGAAAGCGCCGCGATGGGGCGGCCGGGAGCGGGGATGTTGGTCATCATGTCCAGCCGCAGGATCTTTCCGGCCACGGTGCCGGCGCCGAGCAGTGCGAGCGAAATGGCGAAGTGAACCATATAGATCGAATAGGAGCGCTCGCCCATATAGCGAAAGACCGGCAGGGACAGCGTCCGGGAAAAAATGCCGCGCTCGAAGGCGAAGATATAAACCGCGCCGGCAAAGAGGAAAGGCGCCAGCAGGGTCAAGGCTCCCTCATTTGCGAAGCCGACGAAGATCGCCACGCCGAGCAGGATCGCGGCCTCCCGCATGGAGGCGCCGCGCCGGGCGCCATCGGCCGCTTCGCGTCGCCGATAGATTTCGTATAGAACCAGCCCCATGAAAAAGCCGTACAGACAGCGAAAGAACCCGTAATCATAGCTCGCGCCCATATAGTGCGGCGAGAAGGTCGCGATGATCGCGGCGCCGGTCGCGGATATCGCTGCGGCCAGCAGCCAGGCGCGCTTTCCGGCGAAGATCAGAACGCCGGCGAAGACGAGATAGGTGTAGAACTCCGCACCGATGCTCCAGCTGGGCCCGTTCCATGTCGTGTCCGGATCGAAGCCCCAGGAATTCATCAGCAGGATGTTGGTGACCATGGTGTAGGGTGACGCGGCGCCGCCGAACGGTGCGTGGCTTCCCAGGCGTCCCACGCGCGAGGCGACGGCGAGCTTGCCGAACTCCAGGACGACGAACACCAGGAAAATCGCGGCGTGCAGCGGCCAGAGCCTGCCGAAGCGCCGAATGACGAAATTCCGCACGTCCGCCGGTGTCACCAGCGTTCTTCCATAGGTGTGAGTGAGCACGAAGCCGCTGAGCACGAAGAAGAAATCCACGAACAGATAGCTGTTGTGCACGAACCCCGTGCCGTAGACATGCGATAGAACCCGCAAATGGCTGAGCGCGACGAACAGCGCGCAAATCCCGCGCCATCCGTCCAGCACAAAAAAATGGGTATTTCGCTTCGGCATTTCCGTCATTGAATATCTTCCGCTTCGCGATGGCGATCGCTGCGCGGCGTCCGGCCAAGCACGAACAGATAGAAATATACGCCGATGCTCAAAGTGAAGCCTTGCGCGACGATGCTCGCGATCGCGATCGCCGAGATTCCGAGATGCGCGGACAGCGCGCTGGCAACCGCGTAATAGACGACCACCAGCAGAGGGGCGGACCACGCCACGGCGGCGATATATTGAAACGCGAATATCAGCGTCCCGAAACAGGCGTTCAGGGTATAAACGAACAGCAGCGCGGCCAGCGCGGCGGCCACGCCGATCGGAACCTGCAGACTGCCCTTGCTCCAGAGGCTGATCAGCGGAGGGGCGAAGAGAACGATGCCGACGCAGATCGGACTGATTACGATCAGCGTCTTGGACAGCCGGTCCCGAAAGATCGCGCGCACGCCGTCCCAATCGGCGGCGGCTCTCTTCGCACTGTAGAGCGGCCAGGCCTGTGCGATGTAATTGGCATGCAACGAGAACGGCAGTTGGATCACCAGCTTCATGGTGGCGTAGATGGCCACGTCGCGCAGGGAAAAGAAATGTGCCGCCAGCAGCGTGTCGCCCGGGTTGAGGGTCAGGCTTTGAAGCTGGATTATGAAGAATGCGGAGGAGGTCCTGTTCAGCGCCCGAAATCCCGGCTGTGGGTCGTGATTGCGGATAATCTCGCGGATTTGTCCGGCGATCATGGGCAATGCGACCGCCATGCCGGAGATCACCAGGACCGCAAAAAGAGTTGAAAGGGACAATTGCAGATACGCGCCTGTGGCCACCGCCGCGATCTGCAGGGCGCATCCCGCCGTCAGCAGGAAAAACAGCCTGTACTGCATCCCGCGCGCCGAAAGGATCGCCTGGGTCAGGTTGCTGAGAACGACCAATACGGAATAGGCGCCGACGGTTATGCAGATCGCCTGCAGCGTGGGCGCGGACAGATCGGGTGCGCGCGCGAGCGGACCGCGGACCAGCCGCATCGCCTGCCCGAAGACGGTCAGCACGACAAAAATTACCGCATAAAGACTCAACGTGTAGAAGAAGAGCGCCTTGAGCCCCTGGAGAGCGATGGCATTCGCGCGTCGCGCACCATGCAGATAATAGGCCCCCGGCAGCTCCGAACGCATATGGCTGACGACGCCGAAATCGAGGAAGGTCAGATAGGATGCGCCCGAAAGAAGCAGGCTGACCAAGCCATAGGAATTCGCCCCGTAGTCGATCATGATGATGCGAAAGCAGATCAGCAACGCCACGGCCTGCGCCACGCGGTAGAGGAGCGCCGCAAACTCGTTCTTGGAGAGAAAGGTACGGCCGAAATACGCCACCCGGCCGTCCTAGCGATACAGCAAGCGGGTCGGCATCGGCTCTTCCCAGATCGCGCGCGCCGTTTCCGGGCCAAAGGGCTCGGCGGCGTAGCCGAGGAATCCCCTGACTTTGTCGACAGCGGCGCAAAGATAGGGGCGGTCATTGGGCCGTTTGCGGGCCTCCACCGAAACGATCTTCGCTTCGCCGTCATGGGCCTTCAGCAGAAGTTCGAGAGCCGCCTGGACCGTCACGGCTTGGCCGGAGCCGATGTTAAAGACGTCCAGCCCGGTGGATTTGTGCGTCAGGTCGCGGATCACGCGCGCCATCGAACGCACATCGACAAAATCCCTGACCGGCCAAAGATTGCCGACTTCGATCGTGTCCGCGCCGGATTCCAATTGCCGCACGATTTCCGGAAGAAGATGCGGATTGGTTTCGCGCGGACCGGCGGCATTAAAAAGGCGCCCGATGACGATGTCGGTCGGGATCCGCGCCGAACTCTTGTAACGGCGCAGGATCGCCTCGCATATCAATTTGGTTTCGCCATAAATATAGACCGGCGCGGGCGGGTCCGCCTCGCGATGCGCATAGCCGCACGGTGCATAGACGTCACCGGTGGAAGCGAAGAAGAATTTCCGCACCGACCCGGCCCGAACCGCGGCGTCAATCACGTTGAGCGTGCCGGTCACATTCGTGGTAAACGCCGCGTGCGGGTTCTGCTCGCAAAACGGCACATAATGGTGTGCCGCGAGATGATACACGGCGTCGGGGCGATGATTCGCGAATGTCTCGATCATCGCCGAATGGTCGATCACCGAGGCCGCGACATGTATCGGCGAGCCCGAACGATCCGGCCACATATACCGGCCGCGCGACAGATCATCCACGATCACGACGTCGTCGCCGGCAGCCATGAGAACGTCGACAAGATGGGAGCCGATAAAGCCGCATCCGCCGGTAACCAGAGCCTTCACGTTATGCCTATGCAATCTAAGGATGAACCCCCGCGACGGCACGGTAGACATCCAGCGTCTGACGCGCAACGGCAAGGGGATGATAGCGATCGAGCCCGACTTTCCGCGCGTTGTCGCCGAGCTTCTGCCGTAAGGATGAATCCGCGATCAGACCTTTCAACGCCTCCGCCAGCGGGGCCGTTTCGCCTGGCGGTACCAGCACGCCGGTCGCGCCGTCTTCGATCATTTCCGGAATGCCGCCGACGGCACTCGCGACGATGGGCAAGCCGGCGCACATCGCCTGGGAAATGACCATCGGTGCACTTTCGGAAAACGACGGCAAAACGAAAATGTCGGCCGCGCGGAACGCATCCACGAGGCTTTTCCGATCGACAGGCCCGGTGAAGACGATGCGTCCGTTCGCCACAAGATCGGCACAACGGGCGCGTTGCTCGGCGACATAGTCCGGCGCCCATTCCCAGGTTCCCACAATGAGGAGCCTGAGAGCAGGATGAACTGCCGCCAGTTGTTCAAAGGCATCGATCAGGACATGCAACCCCTTGCGCGGCGTAATCGCGGCCACAAACAGGATATCGAGTTTTCCGCCGTCGCGCCGTTCGGATTCGCGGCGCTGCACTGAAGCGAAAAACCCCTCGTCGATCGCATTGTTTATGGGAAAAATCCGAACGTCGGGGTTCCCTTCTTTGCGTACCAATCTTTGAATTTCCATTGTGATGGCGATCAAGTTGCGAATGCGCCGCAGATAAAAAGATTCCAACATTTCCTTGAGCTGGAAACGAACGGACTGGCCCGGCGACCGCCTGCCCGGCGCGATGGCGGCCTGTTCGTTGCGATAGACCCCGTGAATGGTCTGCACGCTGCGCCGCGGATTGCGAAGGCTCAGGAGCAGAAAACTGACCGATCCCTGGCCGTGATGAAGGTCTGGCTGAAGACGCCCGTTGAGCCGAAGGAAATAGCGCGCCAGCCGAAGCGGATTGCCAAATACGACGGCCCATTCCGAACGGCCCTTCGGCACAAAATGGCAGTGAATATTGCCATGGCTGCGCACGTCCGGCGTCCGGCAGGCAGTCGTCATGGTCACGACGTGCAATTCCAGCCCCGGATCGGCCAGGGCCTTGAAACCCTCGATCAGCTGGAATGTCGCCTGCATGATGCCGCCGAGGCCTTGTTCGCTTTCCGTGTAGGGATATTCGGAAAGCATGATGACCTTTACGGCTCTGGTCACGCGGCAAATCCCCGGACGTTCGGATTTTGAAAGGGCATCAGGCGGATACAATTCCGTATGTCGAGCCCGCGGCGATCGCCGTCGCGCGACGCGGAATGCTTCGCCGCGCCGAACCGTCTAGGCGATTCCATATTCCGCGGGTTCAGTGAGACCAGCTTCCTTCTTGGCGGCGACATAGGCGAAATACAGCAGCAGCGTCAACGTAAATGGGAAGGTGTTCGACGGTGTCGGAATACGGTGCTCTGTAAAGCTCGCAAACGTAAGAGACCAGAAGCTGATCATCAAAACGGCGCGCACAAGGGGCAGGTCGTGATGATCGCGAATGAAACGATAAACGGCGCGCCAAAGGCCAAGAAAGATCAACAGCCCCAGCACGCCCTGCTCGCCCAGGATATGGATATAGGTATTGTGCGCATGGGCGGAGCTGTAAATATGCGGTCCCCGGTTGAACTGAAACAGAGCGAAATCCTTGTCGAACGTCAGGGGCATGTCGTTAACGGAGCCGAATCCCGCGCCAAGCAACGGCGAATGAAAGAATGCATAAAGTCCGCGCGGCCAGTTTTCGAAAGCGCGCCAGGCGATATTTTCGCCTTTTTCCGAATCGGAATATTGCGCGATGACGGTCATTACGTTTCGGGTCTGCAGGTAGATCGGATAGGTGTAGCAAAGAATGCCGATCTCGATCGCGACGATGCCCCCGATCATCAGGGCGACGAAATGGCCCTGGCGGCGCTCGATGAACCAGTAACACAGCAGGCCTGCGGCAAGTCCCAGCATCGATCCGCGGGAATACGATGCAGCCATCAGCAGGAGATTGGCGAGAAAGATGGCCAGCGCCGTGAGAGTCCTGTTCTGGCGCCACCACACGAACGCAATCGCGTTGGTGAACATCAAAAAACCGCCGAAGGCGTTGGTTGCCACGAACAGCCCGGTGGCCAGGTTCATCGAGGCGGCCGCTTTTATCGCTTCGGTGGCGACGTTGATTGCCGTCGCTGCGAGCAGGAATGCCGGCAGGATGGCCGAGGCATCCCACCGCGTTCTTATCAATGGGAGGACCAGGAGCGGGGCAAAAGACAGGATGAAGTTGCCGTCGTAGCGATAAAAATCGTAGATCCCCAATGCGGCAGGATCGTAGAAAAGCAGGCTGATCAGGGATATCCCGTAATAAGCAAGCGCCCACAGCGTGATCTCGGGCAGAGGCGTCCGCGCGAAGAACACCAGGCCGCTGATAAGGAGGAAGAACGCCGACGGAGCCGCGCTTATTGGAAGGAGATTCGTCACGGTGAACAAAAGGCCGGCCAGCGTCAGAAGAAGCGTGTACTTGGTCATACCCGCCCTTGGACCGGACAACAGCGTATGGGAGAATGGCAAGATGGGAAGTCAGGTTCAAGCTCGTTTCCGATGAACGCCCAAGCTGCTCGAAGCGCGAATCGGCCTGTGAAATGCCGCCCATTCCGCGTCCCTTTGGCACGGGCGGCCAAGTTGACAGGCTTCCACCCGGATAAGTTTAATAGATTTCCGCATTGCGGATGGCCAGAATCGACATTTAGAACATTTAACGCGAAATTATCGCTTGGGGCGCGGGGGCGGCGCGGTTTACACAGACTGCGCTCCACGCTCGATTGTGTCGAAATACGATCAAATATATAGAGATGGAAACTTCGCTTGGGAGAACGAGTTAAGCGAGCCGGATGCGTTATAGACGGTTTGGGGACCGGTCGGACGTTAGTATCGCGTGGATTGGGGAACTTGGTATGAATGTGAATATGCCTATCCGAAGCGAGGAGAACTCGGCGCTTCTTGACGCGCCGTCATCCTATCTGGCTCGGGCTTTCCCGATAAAACGGGTTTTCGATGTTGTTTTAACCATTATCGCCCTTCCGGTGGTTTTGCTGCTGGGCGGCATAATCGCCCTTGTCGTTGCGAGCGACGGCAACAATCCGATTTACAGGCAGCGCCGGGTAGGGCGCTTCGGCACCGAGTTTTCCTGCCTGAAATTTCGTACGATGGTCGTCGGCGCCGAGGACGATCTCCATACGATATTGCGCGAAGACGCCGTCGCCCGTGCGGAATGGCTCGAGACGCGCAAATTGAAGAACGATCCGCGTGTCACCCGAGTCGGCCGTTTTCTCCGCAAGACCAGCCTGGATGAGCTGCCGCAAATCCTGAACGTGCTGCGCGGCGAGATGAGCCTTGTCGGCCCCCGGCCGATCCTGCATGACGAACTCAGCCGCTACGGAAATGCGGAAGGTGTGTATCTCGCCTGCGCGCCGGGGTTGACGGGCCTTTGGCAGATCAGCGGCCGCAACGACATTTCCTATGCTTCGCGGGTCGCGCTCGACGTGGAATATTTCCTGACCTGGTCGCCCCTCCTGGATTTGAAGGTTATCCTGCTCACCATTCCCGCGCTGCTGACGCGCGATGGGGCCTATTGAGCGTCAGGCCGATTGCAGCTTTTCTTCAGATCATTGGCAGGTGAGTGGCAGCGTAAATTTGTCGCGATCGCTGCTGCGGCAAGCCCGAGCAATTTATCCGCTGATTGTTGCGCCGGAACATCGGTGCCGCGGACGACGGCCTAGCTGCGCAAAATAAGCCCCGATAGTGCAGGGCGGGCCAAACCTGCTCCGCCCCGCGCTCATGCTTCACCGATCCAGCATGGATTGAAGGCGCACGCGGCGCAACTCGAGGAGTTCGTCCTGCATCGCATCCGTCACATGGCGTGGCAGATTTGTCATTGACTCTATCGACTTAGTAGACTTATCACTCTGCAACGATGAGATTTTAGAGCGGGGCGTTCAATGGTTGGCGTGTTCAAGGTGCGGTCCGGACATGTGTTCGGAGCGCAACGGGGATTTCTTTTGGCTGCGACGGCGGTGACCGCCGTCCTTTCCGGACCGGCGATGGCGGCGACGCAGGCGTCCCCGCCCCCGGATACGGCGGTCGCGGCCAACGATGCAGCGAGTGCCGGCGGCGCGGAGGGTGTCGAGACCGTGATCGTAACGGCGCGCCGCAAGAGCGAAAACGAACAGAATGTGCCGATTTCCTTGACCGCATTGAGTTCCGGCACGCTGCAGGCCAACGGCATCGCCAATGCCCTGAAGCTGACCGAGCTCATTCCGAGCCTGCAGATCGTCTCCTTCAATGCGCGCAACACGAATATCAGCATCCGCGGCCTAGGCACCAATATCGGCCTTGCCAATGACGGTATCGAGGGCGGCGTCGGCGTCTATGTCGACGGCGTGTTCTATCCGCGTCCGGCCGAAGCCACCTTCGACCTTCCGGATATCGCCTCCATCGAGGAACTGCGCGGTCCGCAGGGCACGCTTTACGGAAAAAACACGACGTCGGGCGCGATCAACATCACGACCGAGCTTCCGACGTCGTCTCTGGAAGCGCGGGGATCGGCCAGCGTCGGCGATTTCGGCTACGAGAACGCCGAGGGCACCATCTCCGGCCCGTTGACCGACGACGGCACGTTGCTGGGCCGACTGACGGCGGTGGAGACCAGCCGCAACGGCTTCCTCGACAATGTCACCACCGGCAGCCGCAGCCATGATTTCCACGACTACGGCGTGCGCGGACAACTCCTTTATCAGCCGACCGGCGACTTCACGTTGCGCGTTATCGCCGACTACAACAAGCAGCGGGAAACCTGCTGCATGACCGTCGTGACGGGCGTTCTGGAAACCCTCGCGAACGGTCAGGCGCTGCCGCGGAATTTCTTCCAGCGCGCCGCGCAAGCGGGCTATACGCCCCTGCCGATCGATCCCTTCGCGCGCGAGACCGATGCCAACTCGCCCTATCACGAGATCATGGAGCAGGGCGGCATTTCGGCCCAGGCCGATTGGCAATATGATGGTTTCGATCTGACATCGATCACCGCCTACCGCTTCTGGAACTGGAATCCGGACAACGATTCCGACATTACCTCGCTTTCCGTTCTCAACCGCGCCCGTCAGGCCGATGAGGAAAGGGAATTCACCCAGGAACTGCGTATTTCTTCGCAGGTCAGCGACAAGCTGGATTACAGCGGCGGTCTATACTATTTCTGGGAAGACGATGCCGGCGCCGGCGCGCAGATCTACGGTGCCGACGCGCCGATCTGGATCCTCGGTGCGAACAGTCCGACGCTCCAGGCTGCGCTGAACGGTGTTGGAAGTATTTCGAGGTCCGATCCGAGAATCAATTCTTACTCGGCTTACGGACAAGCCACCTGGCACATCACGTCCGATCTCGATCTGACAGGCGGCGTTCGCTACACCTATGAGGAAAAGACGGGGACATTTGTCCAAAGTGTCGTCGGCGGTCCCGACCTGTCCACGCTCCCGCCTGCGGAAGTCGCGACGATTCTGGCGACGCGCGCGGCCATCGGCATCGTCGCGGTGCCGTCCTATCTGGTGCATGAGGACAAGGGCTCGCCCGCCGGCCTCGTTACGCTGACCTACAAGTTCGATGACGACGTGAATGCCTATGCCACCTTTTCACATGGTGCGAAATCGGGCGGGCTGAACTTGGCCAATGTGCCGGCGGGCGTTCCGAAAGTCGTTGAGCCGGAATACCAGGACAATTACGAACTCGGGTTCAAATCCGTCCTGTTCGATCACCGTCTCACGCTGAACGCTGACGCATTCTGGGATGAGGACACGAACTACCAGGCAACCGTCGTCGATTCGTCGACGGGAATCGTGAATTATATTTCGGGTATTCCGGGGGTGCGCTCGCGCGGCTTCGAAGCGGATCTTCACGCGGAGCCTATCAGCGGGTTGTCCACCTATCTTTCCGGCGCCTACACCGATGCGATCTACGAGACGTTTCCGTTCGCGCCGTGCGCGCTCGAAGACTATTCGGTCACGTCCGCGGGCAAGCTGATCGCCGGTCCCGACCCGACCAAGCCCACCCAGCTCTACTGCAATCTGAGCGGAAGGGCGCTTCCAGCCACGTCCAAATGGGCGTTCTCCGTCGGCGGCGAATATGATCATTCGCTTGGCGATATCGGGTTCGGGGGCGCGAACGGATATCTGGGCGCGGACGTCAGCTACCGCTCGAGCTTCTACAGTTCGACGGACGATTCGATCTACGGCAAGGTGCCTGGCTATTCGGTCACCAATCTGCGGCTTGGCGTTCGTACGGATGACGGCCACTGGAATCTGGAAGTGTGGTCGCGCAACGCCTTCGACACGCACTATTACCAGACCATCGGCAAGGTCGCGTTCAATTCCGGGGCGTTCAGCGCACTGCTGGGCGATCCGCGTACCACGGGTGTCACCCTGCGCCTCACCTATTAGGAAGGAGCGTTCGATGACGACCGTCGAATCGGCCTCGCTGCTTCGGGATGGCCGGAGCGCAGGCCGCCTGCCCGGGATTTTCAGCCGCGTGCTGCGTGAGCCGCTGCTGCATTTCCTGCTGCTGGGCGGGCTGATCTTCGCGCTCGGGGACATGCGCAACCGCGACGGCGATCAGTATCGCATCGTGCTGGACGACGCGCGCGTCGCGAAAATCGTCCAGACCTATACGCAGCAATTCGGCGGGCCGCCGTCGCCGAAAATGCTGCACACGCTGGTCGACAACTACATCAACGAGGAGGTCCTCTATCGCGAGGGCCTCGCCATGCGGCTCGACCAGGACGATGAGGTCATCCGCCGCCGCATCGTGCAGAAGGTGCAGTTCCTGGAACAGGACCTCAATCCGCCCGCGGCGCCGGCGGACGCGGCGCTGCGGACGTTCTACGACAGCCATCGCGCCCGCTACGAGACGCCGGCGCGGATCGCCTTCACCCATATCTATTTCTCGCCGGACAAGGGCGGCGACGCGCGGGCCCATGCGCGCGCGCTTGCCGCACTGGCCTCGCTGAACGACAACACCGTCCGTGCGCCGGAACGCGGCGATGCCTATCCCGATCTCTACGACTATGCGTCGATCGGGCCGGGCGAGGCGGCAAAGCTGTTCGGCCAGACGCAAATCGCGACCGCGATTTTCCGGGCGAGCCCGCGGCACTGGTCGGGTCCGTTCCGCTCCGGCTATGGCTGGCACCTGGTCTATGTCAACGCCGTCCAGCCGGCGCGTCTGGCGCCGTTCGACGAAGCGCGTGCGCAGGTGCGCAGCGACTATCAGGCGCAATCGCAGAGCGAGACCAACCAGCGGAATTTCGCCGCGCTGAAGGCCCGCTATACGGTCGTGCGCGGAACAACCTCGCCGTGAAACGCTTCGCCATCCTGGCCGTTGCCGTGTTCGCGCTGGTCGCGGCCGCCACCGCGGCATGGCCGCATGAAGTGCGGCCGGCCTATCTGCAGATCGACGAGACGACGCCGAACCACTACGCGATAGAATGGAAGCAGCCGGTCGTCGGCGATCTCGCGCTTCGCCTCATTCCGCATCTGTCGAGCGGCTGGCTCGATGCGCCGGCGAGGCGGTCCTACGCCACGCCGTCTTATTTCATCAAAAGCTGGCAGGTGGTGTCGCACGTTCCGCTGGCCGGCCAGACGGTTTTCATCGAAGGCCTCGACCGTTCTATCACCGATGTGCTGGTGCGGGTCAGTGCCCAGGGCCAGAAGCCCTATCAGGCGATCCTCCATTCCGATCAGCCGCGCCTGATCCTCTCGTTCACTGGCGCCAACGGGCTGCAGCTCCCGGCCTATCTGCTGCTCGGAATCGAGCATATTCTAACCGGGCCGGATCATCTGAGCTTCGTGCTCGGCCTCATGCTGCTGGTCGGCCTGCGCTGGCGGCTGATCAAGGCGATCACCGCCTTCACCGTCGCGCACAGCATCACGCTGGCGGCGGCGGCGCTCGGCTTCGTGCATTTTCCCTCCGCCGTGATCGAGGCGCTGGTCGCCATGAGCATCCTGTTCCTGGCGACGGAGCTCATTCATGCGCGGCAGGGCCATGTTGGTCTGACGCTGCGCTATCCCTGGCTGATCGCCTTCACCTTCGGCCTGCTGCATGGGCTCGCCTTCGCCGGTGCGCTCGCCGATGTCGGATTGCCGCCCAATGCGATCCCGGAAGCGCTGTTCCTTTTCAACGTGGGCGTGGAACTCGGCCAGCTGATGTTCATCGCGGCCGCCGCGCTCGCCATGGTGGCGCTTGCCTGGGTATCGCGCCGGCTGCCGCAATGGTGGGAAACCCGGCGCGCGGAAATCCCGCCCTAGGCCATCGCCTCCTTCGCCGGCTTCTGGTTCATCGTACGCCGAGCAACGGTTTTCACTTAGGTCTACTCCATGGAGGAAATTATGCATAGGAAGTTTGGATACCTGCTTGCCGCCACGGCGTTCGCCGCGATTGCCGTTCCGCCTTGCGCCTTCGCGCAGG
>JAATGL010000089.1 GCA_015654705.1 Alphaproteobacteria bacterium | reverse complement strand
GCCATCGAGGCGCTGCCCGGCTTCAAGAAGGCCCAGCAGGTGGTGTTCTGCGGCCTGTTCCCAGTCGATGCGGCGCTGTTCGAGGACCTCCGCGAAGCGCTGGGCAAGCTGCATCTGAACGACGCCAGCTTCACCTATGAGACCGAAAGCTCGGCGGCGCTAGGCTTCGGCTTCCGCTGCGGGTTCTTGGGCCTGCTGCATCTGGAGATCATCCGCGAGCGGCTGGAGCGCGAGTTCAACCTCGACCTGATCGCCACCGCGCCCAGCGTTATCTACCGCATGCACATGACCGACGGGACGATGAAGGAGCTGCACAATCCCGCCGACATGCCCGACGTGGTGAAGATCGCCTTCATCGAGGAGCCTTGGATCAGGGCCACCATCTTCGTGCCTGACGAATATCTGGGCGCGGTGCTGAAGCTCTGCGAGGACCGGCGCGGGCGGCAGGTGGAGCTGACCTATGCCGGCGCCCGCGCCATGGTGATCTACCGCTTGCCGCTCAACGAGGTGGTGTTCGATTTCTACGACCGCCTCAAATCGATCTCGCGCGGCTATGCCAGCTTCGACTACCACATCGAGGATTATGCCGAAGGCGACCTGGTCAAGATGTCGATCCTGGTCAATGGCGACCCAGTCGACGCGCTGTCGATGATCGTCAACCGCGCCCGCGCCGAGAGCCGCGGACGCGCCATGTGCGAGAAGCTGAAAGAGCTGATCCCGCGCCACCTCTTCGTCATCCCGATCCAGGCGGCGATCGGCGGCAAGGTGATCGCGCGCGAGACCATCAGCGCCATGCGCAAGGACGTGACCGCCAAATGCTATGGCGGCGACATCTCCCGCAAGCGCAAACTCCTCGACAAGCAGAAGGAGGGCAAGAAGAAGATGCGCCAGTTCGGCAAGGTCGACATCCCTCAAGAAGCCTTCATCGCCGCACTGAAGATGGACGCGGATTGATCACCGGCAATCGCCGTAGAAGGTCATCAGGCGGGCGCGATAGTCGAGCAGCAACTTCAGCTTGATGGCGGCAAACAGCTTGTTGCCGATATTGGCGAGACGGGTGTCGGATGAGCCTTTGACGGCGCGCAGCGTCACGATCTCGCCGGCGGGCAAAGCGAACGGTCCGAATCCCACGGGCAGGTTGAGCGCATAAATCTTTGATGTGGTGTCGCCCCGCGCGCCGGTGGATGCCGTTTGGCCTCTCTCTACGAGCGCAGCGCGCAGGCCCGGCAGATCGAGTGCACCCTGGTACAGGGAAACGCCGCCATTGGAGCCGGTATCGAGGCTGATGGGAGCCGCCGCGCGGCCGAACCGGAAATCCGGGATGACCGGAATGCTGTCGCCCTCGAAGGAGCGCAGCGGAACGCTCCAACGCTTGCGGCAGGTTCGCACCGTGGCGGTCGCATCGGCCGGCCGGTCCAGGATGCCGAGCATGCGCTTCGGGTAGTCGATCAGGACGATCTTATCGCTCAGAAAGCTGTATCCCAGCACCCCATCGAGCCGGCGCTTATAGCGTGCCGAGAGCGTGCCCATGTCCATCGCCAGGGCCTCGATGGGCGGAAAGGAGCGGCCGGCGATGGCGAGATTCTCGACGGTCGCGGGAAAGACCTAGGCCTGTTTCGCGTCGCCCTCGCCGGTTGCCTCGCCGCCGGCGCCGCGGTCGACCTTCATGCCCAGCGCGTCGGCGCGGGCCGTGTCGATGACGGAAGGATCGACGCCGGTGTCGAGGATCATATAAAGCGGCGCGCCTTTGACCGTCACGTCCAAGCCGATGGCCGATTGCGAAAAATCGAACGGCACGCTCAGCGGCGCCGCCAAAGCCGCCGTGCACGACAATGCGATTGCCAGGGCCGCCGCGGTGAAGCGGATTTTCATGTCGAGCCTCGCTGATGACGGACATGCGTCGGAATGGAATTTCGGGCCGCTACCATAACGGCCGCCTTGGGCGTGCCGATATGGGTTTGGCTTCATCACTGAATGATCGCCAAGGCCTGTGGTCGCCGCCACAGGTTGGCTTTCGAGAAAATTATGGATTACGTCAAGCACGATGCGGAGCCCGCCTTGACCGAACTCGATTTTCTCGATCTCGCCCGGCCCGAGTTCTGGGGATGACCGCCATCGTCGCCCTGATCGATTATGGCTCCGGGAACCTGCGCTCGGCGGAGAAAGCGCTGGCGCGGGCGGCACGCGAGCGGACAACGGGGCATCAGATCGTGGTCACGGACGATCCCGTCCTTGTCGCGCGGGCCGAACGTATCGTGCTGCCGGGCGTCGGCGCCTTCGCCGATTGCATGCGCGGTCTTGGCGCCGTGCCGGGCATGGTGGAGACGCTGGGCGACGCGGTGCTGCGGCGCGGCATGCCGTTCCTTGGCATCTGTGTGGGCATGCAGCTGCTGGCCGATGTGGGGCGCGAGTTCGGCGATCATCCGGGACTGGGCTGGATCGCCGGCGCGGTGGTGCGGCTCACCCCGTCCGATCCGACGCTCAAGATTCCGCATATGGGCTGGAACGAACTGACCGTGGAGCGGCCGCATCCGCTGTTCGCCGGCATCGCGCCCGGCGCATACTCCTATTTCGTGCATTCCTACGCGATGCGGCCGGCCGATCCGTCGCATATCCTGGCGACCGCCGATTACGGCGGAGCCTTTGCCGCCGTAATCGGCCGCGACAACATCGCCGGCACCCAGTTTCATCCCGAGAAGAGCCAGGAGGTCGGCCTCGCCCTGCTCGGCAATTTCCTGGAATGGCGGCCATGAATGGAGGGACACATGCCCGTTGACATAAGGGGCCTCACGCCCCTGCTGCAGGTGTTCGACATGCCGACCTCGGTGCGTTTCTATTGCGATATTCTGGGCTTCACGCTGGTCGGCCAGTCCCGGCCCGACGACGATTTTGGCTGGGGCCTGCTGCGCCGGGACGGCACCGAATTGATGCTCAACACAGCCTATGACGTCGGCAAGCGGCCGGCGACGCCCGATCTGGCGCGCGTCGCGGCGCATCGCGATACCTGCCTTTATTTCGGATGTCCGGACGTGGACGGGGCCTATGCGACGCTGCGCGAGAAGGGTCTTTCCGTCGCGCCGCCGAAAGTGGCGTCTTACGGCATGAAGCAATTATACGTGACGGATCCCGACGGCTATCACCTCTGCTTCCAATGGCCCGCTTGATCCTCTTCCCCGCCATCGACTTGAAGGACGGGCGCTGCGTGCGGCTGACGCGCGGCGAGATGGCGTCGGCCACCGTGTTCAACGACGATCCCGCCGCCCAGGCCACGCTGTTCGAGCAGGCCGGTTTCGCCTGGCTGCATTGCGTCGATCTGGACGGCGCCTTTGCGGGCAGATCGGCCAACCCGGCCGCGATCAGGTCCATCCGCGCGGCGACCGTGCTTCCCATCCAGCTCGGCGGTGGCATCCGCGACATGGCGGCGATCGAGGGCTGGATTGCGGCCGGCATCACGCGGGTCGTCCTGGGCACAGCGGCGCTGACGAACCCGGCCTTGGTGAAAGACGCGGCACGCACATTTCCGGGGCAGATCGTGGTCGGCGCCGACGCACGCGGCGGCAGGATCGCGACGGAGGGCTGGGCGGCGGTTTCCGAGCTGACGCCCATCGATCTGGCGCGCAAATTCGAGGACGCCGGCGTGGCCGCCATCCTGTTCACCGATGTCGATGGCGATGGGCTGCTCGGCGGGGTCAATGTCGCGGCGACCGCAGCGCTGGCGCGGGCCGTCCGCATCCCGGTGATCGCCTCGGGAGGCGTGGGAAGCCTTGCCGATGTCGAGGCGCTTCTGGCTGTGGACGAACCCAATATCGCGGGCGTGGTGATCGGACGGGCGCTCTATGACGGCCGGATCGACGCCGGAGCCGCTTTGGAGCTGGCGAACACCGTTCGCACGCGTTAACGAACTTTGATATTATAATTAATATCCAAATACTTAGGGATATTATCCGCCGTTGCTCAGACGGCGGATGAGATAGTCAAATTGCTCTAGGCTGCGATAAGAAATCCGCAGCTCCCCACCCTTATCCCCTTTGTGGGCAATCTGAACCTTCAGTCCCAAGATATTGGAAATATTGGATTCTGCAGACCTGATGTCCGCATCTTTCTCGACTTGTCCACCATGCCCATTTTTCTTTTGCTTCGAACGCTGTTCGGCTTCTCGAACATTCAGGGCGCCGTCCACGATTTCGCGCGCGCGGGCCTCGGGGTCGGCGACACTTAACAGTGTTCGCGCATGGCCGGCGCTCAGCCGTCCGTCTCGCAGCATCGCCTTGACGCTTTCGGGCAGACGCAGCAGGCGCAGCGTGTTGGCGACATGGGAGCGGCTCTTGCCGACCTCCCTGGCGATCTGCTCCTGGGTATAGGCGAACCGGTCCATCAGCTCGTGATAGGCGGCGGCCTCCTCGACGGCATTGAGATCGGCGCGCTGGACATTCTCGACGATCGCCAGCTCCAGCGCCTCGGCATCACTCATCTCGCGCACCACCACCGGCACGTCGTGGAGCTGGGCCGCCTGCGCCGCGCGCCAGCGCCGATCGCCGGCGACGATCTCGAAGGCCTGCGCCTCGCCCGCCACCGGCCGCACCAGGATCGGCTGCAGGATGCCTTTCTCGCGGATCGACTCGGTCAGGTCGCGCAGGTCCTCGGGCGCGAAGCTCTTGCGCGGCTGGAAGCGGTTGGGCCGGAGGAACGCCACGGGGAGCGTGCGCGCCGACCGCGCCTCGGCCCGCGCCGGCTCCTCTCCGATGAGCGCCGAGAGGCCGCGCCCGAGGCCCGCTTTGGGTGTCATCAAGCCGCCCGGCGCAGGCGTTCGCGCTGGATCAGCTCGCCCGCCAGCTTGATATAGGCCTGGCTGCCGGGACAGCGCAGATCGTAGACCAGCGCCGGAAGCCCATGGCTCGGCGCCTCGGAGATGCGCACGTTGCGTGGGATCACGGTGGCATAGACCTTCTCGCCCATGTTCTCGCGCACGTCGGCCGCG
>JAATGL010000040.1 GCA_015654705.1 Alphaproteobacteria bacterium | reverse complement strand
GCGTTGTCGGCCAGCTTCAGCAGGATCTGGCGGATGCGCCGCGGATCGGCGGCGATATGCGGCAGATCGCCGGCGGCGGAGACGCTCAGCCGCAGATGTTTTTCCCAGGCGCGCGGCTGCAGCAGGCGGGCCACGGCGCGCACGGCCAGCGCCGGGTCGCAATCCTCGTCGTGCGCGCGCTCGTCGTCGGCGCTGGTCAGCGCGATGACGTCGTCCAGCAGCGTCTGCAGGCCGCGGCCGGCTTCAAGCATGACCTTGACGTGATCGCGGTGCGGCCTTTCCAGCTCGGCGCGGTCCAGCAGCTGTGCCATGCCGAGCAGCGCGTTCAGCGGCGTGCGCAGCTCATGGCTGATATTGGCGATGAAGACCGATTTGGCCCGGGCGCTGGCCAGCGCCGCATCGCGCGCCGCCTCGGCATGCTGTTTCTCGCCCGAGAGATGATAAATGAGGTCGCCGTTTTTCTGGCGCAGGTCGACGCACTCGTCCAGGATCTGCGCGATGCCTTTGCAATAGGTATAGAGCACGGCTGCGAACAGGACGATCAGCACCGCGGTCATCGTCGCGTAGAGTCCGCCCTGCCGCAGCAGCAGCACCACCAGCGGCGTCAGCGCGAAACTGGCATGGGCGAGATAGGCCGGCCGATGGGCGGAGCGGGCGATGAATTCCGTCGCGGTCATGCCAAGAAAGGCGAGCGCCAGATAGGCCTGCGCCGGATAGGAGCCGGGTACAAACCAGTACCAGGCGCCGACGCCCCAGGTCGCGCCGGCGATCGCGGAGACGAAGGTATAGCGCCGCGCCCAGAAACGCGGATCGCTGTGCCGCGCGCGACGCCGGTAGGCCGTCGTCAACTGCTCCGCCGCGATGACGACGGCGATCTGCAGCGTTAGCGGCATCAGCGAAAGCACGGTGGGGCTTCCGAACAGGGTCACCGGCACGCAGAGCACGGCGAAGGGGAGCGAAAGATAGTGCCGCCCCAGCGTGAAAAGCACGTCGATGCGCCCGGCGAACTGGGCGCGCGATTCTCCGTCCTCGATAGGCTCCGCAACAGACATTGACGGCATCCCTCGTCGGAGCCTAGCTTTCGCCCCTTTCGAAACGCTTAAGGTTAAGTCTTTCCAATGAGTTCCGACGATTCCCTGCGTGCTGCGGCCCGCACCGCCCGGGCCTGGCCGTTCGAGGAGGCGCGCAAGGTCGTCGCGCGCGCCGAACGCCGCGCGGCTGCCGGCGAATCGGTCGGCGAAGTCCTGTTCGAGACCGGCTACGGCCCCTCCGGCCTGCCGCATATCGGCACCTTCGGCGAGGTGGCGCGCACCACCTGGGTGCGGCGGGCGTTCGAATTGATGTCACCGGTCCGCACGCGGCTGATCTCCTTCTCCGATGACATGGATGGGCTGCGCAAGGTTCCGGGCAATGTGCCGAACCCGGAGATGCTGGGCGAATATCTGGGCCGGCCGCTGACCGCGGTGCCTGATCCGTTCGGCACCCATGCGAGCTACGGGGCGCACAACAATGCGCGGCTGCGCGCCTTCCTCGACCGCTTCGGCTTCGACTACGAATTCCTCAGTTCGACCGATTGCTACAAGAGCGGGCGCTTCGACACGGCGCTGCTGGTGGTGCTGGAGCATTATGAGACTGTGCGCGACATCGTGCTGCCGACGCTGGGCGCCGAGCGCCGTGCCACCTATTCGCCCTTCCTGCCGATCTCGCCCCGCAGCGGCGTCGTGCTGCAGGTGCCGATCCTGGAGTGGAACAAGAAGGCGGGCACCATCGTCTTCGAGGACGAGGGGCGGAAAACCGAGCTTCCCGTCACCGGCGGCCATGTGAAATGCCAGTGGAAGGTCGATTGGGCGATGCGCTGGCTGGCGCTGGGCATCGACTACGAGATGTCAGGCAAGGACCTGATCTCGTCGGTCGAACTCTCCACCAAGATCACCAGGGCGCTGGGCGCCGCGCCGCCGGAGACGCTCAACTACGAACTCTTCCTCGACGAGCACGGCCAGCGCATCTCGAAATCAAAGGGCAACGGGCTCTCGGTCGATGAATGGCTGACTTACGGGCCGGACGAGAGCATCGCGCTGTTCATGTTCCAGAAGCCGCGCGCCGCCAAGAAGCTCTATTTCGACGTGATCCCCAAGACAGTGGACGATTACATCGCGCTGCTGGAGCAATACCGCGCCACCGACGACGCAGCCGAACGGCTGGAAAACCCGGTCTTCCACATCCATCACGGCCATCCGCCGGCCGAGACTTATCCCGTCAGCTTCGCGCTGCTGCTGACGCTGGTGAGCGCCTCCAATGCGCATGACCGCGACCTGCTCTGGGGCTTCATCCGCGCCTATGCGCCGCAGGCGAATCCGAAGGACAATCCCGGCCTCGACCGGCTGGTTGGTTATGCGCTGCGCTATTACGAGGATTTCGTGAAGCCGACTAAGCGCTATCGCGCGCCGACCGACAAGGAGCGCGCGGCGTTGGGCGAACTCGCCGCGGTGCTCGACCAATTCGGCGACGAGCGCGATGCGGAGAAAGTGCAGTTCGAGGTCTACGAGATCGGCAAGCGTCACGGCTTCGAGCCGCTGCGCGACTGGTTCAAGGCGCTCTACGAAGTGCTGTTCGGCCAAGCCCAGGGACCGCGCTTCGGTTCGTTCGCCGCGCTGTTCGGCTGCCGCGAAACCGCGGTCCTGATCCGCCGCGCGCTGGCGGACGAATTCGCAGGCCGCGCGTGAATCGCCTTCTTGTCGGCGCCTTGCTGGCAGTGCTGCTGGGAACGCCGGCCCGCGCCGGCGACGATGCGTTGGGGCTCTATCAAGCCGGCAAATACCAGCAGGCCATCGCCGCGGCGTCGGCCGAAGACGGTGCGCCGGGTTTCACGCTCGCATCGCGCGCCGCGCTGGCCGATGCGGTGGTGCGCGCGCCCTGTCTCGACTGCCTCAAACGGGCCGAGGCGCTGGCGCGCAAGGCGGTCGCGCGCGATCCGAATCTGGCCGATGCGCATGTCTATCTGGCGGTCTCGCTCGGCTATCAGGCGCGTATCACCGGCCCGGTGAAGGCACGCCTGGCCGGCGATGCGGAGCAGGCCAAAAGCCATCTCGACATCGCGCTGGCGCGTGAGCCGCAGAATGCCTGGGCGCTCGCCGCCCTGGGCGGCTGGAACATCGAGATCGTGCGCAACGGTGGCGCCGCGCTGGCGGGCTGGCTCTATGGCGCCAACGTGGCGGCGGGGCTGGATTGCTTCGCCCGGGCCTTCAGATCCGCGCCGGACAACATCGTTCTGCGCTATCAATATGCCCTGTCGCTGGGGGGCTACGACCTTTCGGCCCATCGCGGCGAGATCGCCGACGCGCTAGCGCGGGCGGGCAGTGGTCCGGCCGCCACGGCCTACGAAATGTTCGCGCAAGCCCGCGCCCGCGAATTGCTGGCCGCGCTGAAAAAGGACGACCGCGCCGCGTTCGCGCTGTTGCTCCGGCGCGACCAGGGTTATCCGTAGACGGAAACGGTATCGGGCGCCTGATGCCTGATTACTGGCTCGCCCAGATGATACGGTGGACGAAGACGATTTCGCGGAGCGCGAAGGAGCGGTCTTCATAGGCCGGATTGAGCGATTTGAGTTCGACGCGCTGCGCCGTCATGCGGGCAAGATGCTTGGCCATCACTTCGCCTGCCACCGTCTTGGCCACGACGCGGTCGCCGCGGCGCACATTGGTCGAGGGTGACACCACAATGCGGTCTCCGTCGCGATAGACCGGCAGCATGGAATCGCCGGTGATCTCCAGCGCATAGGCGTGCTCGTCGGCCAGTTCGGGGAAGGCGATCTCTTCCCAGCCGCCGCCGACCGGAAAGCCCGCGTCGTCGAAATAGCCATGGCTGCCGGCCTGCGCCATGCCGATCAGCGGCACCATCCGCGTCCGCGCTGCGCCGCCTTCCACCAGGCCGACGAAATCGTCGAGGCTGGCGCCGGTCGCGCTCAGCACCTTGGCCAGGCTCTCGGTCGACGGCCAGCGCAGCTTTCCATTGGCGGTGCCGCGCTTGCTCTTGTTAAATGTCGTCGGGTCGAGACCGGCAAGTTTCGCGAGCCCCGACGGCGAAAATCCGTGACGCGCCGCAAGCGCATCGATGGCAGTCCAGATTTGTTTGTGCGTCAACATTGAAATAAGAAAGTCGTCCCGCGCTTGCGGCAATAATTCCTAGAATAGGGCGAGTCCCCGGTCGGGTCTAGAGGAAATGTGATGATCGATGCCGCCGCCCGCGCCCTGCGCCATCTGCCGGCCGAAACGGCGCATCGGACGACGGTGCGGCTGGCGGCCGCTTTTGCGCCCTTCCTGCCGCTCGCGCCGGCGGACGATCCGCGCCTGGGCGTCGACGTGCTGGGGCTGCATTTTCCCAACCCCATCGGACTTGCCGCCGGCTTCGACAAGGATGCGGAGATTCCCGATGCGATGCTGAAATTCGGCTTCGGCTTCGTGGAATGCGGTACGCTGACGCCGCGTCCGCAGCGCGGCAATCTGCGGCCGCGCCTGTTCCGCCTTGCCGAGGACCACGCGGTGATCAACCGCATGGGCTTCAACAATTGGGGCGTGGAAACCGCCCTGCAGCGCCTGCAGCGGCGCAAACGGCACGGCATCGTCGGCATCAATATCGGGGCCAACCGGGATTCGCCCGACCGTATCGCCGATTACGCGCTCGGTTTCGAGCGCCTGGCGCCGTTCGCCGATTACATCGCGGTCAACGTCTCCTCGCCCAACACGCCGGGCCTGCGTGGCCTGCAGGATCGCGACGAGTTGCAGCGCCTGCTTCTGGTGCTGACGAAATTGCGCGCCCGCAACGCATTTCGCACGCCCCTCCTGCTGAAGATCGCGCCCGATCTGGACGGGCAGGCGATGGACGACATCGCGCAGGTCGTCCTCGATTCCGGCATCGAAGGGCTGATCGTCTCCAACACCACGATCGCGCGTCCTGCCTCGCTCAAGGGTGCCGCCGCGCGCCAGAGCGGCGGCCTGTCGGGCTGGCCGCTGTTCGCGCCCTCGACGCAGATCCTGAAGGAGATGCGCAAGCGCGTCGGCACGCGCATCGTGCTGATCGGCGTGGGGGGCGTTTCCAGCGGCGCCGACGCCTATGCCAAGATCCGCGCCGGCGCGAGCCTGGTCCAGCTCTATACCGCGCTGGCCTTCGAAGGACCGGGTCTGGTCACCCGCATCAAGCGCGAACTGCTGGAATGCTTCGCGCGCGACCACTGCACCCGCATCGCCGACGCGGTCGGTGCCGATCGCGCCTGATCGCCTCCCATGGACGCCGTATCTCTCAACCCTTGGCGAAGAGGGCGGCGATGGCGGTTTGGGCGTCGGCCTGGATTTGCTTGAGGTGATCTTCACTGCGGAAGCTCTCGGCGTAGATCTTGTAGATATCTTCCGTCCCCGAAGGCCGGGCGGCGAACCAGCCGTTCCTGGCGATCACCTTGATGCCGCCGATCGACTGGTCGTTGCCCGGCGCGTGGGTCAGCTTGGCCTCGATGGCCTCGCCGCCCAGTTCCTTGGCATCAAAGCGGTCCGGATCCGGGTTGGAGAGCCGCGCCTTCTGCTCGGCCGAGGCGGGCGCGTCGATGCGCTGATAGAAGGATGTGCCGAGATCGGCCGTGACGCTCTCGTAGAGCTTGCCCGGATCGCCGCCGGTGCGCGCGCAGATTTCCGCCGCCAGCAGGCCCAGGATCAATCCGTCCTTGTCGGTCGTCCACACCGATCCGTCGCGCCGCAGGAACGAGGCGCCGGCGCTTTCCTCGCCGCCGAAGCCGAGCGAACCGTCCAGCAACCCGCTGCTGAACCATTTGAAGCCGACCGGCACCTCGAACAGCTTGCGGCCGAGCTTGGCCGCCACGCGGTCGATCATGGCGCTGGAGACGGCGGTCTTGCCGACGGCGCTGTCGGCGCGCCAGCCGGGGCGGTTGGCGTAGAGATGGGAGATCGCGGCGGCCAGGTAATGGTTGGGGTTCATCAGCCCGCTGGACGGGCAGACGATGCCGTGGCGGTCGGCATCGGTGTCGTTGGCGAAGGCGACGTCGAACGTTTCGCGCATCGCGATCAGCCGCGTCATCGCGTAGGGCGACGAGCAGTCCATCCGGATCTTACCGTCCCAGTCCACCGTCATGAAGCGGAACGTCGGATCGACCGCGTCGTTGACCACGGTCGCCGCGATCTTATAGCGCTCGATGATCGGCTGCCAGTAATGCACCGCGGCGCCGCCCAGCGGATCGATGCCGATGCGCACCCCGGCCGCGCGGATCGCGTCCATGTCCACGACATTGGCGAGATCGGCGACATAGGCCGCGATGTAATCATGGGCGTGGATGCAGGCGCACTTGCGCGCGCGTTCATAGGCAATGCGCTCGATGCCGTCGAGCTTCTTGCCCAGGAAATCGTTGGCGGTCTTCTCGATCCAGCCGGTCACGTCGACATCGGCCGGTCCGCCATTGGCGGGATTGTATTTGAAGCCGCCCTCGTCGGGCGGATTGTGCGACGGGCTGATCACGATGCCGTCCGCCAGCCCGTCCTTGCGGCCACGATTGTAGGTCAGGATCGCGTGGCTGATGACCGGCGTCGGCGTGTAGCCGCCCTGCGCGTCGATCATCGTTTCCACGCCGTTGGCGGCCAGCACTTCGAGGGCGCTGGCGAAGGCCGGTTCCGACAGGGCATGGGTGTCCATGCCCAGGAACAGCGGACCGTCGATCCTGGCGCGCTTGCGGTAGAGGCACACCGCCTGGGTGATCGCCAGGATATGCGCCTCGTTGAAGGCGGTCGCGAAAGCAGAACCGCGATGTCCCGAGGTGCCGAAGGCGACGCGCTGGGCGGCGACCGCCGGGTCGGGCACGAAGGCGAAATAGGCGGTCACAAGCTGCGCGACATTGACCAGGAGCGACGGCGGCACCGGCTTTCCGGCAAGCGGATTGATGGTTTCTGACATTTTCCCTATCCCAGAACGATCTGAAGCTGATGCGTGGCGCCGTCGTCCAGCAGCGGGATCAGCGATCTCTTGTCGCCGGTCAGCATCTGGCCGTCGAGCTTGGTCGCCAGGATGCCGCGGCAGACGCCCAGCGGATTTTCCACCGCGATCTCGTAGCGCGACGAACGGTAGCGGAAAGTGATCTCGAAGCCCGGCCAGCCATGCGGAATGCAGGGATCGAGCGCCAGGTTGCTGCCCTGCAGGCGGAAGCCCAGCAGCCATTCCAGCGCGATGCGGTACATCCATCCGGCCGAGCCGGTGTACCAGGTCCAGCCGCCGCGCCCGACATGGGGCGGCATCGAATAGACGTCGGCGCAGATCACATAGGGCTCCACGCGGTAGCGGTGAACCCCGGTCGGGCTGTCGGCGTGATGGATCGGGTTGAGCATTGAAAGCAGTTCACCGGCCTTGTCGCCGTCGCCCTGCATGGCGAACGCCATCGCCGCCCACACCGCGCCATGGGTGTATTGCCCGCCATTCTCGCGGATGCCCGGCGGATAGCCCTTGATGTAGCCCGGATCGTGCG
>JAATGL010000206.1 GCA_015654705.1 Alphaproteobacteria bacterium | reverse complement strand
TAGCGGCAATAGGTCGAGCAGGTGCCGGTGGTCAGGAACAGCACGCGGTCGGGATAGCGGTGCACCAGGCCGGGCGCCACGGTGTCGTGGTCCTCGCCCAGCGGGTCGTCGTCCTCGCCGGGCAGGCGGACATATTCGTCGCCGGTCATGATATGGGTGCGGCGCAGCGGCTCGCGCGCGTCCTCAAGGCCCATCAGGCTGGCGTAATAGGGGGTGATGCCGACAGGGAGCGCGCCTTCGTGGCGCTCGACCGCGCCGCGCTCATCGGCCGACAGGCGGAAGATGCGCGCCAGTTCGTCCAGCGTGCGGATGCGGGCGCGCATCTGCCAGCGCCAGTCGTTCCATTCGACGCTGGAGGTATCGCGATAGAAGCGGCGGTAGAAGGCTTTGGACTCGGCGCTGACGGGGAAGCGAAGGGCCGCCGGCCTGTGGAGTCTGGTCTCGAGCTGGGCGAGATTGGTCGCGTCCGGGAGTGATAGGGCGGAGCGCATGTCCGGTTTCGGGCGGACCGGCCGTTGCGGAGGCTTCAGCGCACGCCCCCGCAGCATCTGGAGACTCATCGATGTCTCACAACCACTCCAGTTGCGCGTCGGACGCCCCAATGGCGGTCCAGCAAACGGCGCAACAATGTGCGCGGATATTTAGTGGGTTGTGCGACTTCGTCAAGTGAAGGGGTACGAGTACTGGAACAGATGATCGTTTCTTCAAGAAAAGGCCTGTCAAAAATCGATGAATTCTTGAAGACCGCGCAAGAGATGGCAAGTATTCGCCATACAGGACGCCGCGGTAAGGCCAACGAACCGCCGAATGTTTTTTGAGAACAGCGATTTGCGGGCCTTGCAGACAACTCGCGCAACCCTTCGACCTTCGGTGACGATCTGGCGACATCGCGTGCTTGAATTGCATTCGCCCCGTCCATGACTTCGTCAAAGCGCGCGCCTGCGTGGCTGTGAATCGTTGCGCGCCACGACATGGCCGGTGCGCGCAAGGACGCGATGTGTGCAGTTTTGCGCGACTCACTCCGGCGGCGGCGTGGTGATCTGGTGCGGCGGCGTCACGCGATAGAGCGTGATGTGCACCGGCCTGCCTTGCGAATAGTTGAACCCGCTGAGCGCATCGAGCGGCGCCGCCTCGGCATCGAGCTCGGCGAGATGGGCGAGGAAGGTCGGACGCTGACCGTTCTCCACCGCGGCGAGGCCGCCCTGCGCCGCACCGATCTCGGCGGCGCCGCGGCCGTTGGTCAGGTGCGTCTCGGTCCCGAGCAGGAACATGGCGCTGGGCTCGGTGTAGCCCGCCAGCACCGGCGCGGGATCGCCGGGATGCATGTGCCGGGATACCATCGCCGCCAGGCGCGGGCTCACCAGGAACTGATCGAGCCTCGGCATCGCCTCCAGCGTCAGCGTCGCATAGGTCGCCAGCGCGCAGGCTGCCGCTGCGGCAAGCGCCGCGCCCACCGATCCGCGCAGCATGAAGACCGCGGCGGCGATGGCGAGCAGCGCCGCGACTGCCGCTGCGGCCACGAGATCCAAGCTCGTTCCCGTGCCGTAGCGGATGGGCAGCACGATGGCGAGGCCGGCCAGCACAGCCATCCCCAGCAGGAATTGCACCACGGCGGCGATGGGCAGGAAGCGGCGCCAAGACGAAGCGTCCCGCTGCGGCGGCTCCAGCATGAACAGCGCCGCCATCATCGCCAGCGCCGGATAGGCCGGCAGGATGTAATGCGGCAGCTTGGTCGGCACCGCCTCGAAGAGCAGCCAGTTGGCGCCGGCCCAGGCGATCAGAAAGCGCACCGCCGGCTCGCGGCGGCGCGTGATCGCGGCGCCGACCGACGGAATGAGAAAGAGCGTGGCCGGCCAGAAGGTCGCCGTCGTCATCAGCAGGTAATAGCCGGGCGGCTCGCCATGGGTTTCCTGTCCGCCCGCCAGCTTGGCGCCGAAATCATGCCCCAGCGACTGCTCGTAGAACGCGCCGTGACTCTGCAGCGCGATCGCCACCAGCCAGGGCAGCACGATCAGCAGCGCGAGGCCGAGGCCCCAAAGCGGCTGCAGGCGTCCGAGCCAGCGCCACTCGCGATCCCACAACACGAGCGCCAGGACCGTGACGCCGCAGACGCCGACCACCACCGGCCCCTTGATCAGGATCCCGACGGCGAAGGCGGCCCAGCCCAGCAGCACCAGCGTGCGCGTGAGCGGCGGACGGTCCGGATCGCGCGCCGCCAGATAGGCGCGCAGCAGCACCGCCTGGCTGCCGACGACCGTCGCCAGAAGGACGGCGTCGGTCTTGGCGATCTTGGCCTCGATCGACAGCATCAGCGTCAGCCCCAGCAGCAACGCACTGAGGAACGCCCCCTCGACGCCCATGAAGGCGGAGGCGCACCAGAAGGCCAAGGCGACGGCGGCGAAGGCCCCCGCCAGCGACGGCAGGCGATAGGTCCAGATGCGGCCGCGCTCGCCCGTGACGGCGCTCACCGCAGCGGTCGCTGCCGCCTGCAGCCAATAGATGCCGACCGGCTTCTTGTAGCGCGGCTCGACGCCGAAGCGGATGTCGATGAAATTGCCGGTCTCCAGCATCTGCTTGCTCGCCTGGGCGAAGCGGCTTTCGTCGCGGTCGAGCGGTGGCAGGGTAAAGAATCCCGGCAGCCAGGCGACCAGGCAAAGCAGAAAGAGCAGGACCAGCGGGCGACGCCGGATCAGCGCGGTCACGCGATTGGTTTCCGGCACTGCTTGGTTCATGGTCCTCGATCCCGGCACCGGCCCTGGCACCCTTCCGCCGCCGGATGGGCCTGTATAAGGTGCGCGCTTTCAGCAGGAAAGGCGCCACGGTCGGGCGGGCGAACGCGAGCAATGTCGGATCGAGCGGTGCCGTTTTCCCTGATCGTCGCGGTCAAGGACGAGCGGGAGAACATGGCGCCGCTGATCGGCGAGATCGTCGAGGCGCTCAGGGACCGCGATGGCGCGAGCTACGAAGTCATCTTCATCGACGATGGATCGGGCGACGGCACGGCGGCGGAACTGGTGCGCCTGCGCACCGTGCTGCCGGCGCTGCGCGTGCTGGTCCACGGCCGCAATCTCGGCAAGAGCGCGGCGCTGCGCACCGGCATCCGCGCCGCCCGCCACGCCATCGTGCTGACGATGGACGGCGACGGCCAGAACGATCCGGCCGACATCCCTATCATGCTGGCGCCCTTTCGCGACGCCGGGCCGGAACTCGGCCTTGTCGCCGGCCAGCGCATCAAGCGCGAGGACACCTGGACCAAGCGCACCGCCTCCCGCATCGCCAATCCCGTCCGGCGCTGGCTGCTGAACGACGGCACGCGCGATTCGGTGTGCGGCTGGAAGGCGATGCGGCGCGACGTCTTCCTCGCCCTGCCCTATTTCGACAACATGCACCGCTTCCTGATCGCGCTGGTGCTGCGCGAGGGCTATCAAGTGAAGCTGATCGACGTGCGCGACCGGCCGCGCGCGCACGGCACCTCCAAATACACCAATTGGGGCCGGCTGGTGGTCAGCATTCCCGACCTGTTCGGCGTCGCCTGGCTGATGCGGCGGTTTCGCGGACGGGTGGACGCGCGGGAGCTATAGATGGGACTGATGACACATTGGTACGCGCTGGCCGTCCAGCATCCCTACGACACGACCTGGACGGCCATCGGCTTTCTGGGCCAGGGCGTTTTCGGCGCGCGGTTCCTGATCCAGTGGCTGCGCAGCGAAGCCGAAGGCCGCAGCGTCATCCCCATCGCGTTCTGGTATTGCAGCCTTGTGGGAGGGCTGATTTCGCTGGCCTATGTCATCCATCTGCAGAGCGTCCCGCTGGTCATGGGCCAGTCGGCGCCGCTGCTGATCTATGCCCGCAACCTCTTTTTGATCTTCCGCGAGCGGGCGGCGTTGCGCCGCGCCGCGAGGCAAGGCTCCTGATCCGCAAGCCGCGCCGATTTTGTTCCGCTGTGATACAATGAATGGGAATCCAGGTCTTCAATACGGGGAGAAATCGCATGATCCGCCTGTTTCCGCTGCTCGTCCTGCCCATTGCGCTCTACAACATCTTCGCGCTGGGCGGGAATGCCGCCGGCCATCACGACATCCAGGCCATGCTGACCGCGACGCGCTCGGTCACCATGTTCTCGGGCGACGAGTGGAAGGTCAGCTTCGGCGACTTCCTGCTCCTGTTCGGCATCGCCATGCTGTTCATCGAGATGGTCAAGGCGACGCGGACATCCTCGAAACAGCTGATCAATCACGGGCTCTCGATGCTGGTTTTCGTGGTCGCGCTGATCGAATTCATCGTGCTGAAGGGCTTCGCGACCTCGACCTTCTTCTTCCTGATGCTGTTCACGCTGTTCGACGTGGTGGCCGGCTACACGATCTCGGTGATCGCCGCCGAGCACGATCTGGGCCTCGGCCGGGCCGGCGCCGGCTGAGGGCGGGATGCCGGCCGGCGGCCGGGCCGCCGCCCGGTTTGCATCGCCGGTCTTTTGATATAAAGGCGTGCGCGTCGGACAGGTGGCCGAGTGGTTGAAGGCGCACGCCTGGAAAGTGTGTAACGGTTAATAGCCGTTCGAGGGTTCGAATCCCTCCCTGTCCGCCACTTCAGAACAGAACTGCGAACACCGTCGGTATCCGGTTTTGCGCCCGAAACGGCGGCCAGCGTCCGCAATAGGTCGCTCTTCGATCCCATGATGCGAACTTCCTTATCCGCCACTTCGACGCGCTGGGCGAGCGCCCGGAGATGGTCACGCCGATATATGCGCGCGGAGAACGGGAAGATCGCGCTTTCATAATCGTCGATCCGCTATTGATGGGACTGAGCAAAATGTTGGAGCCCCGCACGTCCACCAACGTGGCGGTATTCAGGTTAGCGCGAGGCGTGTCGCAGCGTCGGCTTGATACGTATCGAGGAGCGCAGCAGTGCTCATCAAGCCTTGATCACGGATCGGCGGCCAGCTGCCGCTAACAGCCTTGCCATGGCGGCTCCGCGCCCCTAGCTCTGGCCGGAAAGGCCAGTGGAGTCACTTCCCCAAGAGCAGACTTCCCCGCGGCGAGTTTCCCGACCCGCGCTACTCGCCTATGCTGGAAAGCAATTCGTCGAGCTGCGCCAGCTGCTCCAGCAACGCGGCCGCCGAGCCCTGTAGTGCTTCCTCGAGCGCCTCCCTGGACGGGTAGACTTCGTGGAAATTCAGCAGCGTCTTCCCGCCCCGGTCCTCGAAGGTCACGGTCGTGACCGCGCCCTTTTCGCCCTCGTCGTTGGTCCAGACGATGCGCTCGTTCGGCACCACTTCGAGATACTTGCCGTAGAAGGCCACGGTGTCCGAACCGTCGGCGCCGAATTCCAGCCGATATTTGCCGCCGGTACGGACGTCCATATCGCACGATACGAGCGAAACGCCGAATACCGATTTTGGCATCCACCAGCGCTGGAACAGCTCGGGCTGGCTCCACGCCCTGTAAACCGTGCTCGGCGGCGCATTGAATATCCGTGTTACGACGAGTTCGCGATCTCCTTTGCGCTCGACTGACGTGCGGTTCTGCGCACCATCTGCACTGTTAACTTGCTGATTCATTGCTTTCCTCCTGTTTCATTTCGCCGATGATTTCGTCCAATGCTTCAAAGCGGGCCTCGAAGAGCTTGAGATGTACTTCGATCCACTCGGCCTCCGCCTTGAGGCCGCGTTTCCCAAGCTTGCAGGTTCTCACCCGTCCGACCTTCTGCGTCACGATAAGCCCCGCCCGCTCGAGAACCTGGACGTGCTTCTTCATGCCAGTCAGCGTCATCTGGAACTTATCCGCGAGACTGGTGATCGACGCGTCCCCTCGGCCAAGCTGATCGATGATCCCGCGGCGGGTCGCATCGGACAGCGCCGCAAACGAGAGATCGAGCGGAGGGGACAGATACTGAACCATATAGTTCAGTGTCTAATCTGCTCGCGCAGGAAGCGCAAGCGCCCGAACTTTCCCTGCCGTAGACTTGGTCGTTCGAGGTCATGCACCGTGCTGGCGGCAGCAAGAATCGCCTGCTGCGGGTCAAAAGCGGGCCTTCGAGCCGCTGATGAGCGAATGTCAGCTTTCCGCGTCTGCTCCCCGAAAGCACTCCGCCGGCTAACGCCCAGAATCTGCCATCAGTTGGGCTCCTCGAATATGGTCGGAAAGTGCCGAGCACCGGATCACACCGCCGCGGCCTCCCATCTGCACTACGCCTCATTCTTTGGAAGAACCGGGACAATCATAGTGCTACAGCGTAGATGTAGTGCTCATCTTCATCGGGTGTGGCCCGCCAGATGGCATCGCGTCGCCGCGCGTCCATCGATCCGGTACCGGATGAACCGGCCGGGCAGGGTTTGCCCGGCAACCGGCGGCCGTTCGATGCGTCTTGCGCATCTGGCGCCGCTTCCCGTGACGCAAAAATTTCATTGATTGCCGGGGTACGCGCTGCATCCTTTTGCCCGCCGCTCTCGTTGAAGGATCATCGCGCCCAGCGCGCGGACAGCCTGTCCGCCGGCGCGTCAAGGGAGCTTCGCAATGGCCGACATCGAAACCGAGGAAACCATCGACCTCATCGCCTCCAACAAGGTCGAAGGCACTACCGTGTACAATTCGGAAGGCGAAAAGCTCGGCTCGATCTACAATTTCATGGTCGACAAGCACACCGGCCAGGTCGAATACGCCGTGCTCCAGTTCGGCGGAATTCTGGGCATGGGCTCCGACTACTATCCCCTGCCGTGGGAAGTGCTGAGCTATGACGAGGAAGAGGGCGGCTATGTCGTCGAACTCGACAAGGAAACGCTCAAGAACGCGCCGCATTACAGCGCCGCGCAGGAGCCGACTTACGACGAGGCCTATGGCGAGCAGGTCTACAGCCATTACGGGCTGACCTATCCCGCGGCGGTCGACTGAGACGTTCCACGCTTGACGATACTGCCCGGCGCGGGTCCACGATCCGCGCCGGGCAGAGCTGTCTCGGCCCAAAGACGCTCGCCGGCGACGCTCTGCGGGCTGTTTGTACGCCGGGAATAAACCGGAGGTCGGCCTCGTCTCTTGAGAGCAACCTTTGCCGAGGCTCCCATGCCCAGATTCAGCCACGCCAGCGTGGCGATGACGATTGCCCTGCTGTTCCCGCTTTGCGCCGCCGCAGCGCCAAAATTCACCGTGCTGCACTCCTTCGATCCCGAGACCGAAGGGACGGAGCTGCTATACGGCGTGCAGTTGGGGCCGCAGAATTTTCTTTACGGCGCGGCCAATTTTGGCGGCGCCGACAGTGTCGGTACAGCCTTCGCCCTGAAACACACCGGCAAGAAAGACCCCCGCGTCGTCCTTTTGCACACCTTCACCGACGGGAAGGACGGTGCCTTTCCCCTCAGCGGCCTGGCGGCGGATATGAACGGCAGGCTTTTCGGCTGCAATGAGAGCGGCGGCGGCGGCGACGGAAAGGTCTATCTGCTTGAACCGCGCAGCCGCGATGGCTCCAAATGGCGCGAGAAAGTGATCCACGAATTTACCGGCGCCGACGGATCCCTGCCGCTCGGCACGCCCCTGGTCAGCCCCGACGGAGACGTTTATGGGACGACAAATGAGGGCGGGGCATCCAACCTGGGCACCGTCTTCAAGCTGTCCCAGAAACCCGGCGGCCGCTGGACGCTCACGGTGCTTTATAGCTTCGCTGGTCCCGATGGCGCGAACCCGGAGGCCGCGCTGACGTTCGGTCCCCACGGCACCTTATACGGTACGACGAATGCCGGAGGCAGCGCCGGTGGCGGCACCGTGTTCTCGCTGCAGCCTGGGAAAGACCGCAAGGCGCCGTGGACGGAGACCGTGCTTCACAGCTTCTCGAACGGTACGGACGGAATACAACCGCTGCGCAGCAGCGTCGTCATGGACAAATCCGGAGCGCTCTATGGCACGACCTCTGCCGGCGGCGCCTTTGGCGGCGGCGTTGCGTTCGCGCTCACGCCGCCATCCGGTCACGGCGCGTGGAAGGAACAGATACTTCACGCATTCGGCAATGACGGCGCCGACAGCGCGGGGGTGCCGTTCAACGGCGTCGCCATCGGCAATGGCGGGATTCTCTACGGAACGCTGACCTCGGGCGGCAGCAACAATCAGGGCGCGGTCTATGCGCTTGCGCCGCCCAGCGGAACGGCCGGCTGGTTCTACACCGACCTTCATGATTTTAACGGTACGGACGGGAGTGGTCCCGAAGGAGCCCTGACCGTTGACGAGGCGGGCATCGTCTATGGCACCGCAACGGCGACGGTCTTCAGCATCACGCCGTAACCGTTACTAGCCGCATTGGTCGGGCGGCGGACGCACTGGTCCGCCGCCAAGGCCTCAAGACTGTTTGCGCTTTGTCGTGGTCTTGCGCGTGGCCTTGCGTTTCGGCGCTTTCCTGGGGACTTTTTTGCCCTTCTTGCGCGCTTCGGAAAGCCCGATGGCGATCGCCTGCTTGCGGCTCTTGACCGTGCCACCCTTTCCGCCTTTGCCGCTTTTCAGCTTGCCCTTTTTGCGGCGGTCCATTGACCGTTCCACGTCCTTGCCGGCGCTGCGCGAATATCTGGCCATGCGTTTCCTCCCGTTTGTCTCGCGAGAGAACCCGGCACCGGCGGGATTGTTCCCTTTTTCGCCCAAGGTTTTATCTGGAGCCGAAGCTAAGCGTCCGTCTTCAGGCGGGTTCGCAGAAAGGCGAGGACCGCGCGTTCGGCGGCATCCAGTCCGGTTTCGTCGCGTTCCGTCTCGCGGATTTTGAGCGACAGGTTTCCCGCTTCATAGGCGGCGATGATATCGGGATGGACGTAGCATTTGCGGCAGATGGTGACGGTGTTGCCCAGCCGTTCGGCGACCTGTTCGAGGGCGGCGCGCACATGCTTCTTGAGCGGCGGACCATCGGCCAGCGCGTGCAGCGCGGTCGCCGCCAGCACCGTGCCGGCCCAGGTCCGGAAATCCTTGGCCGTGATGTCGCGCCCGGTCACCTCGCGCAGATAGGCGTTCACGTCGCCGGACGACACTTTCTGCAGCGTGCCCTGCGCGTCCTGGTACTGGAACAGATTCTGGCCCGGCAATTCCTGGCAGGCCCGGATCACCTTGGCGACGCGGCGATTGCTGATCGAGAGCCGCCAGGTCTTGCCGCTCTTGCCGTGAAACAGGAAGCGCAACTCGGAGCCCGCCACATGGACATGGCGATTGCGCAGTGTGGTGAGGCCGAAGCTGCCGTTCTGCCGGACGTAATCCTCGTTGCCGACGCGGATCAGCGTCGCCTCCAGAAGCGACACCACAGTGGCGATCACCTTCTCGCGCGGCATGCCGCGCAGCGCCATGTGCTCGGACACCGCCTTGCGGATTTTCGGCAGGGCCTGCGCGAAGGCCACGATGTGCTCGTATTTCGCGCTGCCGCGGATCTGCAGGAATTCCGGATTGTAGCGATATTGCTTGCGCCCCTTGGCGTCGCGCCCGGTCGCCGCCAGATGGGCATCGGCGAAGGGCGAAATCCACACCGATGTCCAGGCCGGCGGAATCGCCAGGGCGCGGATGCGCGCCAACGTCGCCTTGTCCGTCAGCGCACGTTTGCCCTGCCGATAGCGGAAGCCCTTGCCGCAGGCCAGGCGCGAGATGCCGGGCGTCTCCTCGTCCGAAATGTAGCGCAGCCCCGCGGCGATCGCCGCCATCTGGGGATCGCTGCGCGCCCGCTCGCTCAATGCCAGGTCCACGAAAGCTCCTCGGCTTTGCAAGACAATCGCAATGAGCGCATTTTGGTTCCGGATGGAGAGTGAAGCCATGCGCAAGCACCCTGCCAAGATCGACCTGCCGGTCTCGAAAGTCCGGCGCTATCTGGAGCCCGGCCCGATCGTGCTGGTGTCGTCGGCGTGGCGCGGACAGACCAACATCATGACCATGGGCTGGCACACGGTGATGGAATTCACGCCCTCCCTGCTGGGCTGCGTCATCGCCGGCGGCAATCACAGCTTCGACCTGATCCGCGCCAGCGCGGAATGCGTGATCAACCTCCCCACCACGGCGCTCACCGACGAGGTCGTGGGCATTGGAAATACGTCAGGCGCGTCGGTCGACAAATTCAAGAAATTCGCTCTGGCCGCGGCCGCGGCGAGCACGGTCGACGCGCCGCTGATCAGGGAATGTCATGCCAATTTCGAATGCCGGCTGGCCGACGGCGCGCTGATCGACAAATACAATTTCTTCATCTTCGAGGTCGTGAAGGCGCACGTCGCCAAGTCGCCGAAATATCCGCAGACGCTGCACTACACCGGCGACGGCGTGTTCATGGTCTCCGGCAAGATCATCAGCCGGCGCGCGCAGTTCAGGCCGGGCATGTTGTGACCGCGTCCGCCTATGCCAGGCCGCGATCGATCGATATGCGGATCAGATCCGCGGTGCTGGTCAGCCCCAGCTTTTCCTTGACGTGGCTGCAGGTGTTGGCCGCCGTTTTGTAGGCGATGCCCAGCGTCGCGGCGATCTGGGACAGGCTTTGGCCCTGCGCCAGCAGCCGCATGATCTCCAGGTCACGCTTGGTGAGCGGCCGCAGATAGTCGTCGTCCAGCCCGCCCTTGTCCGCCAGCTCCTGCGCGATTTCGCTTTCGACATAGGATCGTCCGTCCAGCACGGCGCGGATCGCGCGCAGCAATTCCTCGGGCGCGGCGTTCTTGCTGACATAGCCGCGTGCCCCGGCCTGCAGCGCGCGCGCGACATAGATCGGCTCCGCGAGCATGCTGAAGATCAGGACCGGCAGCTCCGGCTTCGTCCGCAAAAGCCGGCGCAGCAGTTCCAGCCCGCCGAGCCCGGGCAGATTGAGATCGAGAACCAGGAGCTGGACGGATGTCTGGCGGATGAAGGCCAGGGCCTCTTCGCCGGTTTCCGCGTCCAGCAATTCGAGACCCGGCATGTTCGCTAGCAACCGCCTGATCCCGGTCCGCACGATCGCATGATCGTCGACCACAAGAATGCGGGTCATGATGCGGGCTCCGCTTCGTGCCGTGCCTGCGCCCGCACCGGCAGGCGCGCCGCGACCCTGACGCCACGGCCGTCGGGACCGTTGGTCACGTCGAAGCTGCCGTGCAGCGCGCGAACCCGCTCCGCCATCCCGGCGATGCCCGATCCGCGATGGGAGGGATTAGAGCGGAAACCGCTGCCATCATCCGCGACGACGATGGAAAGGCCGTGCGGGGCCAGCGGCGCGATCGTCACGTCGATCCTGCCCGGCCGGCCGTGGCGGACCGCATTGCTGATGCTCTCCTGCACGATGCGATAGGCGACATCCTCGGTGCGCCGGTCGATGCCGATGCCCTCGATTGCGACCGCGATATCGAACCGCGTATCGGGATGGCGCCGCGACCAGAACGCGATCAAATCGTCGAGCGCGGCTTGAAGGCCAAAATCGAGCACGCCGGCCGGCCGCAACTGCCGCAGGATCGCCTTGATATGCTTTTGGATATGCGCAACGGCCTCGCGGATGGCCGTTGCCCGTTCGGTGATCCCGGCCGCGTCCCGCGTTTCAGCCAGTTGCGGCAGCGCGTCGGCATCGACGCGGATCGCGAAGAGATAAGGGCCGACCTCGTCATGAAGATCGCGCGCGACTTCCGCACGCTCCTCTTCCTGCAGGGTGAGCACCTGTTCCTGCAATTCCCGGTTCTTGCCCTGATAGATGCGAAGCCGTCTGGCCATGTCGTTGAAGCCCCGCGCCAGGGACGCGAATTCCGGTGGCCCCCTTTCCGGCAGGCTGGCTTCGTAGTGGCCGTCCGACACCTCCTGCAGCGCGGCATTGAAGGTCGAGAGAAACCGGAGCGAACGTCCCACGATCAGGTAGATCGCGACGAAAGTGGCGCCGCAGAACAGCAGCATGATGGCAAAGGCGTCACCCGCCTGCCGCCACACTTCGGCGATCTCGTTGGTCGGGTCGGTCTGCAATACGAGCACGCCGTTTGCGAGCGGAATGCGCAGCGTCTCGGACCTGGCGCGGATCAGCGCATCGAACCAGAGCGGCGCGATATCGCCCGGCACCGCGAGCCGCGAGCGCAGCGTGACGGGCGGAGAGACCAGCGTCGCGCGGACATGGCGCTGGCCGTTGAAACCCGCGACCAGCGCGGACAGGAACGCCGGATCGGGCTTCGCCTGATGCGCAAGCGCTTCCTGAACCACGTCATCGGCGCCGGCCAGCGCCGCGCGCATCTCGACCTGCACCGAATTGGTCGCGCGCCAGCCCAGCACCATCGCGCCCAGCGCCAGGGCGGCCAGCAGAATGAGCGCAATGGACGCAACCAGCCGGGCCCTCAGCGACATCGCTCCACCAATCCTGTTCCGTTTCACTATAGCGACTTCGCGGCACGGCGTGAAAATTCTGAATCGGGAAAAAGTCCCATAGACGGGCGGTGAGGCGGCAGCGCAGTTTGAATCCGGATAACGGCCTGAGAGATTTCGTCAAATGCGATCGGACACGACACAAGGGCTGGCTGCCGGTCTGCTGGCCGCGGCTTCGTTTTTGCTTGCGGCGGCATCGACCGTCGCGGCGCAAACCTCCACACAGGATGTGGAAACCGTGGTGGTGATCGGCAATGCGCCTTTACCCGGCATGGACATCGATGCCGACAAAATCCCGGGCGAGGTGCAGACGCTTTCGATCTCCGATCTGACGAAGGACCGCCAGAACGATGTCTTGCCCAACGCCGTCGCCACCCAGCTCTCCAGCGTCAGCCTGAACGACGAACAGGGAAGCCAGTTCCAGCCGGATTTCGTCTATCGCGGCTTCGAGGCGTCGCCGATCTCGGGCATCGCCGAAGGCGTGGCGGTCTATCAGGACGGCGTGCGCCTGAACGAATCGTTCGGCGACAACATGAACTGGGACCTGGTTCCGGAATTCGCGGTCGACAGCTTCACCCTGCAAAGCAACAACCCGGTGTTCGGCCTCAACACGCTGGGCGGCGCCGTCAGCCTGACGATGAAGAACGGGCTGAGCTTTCAGGGCGCCGACGCGCAGCTGTCCGGCGGCTCCTTCGGCAATGTGACCGGCGACGCGGAATACGGCGCCAAGATGGGAAATTTCGGTTTCTATCTGGGCATCGGCGGCGTCCAGGACAACGGCTTCCGCTACCGCTCGCCGACCACGCTGCGGCAGGGCTATGGCGATCTGGCCTATGAAGACGGCGCGCTGACGCTGCATCTGTCCGCGTCCGCGGCATTGGACGACATCGCGGCGGTCGGACCGACGCCGGTCGAGATGCTGGCGCAGGACCCGAAGGCCATTTTCACCTTCCCGCAATCCATCCGCAACGAGATGGAACTGGTCCAGCTGCGCGGCACCTATCACACGAGCGACGTGCTCTCGTTCAGCGTGAACACCTATTACCGGCATTTCCTCCAGCATCTGATCGACGGCAACACGACCGATGTCGATTATTGCGACAACGATCCATCACAGCTCTGCCTCGAAGGCGACAATCTGTATCCCGACGACGCGCTGTACGATTCGCACGGCAATCCCGTGCCGGCCAGCGTGCTGCGGCACGGCGCGACACCGGGCGAAACCGACTTCACGCGCACCGACACGGACGGTTTCGGCGCCGCCGTTCAGGCCTCCCTGTCGGCACCGCTTCTCGGTCACGCCAACAATCTGGTGTTCGGCGCCTCGGTCGATCGCGGCACCACCAACTACCGTGCCGATGGCGAACTGGGCACGCTGCTCAAAAATCTCGATGTGGTGGGCTCCGGCGTCATCATCGACCAGGGCCTGAGCCCGACCGCGTCGCCGCCGATCGAGGAGCCGGTGAGCGTCCAGGGCCGCAACACCTATACCGGCGTCTATGCAATCGACGTGTTCGACGTGACGCCGCGCCTGTCCTGGACAATCAGCGGCCGGCTCAACATCGCCGAGATCACCCTGCGCGACCTCACCGGCGGCCCGCTCGACGGCGATCACGGCTTCACCCATTTCAATCCGGGGACGGGCCTGACCTACAAGATCATGGACACGCTGACCGCCTATGCCGGGTTCTCGGAATCCAACCGCGCACCAACCGCCGGCGAATTGTCCTGCGCCGATCCGGCGTCGCCCTGCCTGCTCGATGCCTTCCTGGTCTCCGACCCCAACCTGAAGCAGGTGGTGTCGCGCAATTTCGAGGCCGGCCTGCGCGGCGCGTTCACCGCAGGGTTCCTGCCCGGCAGCTTTGCCTGGAACGCGAGCGCCTATCGCACCGACGCCGACAACGACATCTTCCTGCTGGCGACCGACATCAACGGCTTCGGCTTCTTCCAGAACGCGGGCACCACGCGGCACCAGGGCTTCGATCTGCATCTGGGCTACCGCGATCCGCGCTGGAGCGTCAACGCCAGCTATTCCTGGCTCGACGCGACCTTCCGCGACGCACAGACGCTGTCCTCCAACAGCCCCGCCGCCGACGATGACGGGCTGATCTACGTGCGTCCCGGCAACCACCTCCCGATGAACCCGGCCAACCGGCTGACGCTCTCTGCGGATTTCGCCGTGACCGCCGCCTGGAGTGTCGGCAGCGACCTGCGCTGGCAGAGCGGTCAGTATCTGGTCGGCGACGAATCGAACCAGGAGCCGAAACTGCCGGGCTTCGCCACGGTCAATCTGCGCACCGCCCACAAGTTCGGCCGCTATCTGGAGCTGTTCGGCGAGGTCGAGAACCTGTTCGACCGGCGCTATTACACCTATGGCGCGTTCACCGAACTCGACGGCCTGCCGCCCAATTTCGACCTGACGAATCCGCGGACCTACAGCCCGGCGCCCGGACGGACGCTTTTCGCCGGCATGCGCGCGCAACTGGACTGACGGGTTTCGCGACCGCGTGACGTTGCGGGGCGGGATATGCGATGATGCCCGTCCACGCAGACGGGAAGACGGCTCATGAAATACCGCAAGCTTGGCGCCAGCGATCTCATCGTCTCGGAAATCTCACTGGGCTCGTGGCTGACCTATGGCGTAGGGGTCGAGCGCGACCGCGCCGTCGCCTGCGTCGACCGGGCCTTCGAGCTCGGGATCAACTTCATCGACACCGCGAACGCCTATGGACGCGGCGCGGCCGAGAGCTTCCTGGGCGAGGTTCTGGCCGGCCGGCGGCGGGATTCCTACGTGCTGGCGACCAAGCTGTTCTTCCCGATGAGCGCGACCGACCGGGGATTATCGCGGGCGCAGATCCTCAAACAGATCGACGCCTCCCTGAAGCGGCTGCGGCTGGACCATGTCGATCTCTATCAGTGCCACCGCTACGACAGCGAAACGCCGATCGCGGAGACGATGCAGGCGCTGAGCGACGTGGTGCGCCAGGGCAAGGCCCGCTATGTCGGTTTCAGCGAATGGACGCCGCAGCAGATCGAGGACGCTTTCGCGGTGGAAGGCACGGAGCGCTTCGTTTCGAGCCAGCCGCAATATTCGCTTCTCTGGCGCCGGCCCGAAGAGGCGGTCATTCCGCTCTGCGCGGCGAAAGGCATTTCGCAGATCGTCTGGTCGCCGCTGGCGCAGGGCGTGCTCTCCGGCAAATATCTTCCCGGCGCCAAGGCCCCGACCGATACGCGCGCCGCCAGCGGCAGCATGGGCCAGTTCATCCAGTCCTGGCTGCAGCCCGCGGTCCTGGAAGCGGTGCAGAAGCTCAAGCCGCTCGCCGGGGAAGCCGGCTGCACGCTTTCGCAATTCGCACTGGCCTGGGTGCTGCGCGAGCCGAACGTCGCCTCCGCCATCGTCGGCGCCAGCAGGCCCGAACAGCTTGAGGAGAACGCCGGCGCGTCCGGACTGGTGGTCGATCCGGCGCTTTTCCGCCAGGCGGAAGCGATCGTTGCGGGTGTGGGGCGCGGCGCCTGACAACGCTCCGGCAGCCCGCCGCCGGGACACGAATACACGCACAGCTTGACGTCAAACCCCAGAAACACAATATAGACGCTCGGGTTATGGATCGTCCGGCATGCTTTCGCAGAAAGCCCGCTACGCATTACACGCATTGATTGTTCTCGCCGAGCATGGCGGGCGCGAGCCGATGATGATTGCCGACATCGCCGAAGAAGCGCATGTGCCGCGCAAATTCCTGGAGCAGATCCTGCTGGGCCTCAAGAAGCGCGGCATCGTGCAGAGCCTGCGCGGCCGTTCCGGCGGCTACCTGCTCGGCCGCCCGGCCAAGGACATCTCCTTCGCCGACATTATCCGCGAGACCGATGGTCCCCTGGCGCTGAGCCCCTGCGTCAGCGCCACCGCCTATCACAAATGTCCCGATTGCGAGGACGAGGCCACCTGCGCCATCCGCAAGGTGCTGCTGGCCGCGCGCGACGCGACCGCCCAGGTGCTGGAGACCCGCACGCTGGCGCAGGCCATCGCCGGCACCCGCCGCGCCCGCGCCGCCGCCTGACGGTTCAGGGCGCGACGCGTCCGGCTCTCTTGGCCGACCATTCGAAAACGACGTTGCGGTCGGGCCGCACGAGCTTCTTGTCCTTCCCCTTGTAGGAGAAGCTGCTGAGCAGATCGCGCAGAAGTTCAAGCCGCGCGGTCTTCTTCACGTTCCCGCTGACGATGCGCCACGGCGCCGTCTTGTGGCTGGTGCGCTCGAACATCTCGTCGCGGGCCTTGGAATAGGCATGCCAGTTCTTGATCGCCTCCTCGTCGACCGGCGAGATCTTCCATTGCTTCAAGGGATCGTCGCGGCGCGCTTCCAGCCGTTTCCTTTGCTCGTCCTTGCTGATGTCGAGATAGTATTTGCGCAGCGCGATGCCGTCGCGCATCAGCAGATCCTCGAACGGCGCGACGGAGTCGAAAAACGCCTCCGCCTCGGCATCGGTGCAGAACCCCATCACCCGCTCGACACCCGCGCGGTTGTACCAGGAGCGGTTGAAGACGACGAACTCCTCGCCAGAGGGCAGGAACGGCACGAAACGCTGGAAATACCACTGCGTCTCCTCGCGGCTCGACGGCTTGCCGGGCGCGTGGACGCGGGTCTCGCGCGGGCTCATATGCTCGGTCAGCCGCTTGATGGCGCCGTCCTTGCCGGCGCCGTCGCGTCCCTCGAGGATGACGAGAACCCGCGCGCCCTCGGCGATCAGCTGGTGCTGCAGCTTGACCAGCTCGATCTGCAATTCGCGCAGCTTTCGCCGGTAGTGATGATCGTCTTCGTCATCGTCGCGCTTTTTTGCCATCCGCGTCTTCCGCCCGCTCCGTTGGAAAAAGGCCCGCCATCATGGCACAGGAAGGCCGGGACTGCATGTATGGGTGCCATGCCAAGGCTGCCGCCCACAATCCAGCCATGCGTGCGGTGCATCTTGCGCCGGTAGAGACGGCCTACCAATTGAGGGCTGCCAGCCACGGAGTTTTCATGCGCGCCACCTTCATTTCCCTCGCCTTTGCCGCCGCGATGGCCTCCCTGCCCGCGCTGGCGGCCTCCCCCGAAGATGTCCTGGCCGCCAACAAGGTCGCGACGGACGCCGGCTGGGAGGCCAGGGCGACCCTCAAGGTCGATTACGACTATGTCGGCCAGGGCATGACCGGCAAGGTCGAATCGCTGGCCGATCTCAGGCAGGGGCTCTGGACGGACTCGCTGAACATCGGGCCCGTCACCGAGGTCAATGGCTTCGATGGCGGCCATGCCTGGGCGAAAGACCCGTCGGGCACGGTGACCGTGCAGGATGGCGGCGACCAGCGGCCGCTCGCGGTGAACGATGGCTATCGCCGCGCCAATCTGTGGTGGCGCCCCGATCGCGGCGGCGCCCAGATCGTGGACGACGGCCGGAAGACGGAAGGTGCGGCGGCCTACGACGTTTTGACCGTCACGCCGAAAGGCGGCAAGAATTTCGATGCCTGGTTCGACGCCGGGACGCATCTGCTGTCGCGCGTCGTCGAGGTGCAGGGCACGCAGACCTTCACCACGACCTACGGCAATTTCAAATCCTTCGACGGCGCGATGCTGCCGGCCGACACGTTGGTCAGCAATGGCGACGCCAAATACGATCAGCGCCTGACCGTGACGGGCGCCACGTTCCTGCCCGCGCAGCCGGCCGCGGCCTATGCCATGCCGACCACGAAGGTCGCGGATTTCTCGATTGTCGGCGGCAGCGAGACAACGTTTCCCTTCAAGCTGATCAACAACCACATCTATGCCGACGTCGCGGTGAACGGAAAGCCGTATCAGTTCATCTTCGACACCGGCGGCACCAACCTGATCACGCCGGCCACGGCCAAGGAACTCGGCGTCGTCAGCCAGGGCCAGATGCAGGCCAACGGCGCCGGCGCCGGCCACATGGACGCCGGCATCACGCGGGTCTCATCTGTCCAGCTGGGCAAGGCCACGATCAAGGATCAGGTCTTCATCGTCATCCCGCTGGATGCGATGTCCAATGTCGAAGGCGTGGGGATGCCGGGCATGATCGGCTTCGAGACCTTCCGCCGCTTCGTCACGCGTGTCGACTATGGCGCGGGCACCTTGACCCTGATCGATCCCAAGGGCTTCGATCCGAAGGACGCCGGCACGCCGGTCCCGTTCGCCTTCAACGGAAACACCATCGAGGCGCAGGTGACCTATGACGGCGTTAAGGGCAATTTCACCATCGACACCGGCTCGCGCGCCTCGCTGACGCTGAACGGCCCGTTCGCGGCGAAGAACAACCTGACCGCCGGCGCGGCCCGGAGCGTGGAGATGGTGACCGGCTGGGGCATCGGCGGCGCCTCGCGCTCGGTCGCCCTGCGCGGCAACACGCTTCAGATCGGCGCCTATGCCATCAATGGGCCCGTGGTGGAGATTTCCACCGACAAGGGCGGCGCTTTTACCGATGCGGCGCTGGCCGGCAACATCGGCGCCGGAATCCTGAAGCGTTATGTCGTGACGCTCGATTACGGCCATTCGACGATGTATCTGAAGCCGATCGCGGGTCCGGTGCCCGATCTCGACACCTTCGACCGCGCCGGGATGTGGTTCAACCAGTCCGCCGACGGCTATGCGGTGGTCGATGTGACCAAGGGCGCGCCGGCCGAAACGGCGGGCCTCAAGGTCGGCGACGCGATCGTCGCGGTGGACGGCAAGCCGGCGACGGACATCCCGATCTACGAACTGCGCAAGCGCATCCGCAACGACGCGCCAGGCACCGTGGTGACCTTCACGGTCAGGAACAGCACCGCGACCAGGGACGTCAAAGTGACGTTGCGCGACCTGATCTGACGGGATCGGGAGTGGCGGGTGGCGCGGCGGCGGCTTACACTGCGCCGTCCGCCATCCGCACCTCGCTCCCTGGAGTTTCCCATGCCCATCTATCGCGCGCCGATCGACGAATACCGCTTCGTGCTGAACGAATTGCTGGAGATCGACAAGCATCGCGACCTGCCCGAATTTTCCGAACTGACTCCCGACCTGCTGGACGACATTCTGACCAATGCCGGCAAGTTCTGCGAGCAGGTGCTGCATCCGATCAACC
>JAATGL010000241.1 GCA_015654705.1 Alphaproteobacteria bacterium | reverse complement strand
TCCATCGCGACGGTGAGCCCGCGCGCGATCGCCTGCGGATCGGCGAACACCTGATCGATCCGGTTGATCGGACCGCAGGGCACATTGGCGGCTTCGAGCAAGGCGATCCAATCGGCGATGCCGCGCCCCGCAAACACCGGCGTCAAAAAGCCGACCAGAATCGCGCGATGCTCGACCCGCGCCGCATTGGTGGCGAAGCGCGGGTCGGCGGCCAGCGCTTCCACGCCCGCCGCCCTGGCGAAAGCGGCGAACTGGCGGTCGTTGGCGACGGCGAGGATCAGATGGCCGTCGGCGGCCGCGAACACCTGATAGGGCACGATGCTGGGATGGGCATTGCCCAGCCGGTTCGGCAGCATGCCGCCGACCAGATAGCCGGTCGCCTGGTTGGCGAGCGCGGCCGCCTGGCAGTCGAACAGGGCCATGTCGATCGCTTGGCCTTCGCCGGTCCGCGCCTGGTGCAGCAGCGCCGCCAGGACGGCAATCGCCGCATAAAGGCCGGAGACCAGATCGCCGACCGCCACGCCGACTTTCATCGGCTCGGCGCCGGGCGCGCCGTCGGGCTGGCCGGTGATGCTCATCAGGCCGCCCATGCCCTGGATCAGGTAGTCGTAGCCGGCCTTGTCCTGCCGGGGCCCGTCATGGCCAAAGCCGGTCAGCGAGCAATAGACCAGCGCCGGGTTGTCGGCGGCGAGGCTTGGATGGTCGAGGCCGTATCTGGCCAGCGTCCCGGTCTTGAAATTCTCCACCACGACATGGGCGCGCCGCGCCAGCCGGCGGACCAGCGCCGCGCCTTCGGGCTGGGCCAGATCGATGGTGACGGATTTCTTGTTGCGGTTGGCGGCCAGGAAATAGGTGGCGTCGCCGCGCCCACCGTCCTTGGTGGTCAGGAAGGGCGGACCGAAATGACGGGTCTCGTCGCCCTCGCCGGGCTTTTCGATCTTGATGATCTCGGCGCCCAGATCGCCCAGGATCTGGGTGGCCCACGGCCCCGCCAGCACACGGCTCAGATCCAGCACCCGGATATGCGACAGCGCGCCCATCACCCCATCCGATATTGTTAACGCTGCGCGATCAAGGGATTGGCAAGCGCCCCGAAGGCAATCTATGGTGCGTGCCGCAGCCAGACAATGAGCGAAAACAATGGGAAAGACGATGAGGGCCAGTGTGTGCCTGCTCGCCCTTCTTGCCGCCGGGACCGACGTCGCCTCGGCCAGGCGCACCTCCCTCAAATGCGCCGACGCCAGCGAGGTCAGCGCCCTGCAGACCGCCGCCGTCCAGCAGGAATTGATGGACGCGGCGCTGGGCTGCGGCCAGCAGGCGACGGAACGGTTCAACGCCTTCCAGACCTCGTTCGGCCTGGAACTGCGCCGTTCGGACAAGACGCTGCTCACCATGTTCAAGCGGGTCTACGGCTCCACCAAGGGCGACGCCGCCTACAATCTGTTCAAGACCAACATGGCGTCCAAGGCCGAAATCCGCCGCGTCCACGGTGTCGGCGATTTCTGCGCCGCCGCCGATCTGGTGTTCGCCGCCGCACTCGGGCCGCAGAAGCCGCCGCTGAACGAATTCGTGGCCGGGGTGCAGATCAACGACACCGACGAGACGCCGGTCGGCAAATGCGACATCCGGGTCGCCGTGACCCTGCAGGGCGCCATGGCCGGGCCCAACATCGTGCCGAAGCCGAACCCGCTGCGCGTGGCCTATCTGTTCCCGGACGATCCGGCCCCGGCGCGCTTCCCGGACGACCCGGCGCCGGCCGGCGTGGCCCAGACGCCGGCAGCCGCTCCGCCTGCCCCCCTGCAGGAGCCGCAGGTGGTGGCGCAGGCACCGGCAGAGCCGCCGAAAGAGAAGAAATCCGGCTGGCTGTCAGGCCTGTTCCACTGACGCAGGCGGGCGGCGCCTATTTGGCGCCCCAGGCGAGCTGCACATCGGTGCCGTCGCTGCCCTTGGTGGCGGAGATCGAAAGGGTCTGCTTGGATTTGTCATTGGCCGCGACATAGGTCGTGGTCGCACCCATCTCGGCGCTCAGGGTCTGGGCCATGCCCGCCGCCGTGGCCTTCTGCTTGTAGAAGCCGACGACGTCGGCGGGCGCCGCATGGACGCGGAAAACGACCACGCCGTCCTTGCCGCTGCCGGTGAAACTGGATTGCACCATGCCGCCCGGATAGAGCGGCAGATAGGACGGCAGCTTGGCGCTGGACCCGACGCCGCCGATCTCGACCTTTTCGCCATGGGCCCCGGTCATCGAGACATGATCGCCGGCGTTCGAGACGCTGACCGTGCCGGAGTCGGTCGAATATTTCGTCTCATGCTGGCCGCAGGCCGTAAGCCCGATGGCGGCGCCGATCACGGCCACAACGAACAGGTCGCGCATGTTCCCCTCCCCCTGGCGAGGACGGCAGATTCGCCCAGCTTCGCCGCGCATACAAGAGCGGGCTGAAACAAGAAGGGCCGCCCTCGCGGACGGCCCCTCCATTGTCAGACTGGGCTGCGTGAACAGCCGCGTCGCGTATTAAGCGGGCCCCGAATCCCGATGAACTGCGAGGATCCAGGTCGCGGCGTCCGACGGCCGCAGGCAAAGACAATGAGACACTGGATCACCTCCTTTCAAAGTTGTTGCGTTGCGGAACATAGGGGGATTCGACGTGCCGCGTAAGAGGCTTGGCCGAAAATTGTGCAGGCAGCTCATCTCAGCGTGGCGTTCCTTCACGCAAAGATAACCTTCCGCCATTGCTATGGCGATTGCCCTGCGCGAGGGGCATAAATTGTGGGGCCTGCGGAGGGGCGCCAGGTGGAAACGCTTTCGACAACATGCGTGATCGCGGGCGGCGGCCCCGCCGGGATGATGGCCGGGTTTCTGCTGGCGCGCGCCGGCGTCGACGTGATCGTGCTGGAGAAACACAAGGATTTCCTGCGCGATTTCCGCGGCGACACGATCCACCCCTCGACGCTGGAACTGATGGCCGAACTTGGCCTGCTCGATGCCTTCCTGGCGCGCCCGCATACCGAGATGCGCGAGATCGCCGTAGAGATCGGCAAGGAACGGTTCGCGGTCGGCGATTTCACCCATCTGCCGACGCGCTGCAAATTCCTGGCGCTGATGCCGCAATGGGATTTTCTCGATTTTCTGCTGGGCGAGGCCGAGCGCTATCCGAATTTCCGCCTCCGGATGCAGGCGGAGGTGACCGATCTCCTGGCCACGCGCGGGCGGATCGCGGGCGTCCTGGCCGAGACGCCGGACGGCCTGTATGAGATCCATGCCAAGCTGGTGATCGGCGCGGACGGCCGCCACTCCATCGTGCGTGCCAAGAGCGGCCTGAAGGTCCGCGATTTCGGCGCGCCGTTCGACGTGCTGTGGATGCGCCTGCCTGCGCAGGCGGGCGACCCCGCCGAACCGGTGGCGCGCTTCCAGGGTGGCGACTTCTTCATCATGCTTTATCGCGGCGATTATTGGCAATGCGCGCTGGTCATTCCCAAGGGCGGCTTGGCGGCGATGAAGGCGGAAGGCATCACCGGGTTCCGCGCCCGGCTGCGCAGCGTCGCGGGCTTCGCACGCGAGCGGGGCGACACGATCGCGGGTTTCGTCGATGTCAGCCTGCTGAGCGTGAAGGTGGACCGGCTGGAGAGCTGGGCGCGACGCGGGCTGCTTTGCATCGGCGATGCGGCGCACGCGATGTCGCCGGTCGGCGGCGTCGGCATCAATCTCGCCATCCAGGACGCCGTGGCGACCGCCAATCTGCTGGCGCCGGTCCTGCGCAAACGCGCGCCGAACCTCGGCGATCTGAAGAAGGTCCAACGCCGCCGGCTTTTTCCCACCCGGATCGTCCAGTGGTTCCAGGTGCAGGTCCAGAACCGGGTGCTGGCGCCCAATCTGCGCGCCCGCCAGACGCCCAGGCCGCCGCTGGTCCTGCGCCTCCTCGATCGCTGGCCCAGGCTCAGGCGCATTCCGGCGCGCTTCATCGGCATGGGCATCAGGCCCGAGCATGTGAAGACAAAGGAAGTCGCTCCAACGGCACGCCCGCTCCTGCCGGGGTGAACCCCGTGAGCCTACATCTGTGTCGTCCAGCCTTCGACGCCCATCGCGGCCTGGCGGACCGCCTCGCTCAGGGTCGGATGGGCATGGCTGGTGCGCGCGATGTCTTCGCTGGAGGCGCCGAACTCGATCGCCAGCGTGGCCTCGGCGATCAGATTGCCGGCTTCCGCGCTCATGATATGGACACCGAGAACACGATCGGTCTGGGCGTCGGCAATGACCTTGGCGAAGCCGTCCGTCGCGGCGATGGTCTTGGCGCGCGCATTGGCGGTGAAGGGAAATTTGCCGACCTTGTAGGCGACACCGGCCGCCTTCAAATCCTCTTCGGTCTTGCCGACCGACGCGACTTCCGGCGCGGTGTAGACGACCGCCGGGATCGCGTCGTAATTCACATGGCCGGCGCGGCCGGCGATGCGTTCGGCGCAGGCGACGGCCTCGTCCTCCGCCTTGTGCGCCAGCATCGGGCCTTCGCGGCAATCGCCGATCGCCCAGATGCCCTCGATATTGGTCTTGAAATGCGGATCGGTGATCACGCGCCCGCGCGCATCACGCTTGACGCCCACGGCGTCCAGGCCCAGACCGTCCGTATACGAACGACGCCCGATGGAGACCAGCATCACATCGGCATCGATGACCTGCCGCTCGCCGCCCGCCGCGGGCTCGACGCTCACCTTCAGCGCATCGCCGGCCTTCTCGACGCCGACGACCTTGGTGGAAAGCTGGAACTTGATGCCCTGGCGCTGCAGGATGCGCTGGAACTGCTTGGCGATTTCGCCGTCGAGGCCCGGCGTGATGCGGTCGAGGAATTCGACCACCAGCACCTCGCTGCCGAGCCGGCGCCACACCGAGCCCAGCTCCAGTCCGATATAGCCGCCGCCGACCACCAAAAGACGTTTGGGCACGGATTTGAACGCCAGCGCGCCGGTCGAGGAGACGATCCGCTCCTCGTCGATCGTCACGCCGCCAAGCGGCATGACGTCGGAGCCCGTCGCGACAACGATATGCCTGGTCTCCAGGGTGCGGACATTGCCGGCCCTGGTCCTGACCTCGACCTTGCCGGCGCCGGCGATACGGGCCTCGCCGACGATGGCTTCGGCCTTGTATTTGCGCAGCAGGAAATCGACGCCGCGCGTCAGCTCGCCCACGACCTTGTCCTTGTGCGCCATCATCGCCGGCAGGTCGAGCTCGACCGTGGCCTTGATGCCGAGCCTGGCGAAATCCTTCTGCGCTTCCTCGAAGCGCTCGCTCGCATGCAGCAGCGCCTTGGACGGGATGCAGCCGATGTTCAGGCAGGTGCCGCCGAAGACGCCACGCGCGTCGACGCAGGCCGTCTTGACGCCGAGCTGGCCCAGCCGGATCGCGGCATTGTAGCCGCCGGGACCGCCGCCGATGACGACGGCATCGAACTGATCTGCCATGGGGAAATCTTTCGGGGCTTCGACGCGCCGGTTATGCCTGCGCCGGCCCCGCGTTGCAATTCACGACGCGGCGGCGACGCCCTGCGCGCGGCCTGGATCGTTCGGATCGGCGAAGACCAGTTCGACGCTGGTCCCGCGGCCCGGCTGCGAGTCCGTCGATACGACGCCCTGGATCTGACGGCCGAAAACCTTGAGCAGGCGGCTGCCGATTCCCGATCTTATGTTCGCCGCCGCATATCCGACACCATCGTCCTCGACGGCCAGACGGAGCTTGCCCGGCGCCTGTCGCTGGAGGCTGACCTTGATCGTGCCGCGCGCCGTGGCCGACGGAAAGGCGTGCTTGAAGATGTTGGTCAGCGCTTCCACCGTGAAAAGGGCAAGCGGCACGGCGATCTCGCCGGGGGCGCAGCCGGGCAGGACGTCGACCGCGATCTCGACATCGGTGCGTTCCACCGCCATGGCCTCGACGACCTGCCGGGTCAAATCGTCCAGCATCTGCGGCAGATCGACCGAAGTCTGGTCCTCGATATCGTTGAGGATGCGATGAACCAGGGCCAGCGCGCCGATGCGGGCCTGGGCCTGCACCAGGGCGCCGCGAATGGCGGGGTCCTGCGACTGCGTGGCCTGCAGGCTGAGCAGGCTGATGACGACCTGCAGATTGTTCTTCACCCGGTGATGGGTCTCGCGGATTTGCAGGGTCTTCTGCGCCACCGCCTCCCGCAGGCTCTTGTCGCGGTCCTCGATGCCGGCCGCCATGTCCTCCATGGCCTGGCCCAGGAGCTTGAATTCGGCCGGCGCATCGTCCAGCGCTGGGCGCAGATTGTAGCGCCCGCCGCGATAGGCGGCCGCGATCCGCCGGAGATAGACGATCCATTGTGTGACCTGCCGTTCGGTGGCGAACCAAATCGCCGCCCAGGCCAGTCCGATCATCACGATGGGCAGCAAAAAATCGGTCCCGACCCGCAGATAGGTGGGGTCGAACAGTTGCGACCGGCGCATCGCGAAGCCGACAAACACATTGTTGCCGGCCAGCGGCGCGGCCGCGAAGGTCCAGATCCTGCCTTGCGCGTCGCCGCGCGATTCGAGGCCGCCGCGCAACGTTTCGGCACGCGGCATCCGGCGAAAAACAGCGCGGGCGACCGCGAGATTGTTGCTCGCCACGATCGCGCCGGTCCGGTCGAACACCGACACGACGGCGCCCTTGGGCAGATCCCGAGCTTTGAGGATTTCGCCGAGCCACTGCACGTTCACGCCGAAGCCGAGCGTTCCCTGAAAGCGGCCGGCGGAATCGCGCAGCGGCAGCGTTGCACCGATCACCGGGCCATGCGTCACCTGGCTGGTAATCTGTCCGCTGACGGTGAAGGCCGAGTTTTTCCGCGCGCCCTGGAATATCGCCAGCCGGCTGACATCCCGTCCTTTGGCCTGCGGCAAGGCCGAGCAGACGATGATGCCGTTGCGATCGGCGCGCGAAAGATTGGTGAAGACGTGCAGGCCGGCCAGCGCATCGGACAATGTCCGGTCGCAATCGCCCGTGATATTGCGCACGTCGTCCAGATTGCCGAGCGCGCGCAGGACCTGCTCGCCCGAAGCGAACACGTTTTCCTGGTTCGAGGCCGCCATACGGGCCGATTGCACCAGCCGCTCGCGGACATTGGCGATGTCGACACTGGCCCGCTCCATGCCCTGCAGCACGCTGACCACGGCAATCGGTATCAGGGCGATGGTGACAGTGAGAAACAGCCGGAAACGGAGCGACATGACGCCCCTAGACGGCGGATCCCTTGTTGCGCCGCCGCGCCGGAGCATCGGGCTCGCTGGCGGGGGCCAAGCGATCCAATTGTGCCATGATGTCACTGGCCGCGTCTCCCTCGTCCGGGCGCTGGCTGAGAGGCAGCCTGTCCTGCTGTTCCAGGAGCGCCAGCAGCGCCTTGCGCGCACGCGCCACGCGGCTCTTCACGGTGCCGACGGCGCAGTGGCAGATCGCGGCCGCATCCTCGTAGGAAAAACCGCCGGCGCCGACCAGAATCAGGGCCTCGCGTTGCTCGTCCGAAAGCTCGCGCATCGCACGCGCCGTGTCGGACAGCTCCGCCGACCAGCCGGGATCCTGGCTGGTGCCGGGGATACGTTCGGCCGCGTCCTGATCCCAGGACACCTGTCGCCAGGCGCGGCGGCGGTCGGAATAGAACTGATTGCGCAGGATGGTGAAGAGCCAGGCCTTGAGATTGGTGCCGGGCACGAAGGCGTCGCGCGCCTGCCAGGCCTTGACCAGGGTCTCCTGGGCCAGATCGTCGGCGCTTTCATAGTTTCCGCAGAGGGAACGTGCGAAGGCGCGCAGAAAGGGGATGAGGGCCAGAAGGTCCGTCTTGAAATCAGGACCCTGCTGAGCGCCGGGCGCTTCGTGCGCTGACGGTTCCGGGCGCATCAGGACGACTTCTGGGAAGTTTCGTCGGATGTCCCGTTTTCGTCGATCTTGCGCAGCAGATCGAGAAATTCGTCGGGCACCGGCTCGCTGACGACACCGTCGTAAAGACGGCGCAGCTCCCGTCCAATGGCGCGCTGACGCGCCCGGACCGCGCGCGATTTTTCGCGATCCTGATCTTGGTCCTTCGACAAATTCTCGGTCCGTTGCGGGCGTGCGCTCGACAAACTCATTCTCCGACGTCTAGGGCTGCAAATGCAATCGGCGCGGACATCTCCGCCCCATAAAAACGGTGTCATCCCGATACCGCTGCGTTCCTTCCCGAGCGCTAACGTGCTGACACGACGATGGTTCCGGCCGCGGGAACTTTTTCCTCTGGTGCGAGTTCCCCTTTCGCTGTTTTGTTGTCATGAAGGAGCCGGGCCATGAACATGACCGAGATTCTCGCACCGCATCTGCCTTATCTGCGCCGCTACGGCCGCGCCCTCACCGGCACCCAGGAAAGCGGCGATGCCTATGTGCGGGCGGCCCTGTCCGCCCTTCTGGCGGGCGAGGAAGTGCTGCCCGAAGGCGCTTCTCCACGCGTCGGCCTGTACCGCGTCTTTCAGGCCATCTGGGCCAGTTCGACGGGCCGTCTCGATGATGCGGGAAGCACGGTCGAAACCGCCAAGCCGGACAGCCTGCTGAAAGCGCTTGCCGCGCCGCGCCGCGCCGCCGTGCTGCTGACGTCGGTGGAGGCCTTCAGCCTGGAGGAAACCGCCTTCATCCTCGACCAGAGCACGCAGGAGGTGGAGCGCGCCATTCTGGAGGCGCAGGGTACGATCGACCGTCTCCTCGCCTCGCGTGTGCTGATCATCGAGGACGAACCGATCATCGCCCTCGACCTCGAAAATCTGCTGACCGAACTTGGCCACAAGGTGGTGGCGACGGCTGCGACCCGCGACGAGGCGGTGGCCAAGGCCCGCTCCGAGCGGCCCGGCCTGGTGCTCGCGGACATCAATCTGGGCGAAGGTGGCTCCGGCATTGATGCGGTGTCCGAAATCCTCGCCAGCTTCGATATCCCGGTGATCTTCGTGACCGCTTACCCCGAACGGCTTCTGACCGGAGAGCGGCCGGAACCCACCTATCTGATCGCCAAGCCGTTCCTGCCCGAGACCGTCCAGGCGACGGTGGGACAGGCGCTGTTCTTCCATCCCACGACGCGCAAGGCGGCCTGACCCATTCCGGCACGCGGATTTGGGATGCGGAGATTTTCGCGGGCGGGCTGCTGCACGGCTCCCGCCCTGCGGACTTTTCGACCGCTGAACGACCGGAAACGCCCCTATTCTGCCGCGGCGCCGGCCTCTAAAAAAAATATCGCGGCCAAAGAAACCTTTTTCGGATCGTCGCGTTTTTTATCCGAGCGGACGTCTGATCCGGTACGCCCCAGCCCCTTCGACAGCCCGCATCGGGTGTCCGCTCGCTTCGATACGTCACGGCGCCGGCTGGTCCCCCCAAGCCGGCGTTGCCGTTAAGGGGCACGCCCCACCGGCGGGCCGCGTAGACCCTGCACCCGAAATACCAGATAGCGCGCGATTGCCGCTCCGTCGCGGCTGCGAACGACCGGGGCAAGTGGAACCATTGTCGTGAAATGGGCGGCAATCAGATCGCTCCGCGCCCGTCCCTGTTCGGTGACATAAAGCATGGGCCGGCCCAGCAATTGCGCGTCGGCATGGGGCGCGGCGAGCCAGCGTTCCTCCTCATTGAGCTGCACCACCGGCAGGCCGCTGTAAAAGGCAAACCATGCCGTCGACGCATAATCGGTCGTCAGGATTGCGCCAGCTCCATTGGCGCTCGCCGCCTGCTGCACCTGCCGCGCGACATCGCCGAAACCGACGGCAAGAAGGCGGGCAAAGGGATCCCGGCGGCCCATCGGCACGACGCCGAACACCGCCTGGGCGTAGCAGGCCGCGAGCAGCACAGATGCGACGGGTACGGCCAGGCGGCGCGACCATAGCGCCGGGGCGGCGATCCATCCCGTCCGGTCGGCGCGCATCGCGGCACATGCCGCCACCGCCAGGGCGGGATAGAGAAAGCACGGCCAATTGCCCTGAACCCGGTCATGCAGCGAATGCAGCACGAAATAGACGACCGCCGGAACAAGCGTCGCGACCACAAGCGGCAGCGCATCGGGCGCGCGCAGGTTTCGAGTCGCGCCTAGAACCGCGCAGACGAAAATGAACGGCGTGGCCAGGACAAGCTGGGCGCCCAGGAACTCGGCCAGGAAGCGCAGCGTGAAATGTCCCGCGCCGATGCGCCCGAACTGGAAGGCGAATGTCATCCAGTGATGCGTCGCGTTCCACCACAGATTCGGCGCGAACAGAACCAGCGCGATGAGCGCTCCCCGATAGGGCCAGGGCGACCGCAACCAATGCCGCCCGCGCGGCGCGGCGACGAGCCAGACCAGCGCGCCGAGACCGAGAAAAAAGCCGGTATATTTGGACAGCAGGGCCAGCCCGCCGGCGCCCCCGACGGCCAGCCACCAGCGCCCGTCCTGCGTTTCGTCGAGTTTGGCCAGCGCAAACAGGAAAGCGGCGGCGCAGGCGATCAGCGGCGCATCGGGGGTCGCCGCCATCGTCTCGACCGCGACCATCAGGGTCAGGTTGAACAGCAGGCAGGCGAGCCCTCCGGCGCGTTCGTCGCGCAGGAGGACGGCCGCGGCGCGCCAGACGAACCCGCTCGCCGCCACCGACAGCAGCAGCGGCGCCAACCGCACGCCGAACGCGGTGTTGCCGAACAACATGGTGCCCACGCGGATCAGGAACGCAATGGCGGGGGGATGATCGAAATAGCCGGCGGCAAGATGCTTCGACCACAGCCAGTAATAGGCCTCGTCGGCCGACAGCGGCAGCACCGCAGCGGCAACGAACCGCAAAGCGACCAGAACGGCGACGAAAATGAAAGGCTGTCCCGGCTCCTTCATTTCTTCGGCGCCATCATCGCGTGCGCCAGATGAACAGGCTCGACATCGCGTAATTCCACAGCGCACCCATGATCGCGCCGGCGGCGCCGGAAACCCACCAGCCCTCGCGCTCGGCGTAAAACCAGGAGGCGATGCCGACATTGGTGAACACGCCCAGCGAGCCGATCAGGCAGAAGCCGACAAATCCACCCAGCATGCCCCATCCCTTCAGCCGCCGGTCGCGATAGGTGAGCGAATTGTTGAGCAGGAAGTTGCTGGTCATCGCCACATAGGCCGCGATGCTCTGCGCGGCGCGAAAGGACAGAAGCCCGGTCGAGAGCCCGATCCGAAGCGCGATGAGATGGACCGCCAACCCGATCGTGCCGACGATGGCGAAGAAGATGAAACGCGGATCCAGATAGCCGCCGCTCAGCTTCGCCACCAGCAGTCCGAGGAATTCGAGGCCGACCTGCGCGTTGAATTTGCTTTCGCCGCTGTGGCGCTCGCCGAAGGCATAGGGCTGCTCCGCGATGCGCAGACCGTCGGCGGCGGTGACGATGTCGAGGAGGATCTTGAACCCGGCCGGCGAAAGGCGATCGGCAATCTCGTCGAAACGGTCGCGCCGCATCATGAAGAAGCCGCTCATCGGATCGCTGAGCGAGGTGCCCAGCACCCTGCGCGCCAGCTTGGTGGCGATGCGGCTGATCGCTCCGCGCCCTTCGCCGAAAGCCGCGGCGCTGCCGCCCGCGCCGTAGCGGGTCGCCGCCACCAGATCGATATCGTTGTCGAGGATCGTGCCGAGCATTTGCGGCAGCACGCGTTCGTCGTGCTGCAGATCCGCATCGATCACCGCCACCACCGGCGCGCTGGACGACAGCATCCCTTCGATGCAGGCCCCGGCCAGGCCGCGCCGCCCGACGCGGCGCAGGCAACGCACGCGCCGGTCCTGCGCCGCCAGCGCCTTTACGGCTGCGGCGGTGCCGTCCGGCGAATTGTCGTCGACGAAGATCGCTTCCCAGCGCACGCCGGCGAGTGCCGTGTCGAGCCGGCACAGGAGCTCCGCGACGTTGTCGCGCTCCTTGAAGGTGGGAATGACGACGGACAATTGTGCCGCGGCGGGCATAGCTGTCTGTGGCTGCGGAATCCCCATCGGCCCTTGGTGGCCGGGTCCCCGCCCGTCGTCAAGATCATCCTTCGCCGGAACGAGCGGCGAACTTGCCGGATTCGTGGCCGGCGGTTTCGCCGGGCATCTTTTTCTCGATTTCCATCCGCGCCTCGACCACGGTTTTCAGCCTTGCCGGCTCGCCACCCGTCATTCCTTCATCGTCGGCGGTGGAAAGCGCGCGCGCATCGCGCTCCCAGGCCTGGAGAATTTCAAGGCGCTCCAGGTCAGAAAAACGGCGGTCGCGGGCGACGTCGCTGGGCGCACGATAGAAGCGGGAGGGGGCGGTCTTGATATCTTCGATCAACTGTTTCTTGGTCATAAATCCGCCTTTGCCCCATACAGAAACGTGTGCGCCGCCAAAGCGTTCCGGGCGGAACTGCCGTGGCGTCAAGACGTTATGCCGAGGACCGGGCGAGGACATCCTCGCGCACGGCCATCCAGAAAACGGAGACCCATCATGAGATTCAGATCTTTTGTGCTGGGGGGCGTAGCAGCTGCGGGGCTGATCGGTGCCGGCGCCTTGGCGCCTGCCACTGCGTTCACACGCCATCCGGGGACGCCGGCGGAACACCAGCAGACGGATGAATTGAACGCGCAGCAGCTGACGAATGCCCAGGGCCAGACGCCATCCCAGGCCGGTGCCGCCTCGGGCGATCCGCAAAACGGACAGCAGATGGCAGCCAGCACGCAGGCTGTGGGCGCGGACACGTCGCAATCCGCTTCAAATGCCGGTCCCGTGTCGCTCGACAGGATCGCCAATCCGCCGGAGACCCTCGCGAATGCGAGCGGCGAAACCAGCAACGGCCAGGCGATCGGCGCGGTCCAGAAAGTCGCGGTCGGATCGGACGGCAAGGCGCAGACGGTCGACATCGCCCTGCTGGGAAAGCAGAGCAAGACCGTGACCGTCGATGCCAGCCAGTTGACTTACGACCAGTCCCGCAACGTGGTCGTCGCCCAGTTGAGCGCCGATAAGATGCAGGCCATGCCGGCATCGCCGCGCGGCTGATGCTGCCGTGAGGAGAACATGGGGCCGGTGCTGGCGCACCGGCCCTTGGCCGCCCTTCCCAAGTTTCTGTCCCGGGGTCTATGATCCAGCGTGATCGGAGATGCGTAATCTTCCGAACCGAAGGGGGTTGCCATGGGTCTCGTATCCTCGTCGCACATCGAGAAGCATTGGCGCGAGGCGCTGTCGCGCCTTGAGGTCGGCACCCTGGATTTCGTCGCGCCCGATGGCGACGTCACCATCGTCAAAGGCGCCAGGAACGGGCCCAAGGCGCGGTTCGTGGTGAACGATTGGGACGTGCTCAAGCGCGTCGCCGCGCGCGGTGATATCGGGCTGGGCGAGGATTACATCGCCGGCGCCTGGGAAACCGACGACGTCGAAACGCTGGTCAGCCTGTTCCTGATGAACATGGACCAGTTCGACGATTTCGCGAATGGGAGCTTTCTGAACCGGCTGCTGTTCCGCATCCACAACAGCTTTGTGCGGCGCAACACGCTGAGCGGCAGCAAGCGCAACATCCAGGACCACTACGATGTCGGCAACGATTTCTATTCGCTCTGGCTCGACCGCAGCATGACCTATTCCGCCGCGCTGTTCGGCGGGGCGCAGGCGAGCCTGGAAGAGGCGCAGCGCAACAAATATGAGCGCATCCTGAGCAAGTTCCCGAAGCACGCCTCGTCCGTGCTGGAGATCGGCTGCGGCTGGGGCGGCTTTGCCGAGCGCGCGGCGCAGGATTCGCACCAGGTGACCGGACTGACGATCTCGCCGGCGCAATACCGCTTCGCCACGGAGCGGCTGAAGGGCGCCGCCGACATCAAGCTCGAGGATTACCGCAGATCGCGCGGCCTGTTCGACATGATCGTCTCGATCGAGATGTTCGAGGCGGTGGGCGAACAATACTGGCCGCAATATTTTCACACCGTCGCCGAACGGCTGAGACAGGGCGGCCGCGCCGTGATTCAGACGATCACCATCGGCGACGAATTCTTCGCTGGCTATCGCACGCGCAGCGATTTCATCCGCCATTACGTCTTTCCCGGTGGCATGCTGCCCTCGCTGCAGCGCTTCCATGAGGAGGCGGAGAAGGCCGGGCTCAAGGTCGCCGGCGTCTTTTCCTTCGGCAAGGACTACGCCAAGACGCTGCGCGAATGGTCGGCGCGGATGCAGGCCAAGAGCGCCGAGATCATGGCGCTCGGCCATGACGAGCGGTTCCTGCGCAATTGGGAATTCTATCTCGGCATCTGCGCGGCGGCGTTCAGCGTCCAGCGCACCGACGTGTCGCAGGTCGAACTGGTCCACGCCTGACGCTGCTTCGCGTCAGTGGCCGTGAAACGTGCCCGGCCCCATGGCCGAGTCGGGGATATGCGCGCGTCGCATCCAAGGCAAAGCCAGCAGGGAGACCGCGAACAAAATGGCGATGATGCGCCACGCTTCGTTGAACGACATGGCCAGCGCCGCGCGCTGAACCATCGGCGCCACGATCGCCCGGGTGAGGTCGTCGATCGGGGCGAGCGGCACGTTGTGGAACTGCGCCAGCGGCAGGCCGACTGCGCGCGCCGCGTCGGGGTCGCCGGCCTGCAGCCGGGCGATCAGGAAAGAGGCGTGGCCCTGCGTGCGCTGCTCCAGCACCGTATCGATCAGCGCGATGCCGATGGCGCCGCCCAGATTGCGCATCAGGTTGAACAGCCCGCTGGCGTCGGGAATCTCCGCTTCCGGCCAGCGCTCCAGCGCCAGGCGGGTGGCGGGAAGCAGGCACAGCATGATGCTCACGCCGCGCAGGACCTGCGGCCAGAACAGGCCGTTGAAATCGGTGGAAGAGGTCTCGAAGCCGTTGGCCAGAAGGCCGGCGCCGAACAGGCCGAAGCCGATGGCGGTCAGCAGGCGCGGATCCATGCGCGTCTCCAGCCAAGCGGCAAGCGGCGCCGTCAACAACTGCACAGCACCGGACACCATCATGATCTCACCGATCACCAGCGGATTGTGACCGCGCACCAGTCCCAGGAAGACCGACATCAGGTAAGTGGCGCCGTAGACGCCGAAGCCGAAGACGAAGCTGAGCGCACAGCCGAGCGAAAAGGCCAGATTGCGGAAGCGGTGCAGATCGACGAAGGGATGCGGCACGCGCAGGCACTGATAGACTCCCGATATGGCGGAAAAGGCGCACACCGCGAGCAGCGCCATCACCAGCTCGCCGTGCCAGCCGCGGCCCGGCGCCTCTTTCAGGAGAAGTTCGAGGCTGCCGAGAAAGATCGCCGCGAGCAGGATGCCGACATGGTCGATGCATTTGAGCTCGCGCCAGTCGAACCTGCCGCCGCCCACGCAGCCCGCGACCAGCAGCGCGACCACAAGGCCGGGCGGGATGTTGACCAGGAAGATCCAGTGCCAGGAATGGGTCAGCGTCAGATAGCCGCCGACCGCTGGCCCGATGGTGGGCGCGATCATGGCGAAGGTGCCGGCAATCATGGTGGAGAGGACGCGATTCTTCTCCGGAAACAGCGTGAAGGCCGAAGTGAAGACGGCGGGGATCAGCATGCCGCCGCAGAAGCCCTGAATGACGCGAATGATCAGCAGCGGCTCGAGCGTGGTGCATAACGCGCAACCCAGGCTCGCCAGGGTGAAGCCGATGGTCGCCGCCACGAACATCCAGCGCAGCGACAGCGCCCGCGTCAGCCAGCCGGTCAGGGGAATCGCGATGACTTCCGCGATCAGATAGCCGGTCTGGATCCAGCTCATCCGGTCGGGCGAAATCTTCAGCGCCGCCTGGACGTTGGTCAGCGAACTGGCGACCACCTGGATGTCGAGGATCGCCATGAACATGCCGATGCACATGGCGACGAAGCCGATCCAGGTCTTGACCGGATTCCTCATGCGGCACCGATCTTATGCGGCAAGGCGCATGTCGCCATAGGTGCCGGCGCCCAGCTTCGCGGCTTCCGCGTCCATGACGCGGCGCCAGAGCGGCGGCACCAGCGCCAGCAGGATGCTGCCGGCATAGCCGGCGGGAAGCTCCGGGGCGCCGCCGATGAACTGGAGGCTTTCATAGGCGGCGGCCGGCCGTCGATGGTGATAGCTGTGCCGTCCCATGTTGAAGATCAGGAGGTTCACCAGGACGTTGCTGCTGTTCCAGCTGTGGCGATCGCCGAGCGGCTCGATCCGCCCGGCCGTGTCGCTGCGCCGCCGCAATCCGTAATGGGCGATGTAGTTGAACAGCTCCAGCACGACGATCGCGACCGCCGATTGCGCGGCGAAGAAGGCGGCACCGGCCAGACCCCAGATCGCGAAGATCGCGCCGAGGATCAGGACCGTCGCGGCGACATCGACGACGCTGCGGTTGTCGAAAAGCGGCCGCCCGGCGCAGCGCTTGCGCTCGAAGCGCCAGGCTTCCAGGAATTGCCCCGGCACCGTGCGCGCCAGGAAGGCATAGAAGCCTTCGCCGAGCCTGGCCGTGGCGGAATCGAGTTCGGTCGCCGCCCAGCGATGGTGGAAATGCACATGGGCGATGCGGAAATGGCGATAGGCCATGCCGCTCAGCATCCAGGTCGCCAGCATCCGTTCGCCGCGGCTTTTGCTGTGCGCCATCTCGTGCGCCGTCAGCATGCCGAAAACACCGGTAGTGATCCCGATAGAGACGACCAGGCTCGCGATGCCGGGCGGCGAAGTCCGCCCGGCCGCATCGATCGCCCAGAGGATGAGGCCGAGCTGCAGGGGGATATAGAGATAGGGTAGAAGACGATAATGCAGCGGCGCCGCCGTACTCTGCAAAACATCGCCGCGCGGCGAGACGAATTCGGCGCCGATCAGCGCCGCCAAGAGCAATCCGACGGTCGCAAAAGGACCCCACGGCCCCAGCACCAGAAAGAAAACGGGAATCGATGCCAGCAGCAGGAATGGGCCGCCATATCGAATCATCGTGCCGTTCTCCCCAAGTGACTGATCCTATCCTTTTGCGGTCGGCATGCCAGCGCCGGCCGGCAGCGCGCGGCGCATAGCCAGGGCCTGGTCCTCCTGACGGATGCGCCAGGCGAGGACCAGCGCGTTCAGCACCGTGAATATGATCGCGACCGCCGTCTCGCCGAAGGCGAGCGGCAGGGCGGCGATCTCGCCGGCGACGATCAGGTAGTTGGGGTGGCGCACATAGCGGTAAGGACCGCGGCGGACCAGCGGCGCGTCCTTCAGCGTGATGATGCGCGTTGTCCAATAGGGTCCGAGGCTGGCGAGCACCCACAGGCGCAGGACCTGCAGAACGATGAAAATCGACAGCGCGATCCAGTTGATGTGAACGACACGCGGCTGCGCCGCGACCACGCTCACCAGCCACGCCGCATGCAGCAGCACGATCAGCGGGTAATGGGCGCGACCGATCTCGACGGCACCGTTTCGCTTGAGCGCGGCGGTGTTGCGTTCGGCATAGAAGAGTTCGGCCAGGCGCTGCAGCGCAACCAGTGCGACAATGATGGCGACGGCCGCGTTCATCAGCCTTCGATGACCTGAAAGACCGCCGAGAAGCCCGGCCCCAACGCCGTCATCAGGATGCGCCGTCCGCGCTTGCGCCAGTCCATACGTTCCAGCACGAACAAAGCCGTCACCGCCGACATGTTGCCGTAGTCGCGCAGGATCGACCGGCTTTCCTTGAGCGCGCCGCGCTCGATCCGGAACGCGTCTTCCAGGGCATCGAGCACCTTGGCGCCGCCCGGATGGCAGGCGAAATCGTCGATGTCGCCGAGCTTCAGATCGTTGCGGTGCAGGAATTCGGCCAGGATGGTGCTGAAATCGCTGGCCACCAGCGCCGGAATGCTCTGCGCGAACCGCGCCTTCAGGCCGTCCTCCTCCACCTCCCAGCCCATGATGTCGAGCGAGGCGGGCCAGGTGTATTCGCCCGACGCGCCGAGCGCCGGCCCGTCGCCCGCGGTCGACAGGATCGCGCCCGCCGCGCCGTCGCCGAACAGCGCGGTCGCCACGACATTGCTCTTGGAGACGTCGTCCTTGCGGAAGGTCAGCGCACAGAGTTCCACCACCAGGAACAGCACCCGCGATCCCGGCTCGGCACGCGCCAGGCTGTCGGCGCGGGCAAGCCCGATCACGCCGCCCGCGCAGCCCAGCCCGAAAATCGGCAGCCGCCGGATATCGCGGCGCAGCCCCATACGTTCGACGACGAGCGCGTCGAGGCTGGGCGTCGCCACGCCGGTCGTCGACGCCACGACGATGGCGTCGATGTCGTCGGTCGTCAGATTCGCTTCGGCCAGGAGCGCGCGCGTTACCCGCTCCAGCAGGTTGGTGGCGTTTTCCACATAGAGGTCGGTGCGGTCGCGCCAACCATGCGGCTCGGCGTACCAATCGATCGGCACGCAGGAATAGCGCCGGTCGATGCCGGTGTTGGTAAAGACCGGCAGCAGCCGCTCGATGTCGCGCCGGCTGCGGAACAGGTGCCCGGCACGCGTACAAACATCGGATTGCTCAAGGATATGCGACGGGACGGCGCTTTTCAGCGCCAGCAGACGCGTCTGCATGCGTACTCTTTCTTCGGCCAGAATTGGCCCCGCCAATCCGTACTATAGCTGCCAACCCCGCGCCAGCCTACGGCTTTTCGACGTAAAGGCTCGGTCCGGCGCCGTATCGACCCTCCAATCCGGCGGGGCGCTGTGGATCAGTGCGGATTCGTCGGCGGCCGGGCCGCGGAATGGTCGAGCACGCCGGGCTTGTCCCACTGTCCTTCGGGGCGGATCAGGACGTGCGGATCGCTGTCGGGCGTCAGCGGGTTCTCATGCGGCGTGATATCGCCGACGATCTCGACATATTCGTGGTCCGAGAAGACGAGCTTGGTGTTCTTCATCATCGGCCGGAAGCCGAAGCGGCTCCACAGCGGAACCAGCCGCGTCTGGGCGTGGCCGTACATTTTCCGGTAGCCCTTGCGGCGGCAGATCTCGATTCCATGCTCGATCACCGCCTTGGCGATCAGCGTGCGGCGGAAGCGGGGCAGGACCGCCAGCCGCTCCAGCTTCACGAACTCCGCGAAATAGCGGATGCGCAGCACCGCCGCCGGCTCGCCATTGACGAGGCCCAGCATCTGCGCGCCGGCATAGTCGTTGCCGTCGAATTCCTCGTCATAGGGGCAGTTCTGCTCGATCATGAAGACCGCGGCGCGGATCGCCATCACCTTCGCCATCTGATCCGGGGTGGAAACCAGCATAGTTTCGAGCTGCGGCCTTGCGGGCTTGCGCCGCGCCCCCGGCCTGGCGCCCTCCGAGATCGGCAGGGCGCGCATCTCGTCATAGTATTTTTGCGGAAAGTTGATCTCGAAGGTCGATCCGATCGTCGCGTCGGCATATTGCTCGCGCGTCTTCGAGGACCGCTTCAGCGAGATCAGCGCCGCCTCGGTCGAAATCCATCCGACGACCGGCAGCCGCTCGAACAGATCCGCCCCGATGGCGCGGGCGTTGAGCATGAAGACGATGTTGCCCAGCCCCGGCGACACCATCGCCCAGAGATAGAGCATCACCGGGTCTTCGCCGGGCTTGGCCAGATGCGCAAGATCCGGGTCGCGGCCGTTCAGCGTCTTGTTCTCCAAGGCCGCCCGTCCGGCGGCGTTCAACGGCAGATAGGAAACAAAGCCGACCAGCTTGGGAAAGCGGCGATGCTCGTCCGCCGAGCGGTAGACGCCCCAGAACGACATCGGGTTGTGGCCATACACGGATTTCACAACCTCGAACGGCGCGACATCCTGGCTGATCTCCTTCAGGAGCATTTCGTAGATCGGCAAGAGGTCGTCATCGGCCGGATTCTTGATGAAGACGAATGTGCCATCCGGGGCCTGAATCCCGGGTTCGAACGCCCGGCGGACCGCATTTTGCGGCGCCGGGGCAGGACTGCCATAGCTGTTGTGGTCCGTTGGTTGCGAATCACTTAACTTGTCCATATTCATGCCCATTGCCGTTAGCCACGCTGCCCATGAAAGGCTACCCCAGCTTGGGGTCACAATGGAACAAGCATTGTCGGCATCGCCCCATACGGAAAACACTCAACGGTCCGTCGTCGCGCTGCCGGACTGGGACGATTTCCGCCTGCTTCTCGCCGTGGTTGAGACGGGCAGCTTCAGCCGGGCGGCGGCCTCGCT
>JAATGL010000235.1 GCA_015654705.1 Alphaproteobacteria bacterium | reverse complement strand
GACATCGACGGCACCACCTTGCCCGTGGGCCGGACGAAATGGGAGAGCACGATCACGCGCGCGCCCTTGTCCGCGAGTTCGCGGATGGTCGGCGCCTGGCGGTCGATGCGCAGCGTATCGGTCACGACGCCGTCCTGCATCGGCACGTTGAGGTCGGCGCGCAGCAGCACGCGCTTTCCCTTCACGTCGAGATCGTCCAGCGTCCTGAAGCCCGTCACGTCCGGTTCTCCCCGTTTTCGACAGGCGGTATAGGGAGCGGCGGGCGGGCCGACAAGTTCCCTCAAATGGAACCGGGCGCCGCCGCCGGCGTTTCTGCTGCGCGAGCCAGGGGCCATGCCATGAATCCGAGATTCGTCCTTTTGGGCGCGCTTGTCGCGGTGCCGGCCCTCATCGCTCCGCCCGCGCTGGCCGACGAGCCCGAAAAGGGCACGCTCAGCATCCTCTTCGAGAACGATATTTTCTATAACACCGACCACGACTACACCAACGGCGTGCTGCTGGCCTACACCACGGCGCCCCAGGACACGCCCAACTGGGCGGTCGACACGGCGCGCTGGCTGCCGTTCTTCTCGCAGACCGGCGAGGTGCGCACGCGCTATGCGCTGGGCCAGGACATTTTCACGCCCAGCGACCTGAAGGACAAGGACCCGCCGCCGACCCAGCGCCCCTATGCCGGGTTCCTCTACGGCGCCTTCGGGCTGGCCGACGACACCGGCACCAATCTCGACCAGCTGCAGGTGACGCTGGGCGTGGTCGGGCCGGATTCGCTGGCCGAGGAGACCCAGAAATGGGTGCACGGCATCATCAACGACCGCAAGCCGATGGGCTGGCACACCCAGCTCCACAACGAGCCCGGCCTGATCATCCAGTACGAGCGCAGCCTCAAGCTGATCCCGCCGCAATCCCTGCTGGGCGTGGTGTTCGATGTCGAGCCGCATTACGGGGCTGCGATCGGCAATGTCTACGACTACGCCAATGCCGGCGCGATGGCGCGCATCGGCTTCAACCTGCCCAGGGATTACGGCCCGCTGCGCATCGATCCGAGCCTGCCGGGCTCGGGATTCTTCGAGCCGACCGGCGGGCTCGGCGCCTATATCTTCGCCGGCGTCGACGGCCGCGCCATCGCGCGCAATCTTTTTCTCGACGGCAACAGCTTCCAGGACAGCCGCAGCGTCGACAAGATGAACCTGGTCGGCGATCTGGAACTGGGCGCCGCGGTGACCTTCGATGCCTTCCAGGTCGCCTTCACCCATGTGATCCGCACCCGCGAATACAGCACGCAAAAGACCAACGACCAGTTCGGCGCGGTGGATGTGTCGTTCCGGTTTTGAGATCGCGTGTCTTCCGGACACCGAGGTCCGTAGCGTCAGCTACGGACGCGCGATGATCCGGGACCCATAGCGCCGCTTTCCCGATGGGTCCCGGCTCTCGCTGCGCTCGGCCGGAATGACAAATCTATCGCGTCAAGTTGGATCGCGATCCACCCTCAGATCAGCTTCCCCATCGCCACCGCGGTGTCGGCCATGCGGTTGGAGAAGCCCCATTCGTTGTCGTACCAGGTCATGATCGAGACGAAATTGCCGCCCATCACCTTGGTCTGGTCGAGCGCGAAGCTCGACGAATGCGGATCGTGGTTGAAGTCGTGGCTGACCAGCGGCGCGTCGACGATGGCGAGGATGCCCTTGAGCGGCCCGGCCGCGGCGGCGGCGATCATTGCGTCGTTGATCTCCTTCACCGTCGTGGCGCGGCCGGCGACGATCTTCAGATCGACCAGCGAGACGTTGGGCGTCGGCACGCGCACCGAGATGCCGTCCAGCCTGCCTTTCAGCTCCGGCATCACCAGGCCCACCGCCTTGGCGGCGCCGGTGGAGGTCGGGATCATCGACAAGGCCGCGGCGCGGGCGCGGTAGAGGTCCTTGTGCATCTGGTCCAGCGACGGCTGGTCGTTGGTGTAGGAATGGATGGTGGTCATGATGCCGTGCTGGATGCCGACCGCGTCGTTGAGCACCTTGGCCACCGGCACCAGGCAGTTGGTGGTGCAGGAAGCGTTGGAGACGACCAGATGGTCCTTGGTCAGCCTGTCGTGATTGACGCCATAGACCACGGTGATGTCGGCG
>JAATGL010000126.1 GCA_015654705.1 Alphaproteobacteria bacterium | reverse complement strand
ACCGACCCTGATAATCGTCGAAAGCCATATCGGCTATGGCGCTCCACATAAGCACGATACCAGCGCGGCTCACGGCGAACCGCTCGGGGAAGAAGAGATACGTCTCGCGAAGCGCAGCTACGGTTGGCCGGAAGACGCCAAATTTCTGGTGCCGGACGGTGTGCGCGAACATTTCCGGGACGGCATGGGCCGGCGCGGCCGGAGACTCCATGGCGACTGGAACGCGCTTTTCAAATCCTATCGCGATAAGCATTCCGACCTTGCCGACCGGATCGAGCGTATGCAGCGGCGCGAGCTTCCGGATGGCTGGGACGCTGCCATTCCGAGTTTCTCGGCCGATGCGAAGGGCCTCGCCACCCGCGACTCGTCCGGCAAGGTGCTCAACGCCATTGCCTCACATCATCCTTGGCTGATCGGCGGCGCGGCCGATCTCGCCCCGTCCACCAAGACGAACCTGACGTTCGAGGGCGCCGGCGATCTCGAGGCCGATACACCGGGCGGCCGTAATCTGCACTTCGGCATCCGCGAACACGCGATGGGTGCCATTCTCAATGGGCTGGTACTATCAAAGGTTCAAGCGTTCGGATCCGGCTTCCTTATCTTCTCCGATTACATGAAGCCGCCCATCCGTCTTGCTGCGCTGATGGAGCTTCCGGTCATCTATATTTTCACGCACGACTCGATCGGCGTGGGCGAGGACGGACCGACGCACCAGCCGATCGAGCAGCTTCTCGCGCTCCGCAGCGTCCCGGGTCTCATCACGCTCCGGCCCGCCGACGCTAATGAGGTGGCCGAAGCGTGGCGGGTGATCATTGGTCTTAAGCATCGGCCGGCCTGTCTGGCGCTGAGCCGCCAGGTTCTGCCCACACTCGACCGCACGCGCTACGCGCCCGCCGCGGGTCTGGCCCGTGGCGCTTATGTTCTCGCCGACGCCCCGGACGGCAGGCCCGCGGTAATCCTTATCGGCACCGGCAGCGAGGTCGCTCTTTGCGTTGAAGTCTTTGAGGAGCTCAAGCGGCAAGGCATTCCCGCACGTGTCGTCAGCATGCCGTCATGGGAGCTGTTCGAACAGCAGGATCAAGTTTATCGTGATAGCGTTCTTCCGCCAGATATCACGGCGCGTGTCTCGGTCGAAATGGGCTCTACGATCGGCTGGGACCGCTATGTCGGCACGACTGGAGCCAAGGTCGGCATGCACACCTTCGGTTCCTCGGCCCCGCTCAAGGACCTGCTCATTAAGTTCGGCTTCACACCGGCAAAAGTCCTTGCCGTTGCGAAAGAGCAGATCGCAAAGTCTAAAGGTATGCTGTCATGAATGTGCAGGTTAAAGCGAAGCCGTCCGTGAACCCGCTCAGGCAATTGCATGAAAGCGGCCAGGCCATATGGCTCGACTTCCTCGCCCGGCGTTTTATCGACGAGGGAGGCCTCAAAAAGCTTATCGAACAGGATGGGCTTACCGGGGTTACCTCGAACCCTTCGATTTTTGAAAAGGCCATCGGGGGTAGCACGGATTACGACTCGTCGTTGAAGGCGCTCGAAAGTCAGGGTGATCACGATGTCATGGCGCTTTACGAGCGGCTTGCGATCGAGGACATCCGGAACGCGGCCGACGCTCTTCGCCCAGTTTACGACGCGACGAAACGCCAGGACGGATATGTCAGCCTCGAAGTTTCGCCTTATCTGGCGACGAGCACCGGCGCCACGGTTGCCGAGGCGCGGCGGCTCTGGCAGGCGGTCGGCCGCGACAACTTGATGGTCAAGGTGCCGGCGACGAAGGCCGGCCTGCCGGCGATTCGCCAACTCATAGGCGAGGGCATTAACGTCAACATCACGCTGTTGTTTTCGCAACAGACTTACGAAGAAGTTGTCGAGGCCTATCTGGCTGGAATCGAGCATCTCGTTGCGAAGGGCGGCGACGCAAGCAGGGTTGCGAGCGTCGCAAGTTTTTTCGTGAGCCGCATCGACGTGGCTGTGGACGGTCTCATCGAAGAGCGTCTCCGCAGGAAGAACGATGCCGTGCTCGCTGGGCTCCGCGGCAAGGTCGCGATTGCAAACGCCAAGCTCGCCTATCAGAGTTACAAGCGGCTTTTCGCGGGGACGCGCTGGGAGGGCCTCCGTGCCAGGGGCGCCCGGGTGCAGCGCCTGCTCTGGGCCAGTACCGGAACCAAGAACAAGGACTACAGCGACGTGCTGTATGTTGAGGAACTGATCGCACCCGATACGGTCAACACGGTCCCGCCGGCGACCCTGGACGCGTTCCGCGATCATGGAAAAGTGCGAGCGAGCCTTGAGGAAAATATCGATCAGGCCAAGGAGACGATGGCGGCTTTGGATCGCTCGGGAATTTCGATCCAGGCGGTGACAGAAAAGTTGCTCGAAGAAGGCGTACAGCTATTCGCCGATGCTTTCGACAAGCTTCTTGGCGCTGTGGCCCGCAAACGCAAGGAAAATCTCGGCAACAAACTTGACGGTCAGAGCTATAAGCTCTCGCCGGAACTCAAGAAGGCCGTTGTCGCTTCGCTTGAGACATGGCGGCACGACGGTAATGTGCGGCGGCTTTGGGCCGGCGACGCAACTCTGTGGACCGGAGCTGACGAAGCGAAATGGCTCGGCTGGCTCGGTGTTGCCGACGAGCAGAAAAAGCGCAGCGATGCTCTTTCGAATCTCGCTAGCGATATTCAGCGGGAAGGCTTCACTCACGTTCTCTTGCTCGGTATGGGTGGGTCGAGCCTTGGTGCGGAAGTCTTTGCAGAGTCGTTCGGGCATCGAAACGGCCATCCCGAGCTTCTGGTGCTTGACTCAACCGACCCGGCGCAAATCCGGACGATCGAAAGCAAAATCGATCCCGCCCGGACTCTCTTCATCGTGTCGAGTAAGTCCGGTAGCACCCTCGAACCTAATATTCTGAAGCAGTATTTCTTCGAATGCGCGAAGAGAGCGGTCGGCGCGGACAAAGTTGGATCGCGGTTCATTGCCATCACGGATCCAGGATCAACGCTGCAGAAAGTCGCCGAGCGGGACCGATTTCGCCACGTCGCGTTTGGCATTCCGGCCATCGGTGGACGATATTCGGTTTTGTCGGACTTCGGGCTGGTGCCGGCGGCAGCGATGGGACTTGACGTCGGCCGGTTGCTCGACGCGACGCTGTTGATGGTGCGTTCCTGCGCCGCCGACGTTCCGCCGTCCGACAACCCGGGTGTCGTGCTTGGGACCATCCTGGGTGTGCTGGGCAAGTCGGGCCGCGACAAGGTCACTATTATTGCTTCACCGGGCATTGTCGATTTCGGGGCATGGCTCGAACAACTCCTCGCGGAATCGACCGGCAAGCAGGGCAGGGGGCTCATCCCTGTCGATGCCGAACCGCTTGGTGTGCCAGGTATCTACGGACAGGATCGTCTGTTCGTTTATATGAGACTGTCAAACGACGCGGATGCGAAGCAGGATGATGCGGTTGCCGCGCTGGAAAGCGCCGGCTACCCGGTTGTGCGAGTCGCCGTGACCGACCGCTATCATATCGGCCAGGAGTTCTT
>JAATGL010000305.1 GCA_015654705.1 Alphaproteobacteria bacterium | reverse complement strand
GGTCAGCACGAAGCCGCCGACATGCTGCGAGAGATGGCGCGGAAAGCCGATCAGCTCGTTGGCCGATCTGACCACGCGCGCGATCAGCAGGTTGAACGGATCGAGCCGCCCTTGCCGCACCTGGTTCTCGCTGAGCGCGCTGCCCCAGCTTCCCCACACGCCGCTGGCCAGATCGGCGCCCACATCCTCGCTGAGGCCGAACACCTTGGCCACTTCGCGGATGGCGCTGCGCGGCCGGTAATGGATGACGGTCGCCGCCAGCGCCGCGCGGTGGTGGCCGTAGCGTTTGTAGATGTACTGGATCACCTCCTCGCGCCGCTCATGCTCGAAATCGACGTCGATATCGGGCGGCTCCTTGCGCTCCTCGCTGACGAAGCGTTCGAACAGCAGGTCCATCTGCACCGGATCGATGGAGGTGATGCCCAGCATGTAGCAGACCGCCGAATTGGCGGCCGAGCCGCGGCCCTGGCAGAGGATGCCCTGGCTCCGGGCATGTTTCACGATGTCGTGGACGGTCAGGAAATAGAGCGCGATGTCCATCCTGGCGATGAGCGCCAGCTCCTTGCGCAGCGTGGCGCCGACCTTGTCGGGAATGACGCCGTGATAGCGCCAGGCCGCACCCGCCCAGGTCAGGTCTTCCAGATGCCGTTGCGGCGTCTTGCCCTTCGGCACCGGCTCGTCGGGATAATTGTATTTGAGCTGGTCGAGCGAAAACGAAATGCGGTCGGCGAAGCGCACGGTCTCGGCGACGGCTTCGGGCGCCGTGCGGAACAGCGCCGCCATCTCGCGTGGATGCTTCAGATGACGCTCGGCATTGGCTTCCAGGCGCTGGCCGGCGTCGTTCAGCGTGACGCCCTCGCGGATGCAGGTGACGACGTCCTGCAATTCGCGGCGCCCGGGCGCGTGGTACAGCGCGTCGTTGGTGGCGAGCAGCTTCACGCTGGCCGCCTGCGCAACGGCGTCCCAGAGCCGCAGGCGCCGCGCATCGTCGCCCAGCAAAGGCTGGACCGCGCCGAGCCAGACGCGATCCGGCGCCGCGGCGGAAAGATTTCTCAGCAATGTCTCGATTTCTTCCGGCGCGGCGCGGATGCGGGGCGCGAAGGTCTCCTTCGCGATCGAGCCCGGCCCGCCCTCCTTGTCCGCCAGGCCGTCGTTCCAGACTTTCGCCTGCGGGCCGATCGTCGTTTGCATCCGCCGCGGATGCGGCGGCATGACCACGAGCAGCAATCCTTCCTGCCATTTCAGCAGATCGTCGAGCGCGAGCAGGCATTCGCCTTTCGGCGCGCGCAGCTTGCCATCGCTCAGCAGGCGGCAGAGCCGGCCATAGGCCGCGCGATCGGTGGGATAGGCGAGGATGTCCGGCGTGCCGTCGACGAACACCAGGCGGCTGCCGATCAGGAGCCTGGGCAGCGGCGCCTGCGTCTGCTCGCGCATCTGGCCCAGCGCATCATAGGCGCGCACCACGCCGGCCAGCGTGTTGCGGTCGGCGATGCCGATGGCGGCATAGCCCTGCACCGCCGCCTGCGCCACCATCTCGCGGGGATGCGACGCGCCGCGCAGGAAGGAGAAATTGGTCGTGACGGCGAGCTCGGCATAGGCAGGCAGCATTGTCACCCCGCCACCTTCCATGTCATGGTCACGCGCATGAAAACCCGCGTCACGCTCGATCTCGACAGCGAAGCGGATGCGCGCCTGCACAAGCTTGCGGCGCTGCGCGGACAGGAGACGTCACGTGTGGTGTCCGACGCGCTCGCGCTTCTCGATTCCCTGGAAACGGATGGACCCGATCTCGAAGAGGATGTGCGCCGGTTGCAGGCCTTCGAGCGCACCGGACAGGGCGTGCCGCTGAGCGACGTGAAAGCCTGGGTCCGCAGTTGGGGCACGGCAAACGAATTGCCGCCGCCAAACCCGCGCAAGCTCGGATGATCATCTTCGCGCCCGAAGCGATTTCGGACGCAAAGCGCCTCTACGAGTTTCTGAAGCCCGAGAATCCGGAAGCCGCCATGCGTGCGATGGCGGCCATCTGGAACAAGCTTCAGCTTGTCGAATGCATGCCGGGGCTCGGATACCGGACCAGATCGCCGCTCATTCGCCAGATCGGCGTTCCATTCGGAAAGCGCGGCTACATCGTGCGCTACACGCTTCGCGAAAGCGACGGCGCCTTGATCGTGCTGCGCATCTGGCATGGACGCGAAGCACGGCCTTAGCCACAGGTTTTGAATATTCGGTCTCACGCGAAAGCCCCGTGCAAAAACCAGCGCGGCGCGGCGATGTCGCGGTAGAGGCCTTCGCGGTAGAGCCAGTAGCGCTTGCCTTGGCCATCCTCGACGCGGAAATAGTCGCGCGCCGGCGGCACCTCCTGGTGGCGCCACCATTCCATCGCGATGCGCTCGGGGCCTTCGGCGAAGGCGACGTCGTGCAGCGCGCGCCGCCAGCGGAAGCGCAGCGGCGGTCCCTCGGGAACGGCGGCGGCGACCTCCACCGGCTCGGGCTTGGCGAACAGGCGGAGCGGGCGGCGCGGCGCCTCCCCGGCGCGGCGGATTTTCGTCCAGCCGGGTTTGGCCTGTTGCGCGGATTGCGCCGGCACCGCGGCCCAGGCGGCTTCGGGGATATGCGTGCCGTTGGGCTGGAAGGCCAGAACGCGATGGCTGCCGAAGCGCGCGGCCAGGCGGTCCACCAGAAAGCGGATGTCGCGTTTTGCATCGGCGTCGGCATCGAAATCGGCGCTTTCGCAAGCGGCGCGTTCGGCGCGGCTGGCCGAGAGCCGGATCAGGTCGAAGCCGAAGCCCGGATCGAGCGGATCGGCCAGCGCCGCCAGCTTCTCGCGGAACAGCCGCTCGACGATCCTGGGATCGCGCACCGGGCTGCCGGTCTCGACCGCGATGCGGCGCACGATGCCGTCGGCGCGGAAGAAGGCGGCTTCGAGACGGCGCGCCCCCTCGCCGCGCTTTTCCAGGATTTCGGCCAGGCAGGCGGCGAGGGCTTTGAGGGTTTCGCGGATCGCCGCCTCGGTGAGGACGGGTTCGGCGAAGCCCTGCTCCGCCCGATAATCGGGAAGCGGCGTGCGCGGCGAGATCGGGTTCTCGGCCGCGCCCAGCGCACAGTCGAGGCTGAACACCATGGCGGCGCCGAAGCGCGCGGTGAGTTCGGAGCGCTTGCGGCCGGCCACGGCGCCCACCGTCTTGAGCCCGGCGCGGCGCAACGCATGGGTGGCGACAGGGTCCAGGAAAAGCGCCTCGACGGGCAGCGGCGCGAGGACGCTTGCCTCGGC
>JAATGL010000179.1 GCA_015654705.1 Alphaproteobacteria bacterium | reverse complement strand
CCGAAATTCTGCTCGATGAAGATCAGCCAGGAAGTTCGCGACGCCGCGCGCGGCACAAACGACAGCCTCTCCACCGCCGAAATCCGCGCCGCGATGGCGAGGAAGGCGGAGGAGTTCCGCGATCAGGGCGGCGAAATCTATCTGCCGAGAGACGCGGCGGAGTAGGGATAACTTTGTGAAGGTGATCTGTTCGGCAACATCTACGCCTTCCGCCGACGCAACACACCGAATTTCAAAAGAGGCCCGTCATGTCCGATTTCCAGCCCGCCAAATCCGCCCTTCTGCTGATGGATTTCCAGACCGTCATCGTCGGCATGGTGGGCGAGGGCGCGGCGGCGCTGCTGGAGCGGGCGCAGGCGGCGCGTGCCGCGGCAAGAGCCGCAGGCATGGCGGCGATGCATGTGCGGGTCGCGTTCACCGAGGCCGATTACGCCGCGGTCTCGCCGCGCAACAAAGCCTTTGCAGCGCTGGGCAAAAGCCGCTTCCTGACCGACGGCAGCGACGCCGCGGCGATCCATGCGGCGCTCGCGCCGGCGGCGGACGAGCCCGTTTTCACCAAGACGCGCGTCGGCGCCTTCAGCACGACGGCGCTGGAGAAGACGCTCGGCGAACGCGGCATCGACACGCTGGTGCTTGCGGGCATCGCCACCAGCGGCGTGGTGCTGTCGACACTGCGCGACGCCGCCGACAAGGATTATCGGCTGTTCGTCCTCGCCGATTGCTGTGCCGATCAGGACGCCGAGGTCCACCGCGTGCTGACGGAAAAGGTCTTCCCGCGCCAGGCCGACGTGATCGCCCTTGCGGATTTCCAGCGCCTGGCTTCGGGATGACGTGCCGCCTGCCGCCGAGCGTCGCTCAGCGCAGCGTCCGCCGCCCGGTCAGCGCGTGATAGAGGAACAGCACGACGATCGCGCCGATGATCGCTACCAGCATCGAGCCCAGGCTGAACTGCCAGAAGACCGGCTGGCCGAGCGCGGAGAACAGCGCGCCGCCCACCACCGCGCCGACCAGGCCGAGCGCGATGTTGAGGAAACAGCCCTCACCCTGCCTGTTGACGATCCGGCTGGCGATGAAGCCGGTGATCAGCCCGAAGAAAATCCAACCGAGTATGGACATCTGCATCCCCCCAAAACGGCCGCCCCTCGGGCGCCCAAAAATCCTGCTCCTATTATACGATCGCCACCACGATCATGGCCACCGCCGCCGCGCCCATCACCGCGGTCGAGGTCCAGCCGAGAATGCTGAGCGTGGGGCCGGCGGTGAAGCGTCCCATGCTTTTCTTGTTGCCCGCGACGATCATCATCGCCGCCATCATCGGCACGGCGATGACGCCGTTGATGACCGCGCTCCAGTACAGCGCCTTGATCGGATCGAGGCCCGAATAGTCGATGCCGATGCCCAGCGCCACCGCCGAGGCGATGACCAGATAGAATCCGACCGCCTCCCACGGCTTGTTATCGAGGCCGACCTTCCAGCCGCGCGTCTCGCCGATGGCGTAGGCGGCCGAGCCCGCCAGCACGGGGATCGCCAGCAGCCCGGTGCCGATGATGCCCAGGCTGAACAGCAGGAAGGCGAACCTCCCCGCCAGCGGCTGGAGCGCGCGCGCCGCGTCGGCGGCGGTCTGGATGTCGGTCTTGCCTGCGGCGTGCAGCGTGGCGGCGGTGGAGATCATGATCGCAAGCGCGACGAGATTGGACGCCGCCATCCCGACGATGGTGTCGACGCGGATACGGGCGAACGCGCGCTTGGCTTGGCGCGGCGCTTCGGTCAGCGGCTTCTCGTCGGGATGGTGGTCGAGTTCCTCGACTTCTTCCGCGCTCTGCCAGAAGAAGAGATAGGGGCTGATCGTGGTGCCGAAGATCGCCACGATCGTCACCGCGGCGGCCGTGGAGAGATCGGCATGCACGCCCAGCATGCCCAGCATGCCCAGTCCCACCTGCGCCCAGTCCAGATGGATCATGAAGACCAGCGCGACATAGGAGAACAGGCTGAGCGTCAGCACGGTCAGGAATCGCGCATAGCGCTTGTACGAGACGAACATCTGCAGGATGACCGAGACCACGGCGAAGAGGATCGTGAAGGCATGCTCGCCCCAGCCGAAGACGAGCTGCGCCGCGGCGCCCATCGACGCCACGTCGGCGCCGATATTGATCGTGTTGGCGACGAACAGCAGCGCGACCAGCGTCAGCACGACGGGCTGTGGCAGGACCTGGCCCATGTTCTGCGCCAAGCCGCGCCCGGTCACCCGGCCGATATGGGCGCTCACCAGCTGGATCGCGACCATCAGGGGAAAGGTCAGGACCAGCGTCCACAGCAGGCCGAAACCGAACTGCGCGCCGCCCTGGCTGTAGGTGGCGATGCCGCTGGGATCGTCGTCGGCCGCGCCGGTGATGAGGCCAGGACCGAGCTGCTCCAGAAGCGCGACGGAGCGCACGCGCTTGCGCAGCGACTTTTTCGCGGGCTGCCGGACGCTGATCTTGCTTGTCATGCCGATGGGTTCATCGTCACGACGACTTTGCCTTGGGCCTTGCGGTCGGCCAGCATGCGGATGGCTTCGCCGGCGCGCGCCAGGGGGAAGCGCGCGGAGATGTAGGGCTTGATCTTCCCCTCCACGCACCAGCGCAGAAGTTCGGCCAGGTGTTCCTGGTTCCGCTTGGGATCGCGCGCGGTGAAGGCGCCCCAGAACACGCCGAGGATATCGCAACTCTTGAGCAGCGTGAGATTGAGCGGGATGCGCGGGATCTCGCCGGCCGCGAAGCCTATGACGAGGAAGCGGCCTTCCCAGTTCATCGCGCGGATCGCTGGCTCGGAATAATCGCCGCCGATGGGATCGTAGAGCACATCGGCGCCTTGGCCGCCGGTTAGCCGCCTAATCTCCTCCGTGAGCTCCTTCTGCTGGTCGCGGGACAGTTTTCCGGACGGATAGACGAAGCCGTCATCGGCGCCGTGTCTTCTGGCGAGATCGACCTTTTCCAGGCTCGATGCGCCGGCGACCACGCGCGCGCCGAATGCCTTGCCCAGTTCTACCGCCGCAAGCCCCACGCCGCCGGCCGCACCCAGCACGACGAGGTTCTCCCCCGCCTTCAGCCTGGCGCGGTCCTTCAGCGCGTAATGCGATGTGCCGTAGGTCAGAACCAGCCCCGATGCGGTGTCGAAATCCATCCCGTCCGGCATGGCGATGCAGCGGTTGGGATCGGCCAGAACTTCCTCCTGCATGCCGCCGCTGCCGAGCGAGGCGATGACCTTGTCGCCCACCTTGAAACGCGCGACGCCTTCGCCGGTTTCCTTGACGACGCCAGCGATTTCCGCGCCCGGCGCGAAGGGCAGGGGCGGCTTGAACTGATATTTGTTCTCGATGATCAACACGTCGGGAAAATTGACGCCGCAGGCCTTGACCGTGATGACGATCTGGCCGGGCCCCGCCTTGGGCGACGGGACGTCGCTCAGCACCAGCATTTCCGGCGGGCCGTATTCCTTGCACAGCATGGCTTTCATGGGACGGCTCTCCGGCGGCGGACGGCGCCGACCATAGGCAAGCGCCGCCGCCCCGCCAAGTCCGCGCGATTTTCCCGACGGAGCCGGCGTCGAATGGCGTATAATCGCTGCGGGAAAGGTTTCGCATTCAGGGATCGACGGCCATGAAGACCACGCTTGTACTCGTCACGTTGGCGGCTACGCAGCTTTCGCTGCCGGCATCGGCCGGCCGGGTATGCCTGCGCCAGGACCAGATCCATGGCTGGAACGCTCCCGACGACCGCACGGTGATCGTCGAGGACGATTTCCGCAAGAAGTTCAAGCTGACGCTGATGACCACCTGCCAGGAGCTTCGGTTTCACGAACGCCTGGGCTTCAAATCGTTCGGCAATCCGGGCATCAACTGCATCACGCCCGGCGACGAGATCGTCTCGGGAAGCGCGATCGGGCCGCAGCGCTGTGCGATCACCACCATCGAACTTTACACGCCCGAGATGGAAAAGGCCGACAAGGCGGCGAAGGCAGCCGCCAAGGCCGCGGCGCACTGAGCCTCAGACCGCCGCTTGCGCCAGCGCCGCTGCGATCCGCCGCTCGCCGACGGCCGCGCCGCGCGTGTTGAGAATCGGCGCGCGCAGGATGTCCCGCGCCGCCGCGTCTTCGCCCAGAAGGCCGAGCTTGTCGAGGAGCGCGGCGATCGCGGTCTCGGCGGCGCGCCCGGCCCCGTCGTCGATCTTCAACGCGATGCCCAGGCCCAATTCCGGCACCAGAGCGGCGAAGAATCCTTCCGCGCCGGTCTTGACGGCGGCGCGGCCTTTGGCCGAGCGCATCAGGATCGCGCAGACGCGCCCCGTGCCCGAGACCAGTTCGGGATGGGCGGTCATCGCCCGCACAATGCGGCGGCAGGCCTTGGCACGCGCCGGCGGCAAGCGGTCCGGAACGGCGATCTTCGCGAAGGCGCGCGCCAATGCCGCGAGCGGCAAGGCGAAATTGGGCGCGGCGCAGCCGTCGACGCCCCAGGGCAGTTCGCCCGTCGTCTCGGCCAGGTCCGACAGGGTTTGCGCGACGGCACGCTGCACCGGATGGTCGTGACGTTCATAGCCCTCGGTCGCGACATCCCAATGCCGCGCCACGCTGAGGAAGCCCGCATGCTTGCCCGAACAATTGTTGTGAAGCCGTGTCGGCATTTCGCCCTGCCGGATCATCGCCTCGGCGGCGGGCTCGTAGCGCGGCAATTGCGGACCGCAGGTCAGATCGCTCTCGCCGCAGCCGATGCGCGAAAGCCAGGCGGCGACGCGGGTGGTGTGCATCGGCTCGCCGGAATGCGAGGCGCAGGCCAGCGCGATGTCTTCGTCGCCGAGGCCGAACGCCTCCGCCGCACCGGATTCGAGCAGCGGCAGCGCCTGGATCGGCTTCAGCGAGGAGCGCGGATAGACCGGCGTGTCGAGATCGCCCAGCGCAAAGACGATGCGCCCCCGCACGTCGGCGATCGCGACCGAACCGCGATGCACGCTCTCGACCAGAGGTCCGCGGGTGACTTCGATGAGAACCGGATTGGCCATTACCGTTCGTAGCCGAGGATATCGAATTCCTCGCGGCAATGCTCATAGACGATCAGCTTTTGCGCGTCGTTCAAGATCTCGCTCGCCGGACGGTGGTCGATGCGGCTTTTGCTTTTGAATTGCGGCAGCAGCGCCGGTATGGAAATGCCGAGCAGCGCGCCGACGCGGTCGAGGTCGGCCTTGAGATTTTCCTGGCGGATGAACTCATCGATCACGACCTTGCCGTCGATCGACCAGCGCGGAAAGCCGGCATATTCTCCCCGCCGCACCACGTCATCCAGAAAGGCCGGAAACTCTTTTTGAAAGCGGTTTTTCGTGGAAATACGGAAATAGGCCTGCGAAACCGCCTTTTCATACGGGTGGCGTTCGACCGTCAGCTTCGTGGCCGAACTCCAGAACGCCGGATCGATCTTGGGATACGCCTCGTCGGCCGGCATGTGGCTATAGAAACCGCCATCCCGGCGCTTCTCCCGTTCCTTTCGAATCCTCTCTCCCGGACGCTCCTCATCATCCGGCGCCGTGAAGGTGAGATCTGTGCCCAACCCCACATATTTGACGGACGGGAACGTCACGATATCGTCTTTGGAGCAACTGGCCGCCAAAACGGCTTCGACGGTCGATCCGGCTGTTTTCTTGGTCTTGATGAAGATGAAATTGCGCGAGTACGACACGATCATGCTGAGCTGCCTTGCGGGTATGAACCGGAGCGAATGGCTGGCAAGCTACTGTGCGGAACGAGGACAGTGCAATGCGCAAGCCGGTCATGATATTTGGAAAGCATCCCGTTTGCATTCCGTCATATCGGTAGGATGAATGCGCGGCTATTTCGCGGTCGGGGTCGATGGCATCTCCAAGCCGATGAATCTTGGCAATCTTCTGCGCATTGCCCATGCATTCGACGCAAGCTTCTTCTTCTCGATCGCGCCCCAACTGAAGCTCGCCGACGCCCAATCCGACACGGCGCGCAGCGACGGTGCACTGCCGGTCTACGCATTCCGGTCGGCGGCGGAATTCCGCCTGCCCGTTGGCTGTCGGTTGGTCGGCGTCGAGATCACCGATGACGCGGTCGAGCTGCCGCTTTTCCGTCATCCGCAACGCGCCGCCTACGTCTTCGGCGCCGAGCGAATGTCGCTGTCGCCCGAGGTGCTGGCAGCGTGCGAATTCGTCGTGAAGATCCCGACGCGGTTTTCCATCAATGTCGGCATGGCCGGCGCCATCGTGCTGTATGACCGGCTGATCAGCCTGAGCGGCTATGGCGAACGTCCGCTGGCGCCGGGCGGCGCGCCGCCGGAGATTCCGCCGCAGCACCAATGGGGCGCGCCGATCGTCCGCACCAGGAAATGACAAGGCGGCGTTACTCTGTATAGTGCCGCCCGCAAATCACCCCAGCATCCGATGACCCCCGCCCTGTCGATCTCCCATCTGCGCAAAGTCTACCGCCGCGGCACCGTGGCGGTGGAGGACATCTCGATGACCATCGAGGAAGGCGATTTCTTCGGCTTTCTCGGCCCCAACGGCGCCGGCAAATCGACCACCATCCATTGCGTGACCGGGATCGCCACGATCACCTCCGGCGTGGTCGAGGTCTTCGGCATCGACGCGGTGAAGAACTACCGCGAGGCGCGCCGGCTGATCGGCCTGAGCCCGCAGGAATTCAACGTCGACCAGTTCGCCAGCCCGCGCCAGATCATCGACTGGGTCGGCGGCTATTTCGGCATGCGCGCCGCCGAGCGCAGGAGCCGCACCGAGATGCTGATCGAGCGCTTCGACCTGACCGAACATGCGAAAAAGCCGTTCCGCGAGCTGTCGGGCGGCCTCAAGCGCCGCGTCATCCTGGCCCGCGCCCTGATCCACGATCCCAAGCTCCTGATCCTGGACGAGCCGACCGCCGGCGTGGACGTCGAACTGCGCCGCGATCTGTGGCGCTACCTGCAGGAGCTCAACCGCGACGGCAAGACCATCCTCCTGACCTCGCATTACCTGGAGGAGGTGGAGCGGCTCTGCCGCACCATCGCCATCGTCGCCAAGGGCCGCATCGTGCGCAACGGCCCCAAGGCCGAGTTCATGACGGACGGCCTGGAGAACGCCTATCTCTCGGCCACCGGCGCCGAACCCGAACATGTCGAGGCCGTGCCGTGAACACCGACAAGGCCATGGGCATCAACTGGATCGGGCTGTGGACCATCATCCGCCGCGAGGTTGCGCGCATCATGCGAGTGCCGATCCAGGCCTTCATCGCGCCGTGGAACTCGGCGCTTTTGTTTATCTTCATATTCGGCTTCGTGGTGGGGG
>JAATGL010000086.1 GCA_015654705.1 Alphaproteobacteria bacterium | reverse complement strand
GTAGACTGGCGGCCCATATTTCTTGAGCGCCCGCTCGACGATCTCGATCGCCCGCACGACGCCCGCGCAAAAGCCGCGCGGCTGGGCCAAAATCACCTGCATTCGAGAGCGCTCCAGTTTGGTAAAATTCCAAACAAAATAAAGGTCTTAGCTGAGTCGATTTAGGCCTTTTCCGCCTGAATATCCACCCCTGTGCGCAAGTCTTTGCCTAGCGCCTCAAAGACCTTGGAGACCAGCGGGCATGTCGCGTCGAGCACCGGAAGGCCCCGCGCCTTGGCGTCGCTGATCACCGACTGCGGCACGCCATGGGCGCTGAACACGGTGACCGCGCCGTCGGGCACCTCGGTCAATTCCTCGACGAAGCGCGCACCCTTGTTCTTCAAGGTCTCGACGACATGGCGGTTGTGCACGATCTCATGGCGCACATAGACGGGCTGGCCGTACTTCTCCAGCGCGCGTTCGACGATATCGATCGCCCGCACGACGCCCGCGCAAAAGCCGCGCGGTTGAGCCAGTACGACACGCATCATGCTGAACTCCTGGCGTTTTCTTACGGATACGCCATATCCGGGAAAAACCCAATCATGGGCTTTCGAGGCAGCCAGTTTCTAGAAAAGCGTCCGCCGCCGCAATGGCTTTATTGCAACGCAGCAAACAATAGTGATGGTCCGGCAAACAGCCCTTTGCGTCCTCATGGCAAGCGCAATATTTGTAGCGACAAATGGGCCCGGCTGGCCGATACCATCGGGGGATAGCGAAGCGCATGAACGATATTTCACGGATCTCCAAACAAGGCGGCCGTCAGTCCTATGCTGGACTTCTTGCGGCCATGGCCGAATCGGCCAACGCGGTCGAGGCAACGCTGGAACAACTCCTTCCCGCGCCGCACGGCCTGCACGCGCGCGTCCATGAAGCCATGCGATACGCCGTCTTCGCCGGCGGCAAGCGGCTGCGGCCTTTTCTGGTGCTGCAATCGGCGCGGCTATTCGGTGTCGATTCGGCACAGGCGTTGCGCACGGCGGCCGCGATCGAGGTGTTGCACACCTATTCCCTCGTGCATGACGACCTGCCCTGCATGGATGATGACGCGTTGCGGCGCGGTCGGCCAACCACCCACATCGCCTTCGACGAAGCGACGGCGGTACTGGCGGGTGACGCGCTTTTGACCATCGCGTTCGAAATATTGGCCGACGCGCCGACGCATCCTTCCGCCGAGGTGCGCTGCCGGCTCGTCGCCCGGCTGGCAGCTGCGGCGGGCAGCAACGGCATGATCGGCGGCCAGATGATCGACATGCAGGCGCCGGATCGCGCGTTCGGCGCCGACGACATCATCCACCTTCAGCGCCTGAAGACCGGCCAGTTGTTCGAATTCGCGTGCGAAGCCGGCGCGATCCTGGGCGAGGCCGGCGATGCGGATCGCGAAAGATTGCGCCTCTACGCTCGCGACATGGGGTTGGTGTTCCAGATCACCGATGACCTGCTCGACGTGCTCAGCACGGCGGAGAAGACCGGCAAGGCGGTCGGCAAGGACAAGGACCAGGGCAAGGCCACGCTGGTCTCCATCCTCGGTGTCGATGGCGCGCACGCGGAAGCGACAAAGATCGCCCGTCGCGCCGCGGAAACACTTTCCCCCTATGGAGCAGCGGCCGCCGAATTGCGCGAACTTCCCCTGTTCCTGCTCGACCGCGATTCCTGAGCGGCGTCTGCAACGCAATTTCGCCGCAAATGTTCTATCATAAGAGCAAGTTCCATCGACGAGGCCGAACCATGAAGACCAGGTGGATAAGGGGACTTTCGCTGGTTTTGGCGCTGTTGCCCGCATCATTGCCGGCACTGGCGGACGAAGCGGCGTCCGACCCAGCCGCCAGACAGGTCGAGGCCTTCTACGATACGCTGCTCGACAGCATGAAACACGCAAAGGAGCTGGGCCTGAAAGGGCGCTATGAGAAACTCAAACCGGCGGTCGAACAGGCTTACGATCTGCCGCTGATGACCAGCCTGGCCGTCGGGCCGTCATGGTCGAGCCTGTCGGCGGCCGACCAGCAGGCGCTCGCCACGGCCTTCGAGCGCATGACGATCGCCAGCTATGCCAAGAGCTTCGATTCCTACAGCGGCGAGAAATTCACCGTCGATCCCAATGCCCAGGTCCGAGGGACCGACAAGATGGTGCAGAGCAAGCTGGTGACGTCGGGCCAGACCATTCCGTTCGTCTATCGCATGCGCCAGTCGAACGGCAGCTGGAAGATCGTCGATATCTATCTGAACGGCTTTGTCAGCGAGCTGGCGACGCGGCGCTCCGATTTCGGCGCCACGCTGGCGTCGGGCGGCGCGCCGGCGCTGATCAAGAAGATCGATGCGCTGGCCGACACGCTGATGAAGGACTGATCAGGCCTTGCGCTGCACCGCCGGCGGCGGCCCGAGCAGCGCGGGAAGGAAGAACAGCGTCGTCACCAGCGTCCAGCCCAGCGAGATCATCAGCAGTTCACCCATGCTGGCGGTTCCGGGATGGTTGGACAGCCAGAGCGTCCCGAAGCCGGAGGCCGTGGTCAGCGCGCTGAACAGCACCGCGCGCGTCAGGCTCGATTGCAGCAGATTTTGCGCGCCGGCGCGCCAGGCCACGACGAAATAGATGTCGAACGCCACGCCGATGCCGAGCAGCAGCGGCAGGGCGATCACATTGGCGAAATTCAGCTTCATGCCGGTCGCCACGCAGGTGGCGAGCGTCAGCAATCCGCTGAGCAGCAGCGGCACGAGCGTCAGCAGCACGTCGCGCCAGCGCCTGAGCGCGAAGCCCAGGAGGATGCTGATGGCAATGAAAGCCCAAAGGCCTGCCTGGGCGAAGGCGCGCACGATCGTGATCCCCGATTGGCGGATCGAGATCGGGGCGCCCGTGGCCTGCGGCGCCGCCGCCGCCACCGCCGCGGTGAATTTGCGCAGCGACTCGTCGCTTCCGCTGCTGTCCTTCGGGAAAACCTGGATGCGCGCCGTGCCGTCGCGCGCCACCCAGTCGCCGACGAGATCTGACGGCATGGATTTCAGCGTCACCGGTCCCGCCTGCAGCGTCGCGCGCAACGTATCGAGCATCGCGTTCAGCCCCGGTATGAGCGCGGCATCGGCGCCTTTCCGGGAGGCGGGACCAGCCTTCGCCAGCGTTTCGAGCACGCCCGCCAGGCGGCGCGCGTCCTTTGCGGAGGGCGTGTCGGCCGAAGCGGCAACATCGCGCAGCGCCTTTGCCGTCGCGCGGAAACTTGCGACCGTTTCGGCATCCTTGGGCGGCGGCTTGACGACGAAGGGATTGAGCGTCGCGTCCAGCAAAAACGAAGTATCGCTGATGATGGCCAGCTTGGCCTGCTGATCGTCGGGAATATAGCTCTTCAGCGTCAGCACTTGGCCGACTTCGGGAATGTGCGACAGGCGATCGGCCAGCGCGCCGGCGGCGCCCAGCGACGGCGCCAGCACGTCGATCGTGTTCGGCGAGGTCTGCGGATCCCTTGTCAGGTCGAGAAGCGTCGAGACCGATTCGACCTTGTGGCTGCGCAGATCGAGCGGATCGAAATCGAACCGCAGGAAGGGCGTGCAGGCGATGGCCGCGAGCGCCGCGACGGCGGCGCAGACCAGCACCCATTTTCGCCGCTCCTTCAGAAAGCGGTCGGCGCCTGCCAGAATCGTAAAGCCGACATCCGCCGCTTCACCCGGCGGCCGCAGCAGCATCAGCAGGGCCGGCAGCATGGTGATCGCCAGCACAAAGGCCACGACCATGCCCATTCCCGCGATCAGACCGAGTTCCGCGACTCCGACATAGTCGGTGGGCAGGAAGGAAAAGAAGCCCGCCGCCGTCGCCGCCGCCGCCAGCGCGAGCGGGATCCCGACGCCCCGCCCGGCGCGGACAAGCGCGTGCTCCAGATCGGCGCCGCCATGGCGCTCCGTGCGGTAGCGAACCGAGAACTGGATGCCGAAATCGACGCCGAGGCCGACGAACAGCGCCACGAAGGCGATCGAGATGATGTTGAAGACACCGACCACCGCCAGGCCCAAACCCATCGTCACGGAAAGCCCGGTGAAGAGCGTGGCCAGGATGCAGAAGATGATCCGGAACGAGCGCACTGCCAGCCACAGCGTCAGCGTGACCGCCAGCAGCATCACCACGCCCATCAGATCGGCGCGCTCGGCCAGCGTGGCATATTCCTCGTCGGAGAGCGGCACGGGCCCGGTCAGCCGCACGCGCACGCCCTGATCCGGCGTCAAGTGGAGGTCGCGCGCCGCCTTGCGGATCGCCAGGGCCGCCGCGGCGCCGGGCGACAGGGCGGTGAAATCGAGCGCCGGCTGCACCTCGAGGAAACTGCGCGTTCCGGCTTGGCTGTTGTTCCCGGCGACCAGCGATTGCCAGGACAGGAACGCGCGGCCGCCGCCCGCGACCGTCGCCAGCGTATCGCCGATCGCCTTTATCGGCCGGTCGATCTGCTCCAGCGTTGCCTGGCCGCGCACCACGCCCTGAAGCGCCGTCGACAGGCTGTCCATCACGCCGCGCAGGCTCGGGTCGGTGGCGAGCGCCCCTAGGAACGGTTGCGCCGCAACAAGCTGCTTTGCCGTCGCCTTGACCTCCGCGGTGGGGAGGAACAGCAATCCGTTGCGCATAAAGAACGGCCCGCCGCCGGGTTGCTGGACGATCGGGAACAGGTACTTCTGCCCGGCCAGCCTGGACGCGAGCAGGCCCTGCCCGCGCCGCGCCAGCTCCGGCGTGGCGCCGTCGATCACGACCAGGATCAGGTTGCTTTGCTGCGGGAACAGCGCGTCGAACCGCGCCTCGCGCTTGCGCCAGTCCAGGTCCGGCGAGATCAGCTTCTCGCTGTCGGTGTCGATCCGAAAATGCTGCGCCGTGTAGAGAGCGGCCGCGACGCCGGCCAGCACGCAGCACGCGACCACGACGCGGGCATGGCGGCAGCACAGGCCGACAATCGATTCGATCAGGACCATGGACAGTCTTCCCGGGGGCGCGGAGAGGCCTGCAGATAGAGGAAAGCCGCCCGGCGATCAATTCGCCATGGGATCGGCATCTTCCGGCAGGCGATTGTGAATCTGATCCTCGCGGCGCTGGATATAGGCGTCGCGCATCGCCACGTAGTGGTCGAGCGAGCTGCGCTCGATGTCGCGCAGCTGGTCGATGGCGCGCGCCCGCCCGTCGACGGTCGAGAACAGGCGCTCGCCGATCGAGACGTAGTATTTTCCGTGATAGTCGGCATAGCCGAGCGGACTGAAATAATGATCGACGAAAATCCGCCCGACCACGTCGCGCGGCAAGGCGGCGCCCAAGAGCGGAAGCACCAGATAAGGCCCCGACGGCACGCCATAGACCCCGAGCGTCTGGCCGAAATCCTCCTGTTGCAGCGGCAGGCCCATGTCGGTGGCGGGGTCCATGATGCCCACAACGCCGACCGTCGTGTTGACGCAGAACCGGCCGGCGGACGTGCCCGCGCGGGAAAACTCGCCCTGAAGAATGTCATTGGCGAAGGTCACGGGCAGGCCGATGTTCGACAGCACATTGTGCACGCCGTCGCGCACGCTGCCCGGCACGGTCGATTTGTAGAAGACGGCCGCCGGCAGCGCGGCGTTGCGGTCGAGCTTTTGATTGAAATCGAAAACCAGGCGGTTGAACGGCTCGAGCGGGTCGCCGGCCACCCAGGTCTGTGCGCTTGCACACCCCGCCAGCGACAGACCAAGCCATGAAAAAACGAGCGCGCGTATCGTGTGCACTGTCGGCCTTCCCCACTCGGAAAGGAGACTACGGGAAAGAAACCACGGGCGTCCATGCCCGATGCGAAGAAACCGTTAACGCATCACCGCCATGAAGGGGTCAAAGCCTAAGCGGAAGTGGGAACTGCAAAGGGCTGCCGCTGGTTCAACCGCGGCGTGGATCAGAATTTGATCTTGGCGCGCGACAGCAGCGAAACCGCGTTGGTGCCGGACTGGCCGGCGAAATTCACCTGATAGGCGGCGTTGGTCTGCAACGCGACCGAACCGTCGAGGAAGGTCGTGACATAGCCGACTTCGAAATCCGTCTCCGGCGCCTGACTGTCCAGCAGGTGGTTGCCGGCGAACAATTGCGGGCTCGCATCGACCTCCGGGACCAGCGCGAATTGGCCGTCCTCCGCGCTGCCGGGCGCCGGCCGCGTGATGGCGATGCCCATTGCGTCGTTGCCGAACAGGCCCCGCTTGGCGACGGCCAGACCGTAGGAACGCGTGCGCAGATCGTCCGGCGCGCCGAGGCCGGGCTTCAGATCGAGCTTGGTGATTGCATCCGCGAACGAGGCGGTCGTCATCCAGCCGCCGCCCAGTTCCACGCGCGCCGAAACATCCAGCGCCGCGGTGTCGGCCGCCCGCACGTCGGTGCTGAAATTGCCGAGCAGGCCGTTGTGCTCGGAGGTCTGCGATCCCGTCAGGCCGATGCCGCCCCACGGCGCAAAGTTCCACGACACGCCGGCCAGAAGCGAATTGGCGCTGCGCAAATCATAGGGAAGTGGCGCGCCGCCCATCCGCGCCACGGTCGCGGACGCGCTGGTGGAATAGGCGCCGAGTCCCGGGGCCAGCGACGCCTCGCCGAGGGTGAGGCGCAGGCCGCCGGGAAGCGCGAGATTCGCGCTCGCGAAGGATCCGCCGTCCGCCAGCGACACGTAGGGCAAATCGACGGCCGCTGCGGAGAAGAACAGACCGTCATCGGCGCTGCCCGTGCGCGTGCTGTAGGAATCGAACCGTGGCGCGACGCCCGCGCCAGTCCCGAAATCCAGCGACAGGTCGTCCAGCAACGCCAGATGCCCGATGGCACTGTAACTGCTTTGGACGGGCGGTCCGTAGGACGCGATCGGCAGCATGACCGGACGTCCGGGGTCAAATTCCCCGGCGAGGCGCGTCTGCGGCGCCGTATCCTGATCGACGATCGTCGTGTAGGAGGTCAGGTCAAGAGGGTTTGCCGCGCGCGCAACGGACCCCGCCAGCGCGCCGCTTGCCGGAAAAGCAAGCAAGCCCGCCACGCAGAACGCGCGGATGACAAATCCCCTCATGATACCCTGGCCGCTTCGTCCCATCCCTGGATGCTTACCAAGCTTATCAGAGCGGAAAGCCACAGTTCAAAGAAATCCGACCGTTTTTCCGCTTATGACCCATGTCAATTCGTTTATGAGGTTAGCAAAAAGTGCCCATTTGTAACGCTACGTGCGCAACAAAGTTTCACCTGCGTGGTGATGTCTGCGACATGGCGCCGGGCCCGTCCGAAGCGAGGCCGTCAGATCATCCATCGAAGCGCACACCGGCAAGCTCCTGCGAAATCTCCCAGAGCCGTCTCGCCACGGCCTGGTCCCGGGCCTTTTTGACGATCCTGGCGGGCGCCGGCGGCCCTTTCAGTTCGAAAGGACCGTCAGGGCCATAATAGCCGGCGGGCTTTGCGTCGGGAGAGGTCGCGGCAAACAGCGTGGGCAGGGCACCAGCGGTGGCCGAATGGCTGAGGAAAAGGGCCAGAAAGCGGCTTAGCGCCGCGAAAACACCTTTCGTGCCGGGCCCATTGGGGATCAGTTCGGTCAGCGCATAGCCCGGGTGCGCGGCATTGCTCATCAGCCCCCAGCCATGGGCATCGCTGCGCCGCTGAAGTTCCAAAGTGAAAAGCAGATTGGCGAGTTTGGATTGGCTGTATGCGGCCCACGGCGGATAGCGTTTCTCGAATTGCAGATCATCGAACTGGATGGTGCCGGTGCGGTTTGCGCTGCTGCTGACATTGACGACGCGCGGATGCGCCGCTCGGCGCAGCAAAGGCAGCAGGTTTGCCGTCAGCGCGAAATGGCCGAGATAATTGGTGCCGAACTGCAATTCGAATCCGTCCGCCGTTGTCCGGCGCCTGGGCGGTGTCATCACGCCGGCGTTGTTGACGAGGACATCAAGGCTCGGGAGCACGCCCGAGACGCGGGCGGCAAAATCGGCTACCGATGCGAGGCTTGCCAGATCGAGATGTTCGAACCGGATTTTCGCGGCGGGAACCCGTGCAACGATTTTTGCAACGGATTCTCGGCCTTTGTCTGCATTGCGTCCGGCGAGAACGACTTCGGCGCCGGCGCGCGCCAGCTCCAATGCGGTCTCATGGCCAAGCCCGCCCGCCCCCGTGACGATTGCGGTTTTGCCGGCCTGTGAGGGGATGCTGCTCGCGGTCCATGCCATGTCCAATCTCCTGTCCATCCGATGCCATCGGCCAAACGGCAAATAAGAACCTTTGTTTCCGATTGAAAGAAGGTACCTGAATGAACTATACATACCATATGGTAACTATAGATTTCGCGAATGAGGCGGCCGCGATCTGCGACACACTCACCGAGGCGCAGGACGCCCTCTCCCGGGAATTGCTCGACCGGATCGCGGGCAAATGGCCGCTGTGGGTATTGAACGTGCTGGCGGAGAATGGCGGACCGTTGCGATTCTCGCGCTTGCATGAGCGGGTGGATGGCATCAGCCAGAAGGTGCTGACCCAGACGCTTCGCCATCTGGAACGCGACGGTCTTCTGACCCGCACGCTCTATCCGCAGGTACCTCCGCGAGTCGAATACGAGTTGACGCCATTGGGCCGCGACTTTCTGCTCCAGGTCATGCCGCTCTGGCGCTGGGTGGCGGAGCACATCCAAACCTTCGAGAATGCGCGCCGGCAGTTCGATCAGGCCCGCTAAAACGACTCGACTCTTCGGCGCGGCCCTGATTTTTTGTCACCCAATCAGAACAGGGCCAGGGAGGCACCATGACCGCGATCAATCCGGTCACCGATCTTTCGAAAGACGGCGACATCGCCATCGTCACGCTCAATTCGCCGCCGGTGAACGCGCTTTCGGCCGCGGTGCGCGACGGCCTGGCGGCGGGCTTCCGGCAGGCTGTTGCCGATCCACAAGTGAAGGGGATCGTGCGGATCTGTGAGGGACGCACCTTCATCGCCGGCGCCGACATCTCCGAGTTCGGCAGCCAGATGAAAGGCACGAGCCTGTTCGACGTGCAGGCCGCGATGGAAGATTCGCCGAAGCCCGTGGTCGCCGCGATTCACGGCACCGCACTGGGCGGCGGGTTGGAGGTCGCACTCTGCGCCCATTATCGCGTGGCGGTGCCGAGCGCCAGATGCGGCCTTCCCGAAGTGAATCTGGGTCTGCTGCCCGGCGCCGGCGGGACCCAGCGCCTGCCGCGCATCGTGGGCGTTGAGAAGGCGCTTGAGATGGTCACCAGCGGCCAGCACGTCCCGGCCAGGCAATGCCTGGAAATGGGTCTGGTCGATGAACTGGCGCCGGAAGGCACGCTAAAGCAGACCGCCGTCGCGTTCACCCGCAGAATCGTAGCCGAGAACAAGCCGCTCAGGAAGGTGCGCGAGAACAACGCGAAGGTGGAGGCCGCCAGAGACCATCCCAAGATTTTCGAGAATTTCCGCAAGGCCAAAGCGCGCAAATTTCGCGGTTTCCAGGCGCCGGAAAGCAACATCCGGTGCATCGAGGCGGCAGTGAGCCTGCCCTTCGAGGAGGGCCTCAAGACCGAGCGCAAGCTGTTCCTGGAACTGATGACGGGGCCGCAATCGGCGGCGCAGCGTTACGCCTTCTTCGCGGAACGCCAGGCCAACAAGATTCCCGACGTGCCGGACGACACGGCCACGCTTCCGATCCGCAAGGTCGGCGTGGTCGGCGCCGGCACGATGGGTGGCGGCATCGCGATGAATTTCGCCAATGCCGGCGTCCCGGTGACGATCGTCGAAGCGGCGCCGGACGCGCTCGATCGCGGGCTCGGCGTGGTGCGCAGGAATTACGAGCGCAGCGCCAGGGGCGGCCGCTTCACGGCGGAGGACGTCGAGACGCGCATGGGCCTCCTGACCGGCTCACTGAACCTCCAAGACCTTGCCGATTGCGATCTGGTGATCGAGGCGGTGTTCGAGCAGATGGACGTCAAGAAGGACGTCTTCCGCCGGCTCGACGGCATCGTCAGGCAGGGTGCGATCCTGGCCAGCAACACGTCCTATCTCGACATCGACGAGATCGCGGGCGCGACAGGGCGTCTCGAATCCGTCATCGGCCTGCATTTCTTTTCGCCGGCCAATGTAATGCGGCTGCTGGAAATCGTGCGCGGCGCAAAGACCTCGAAGGCGGTTATCGCCACTGCGATGAAACTCGCCAAGACCATCGGCAAGGTTGGCGTGCTGGTCGGCGTCGGGCCGGGCTTCGTGGGCAACCGCATGCTGGCGCAGCGCTCGCGCGAGGCGCAGAAGCTGGTGCTGGAAGGCGCCATGCCGTGGGACGTGGACCGCGTGCTCTACGATTTCGGCTTCCCGATGGGACCGTTCGCGATGGGCGACCTGGCCGGTCTCGACATCGGCTGGGTGAGGGAGACTTCGAAGGGGGAAACGCTGCGCGAGGTGCTGTGCGAGATGGATCGCCGCGGCCAGAAGACCGGGGCCGGCTATTACGATTATGACGAGAACCGCAACGCCAGGCCGTCGCCGGTGACGGAGAAGATCATCCGGGATTTGCGGATCAGGAACGGCATCGATCCGCGCGTAATCTCCGACGCGGAAATCCTCGAGCGCACGCTCTATCCGATGATCAACGAAGGCGCGAATATCCTCGACGAAAAAAAGGCGATCCGCGCCTCCGATATCGACATCGTCTGGATCAACGGCTATGGCTGGCCGGTCTATCGCGGCGGGCCGATGTATTATGGGGACCGGATCGGCCTCGATAAGGTACTTGCCAGGATGAAGGCGTTCCAGGCGCAGATGGGCGACGATTTCAAGCCCTCGCCCCTGCTGGAAAGGCTTGCGGCGGACGGCGAGAAGTTTTTGGACGCGAGGTGAACCAGATGCGTGAAGCCGTCATCGTTTCCTATGCCCGCACGGGATTGGCCAAGTCCCATCGCGGCGGGTTCAACGTCACCCCGAACATGACGATGCTGGGCCATGCGATCCGCCACGCGGTCGCGCGCGCCAAGGTCGATCCTGCCGAGGTCGAGGATGTCGTCGCGGGCTGCGTCGCCGCGTCGGGCAATGTCGGCCGCGCGGCGGCGCTGCTGGCGGGCCTGCCGGTGACGACGGCCGGGGTCCAGGTCCACCGCGCCTGCTCCTCCGGCCTCAACGCGATCGCCATCGCCGCCAACCACATCGTGGAGGACGGCGCGGAGATCATGGTCGGCTGCGGCGTCGATTCGATCAGCTTCCAGGGCGGCGGCGGCGGCGGCCAGGAGCCATATCTGACCGAGCTCTATCCCGATTTCTGGATGCCGATGATCGACACGGCCGACGTCGTCGCGGCCCGCTATCATCTTTCGCGCGAATATCAGGACGAATATTCGCTGGAATCGCAGCGCCGCATGGCCGCGGCGCAGCAGGCCGGAAAGTTCAAGGACGAGATCATCCCGGTGAAGACCTCCATGAAGAAGATCGACAAGGAGACCAAGGCGGAGTCGCTGGTCGACTACACGGTCGATCGCGATGAATGCAATCGTCCCGACACGACGCTGGACGGTCTCGCCAAGCTCGCGCCGGTGAAGGGCCCGGACAAATTCGTCACCGCCGGAAACGCCAGCCAATTGTCCGACGGTGCCGCGGCGGTGGTGCTGATGGAAGCCAAGGAAGCCGAGCGGCGCGGATTTCAGGCGCTGGGTGCCTTCAAGGGCTGGGCGGTCGCCGGTTGCCGGCCCGACGAGATGGGGATCGGTCCGGTCTTCGCGGTGCCGCGCCTGCTCAAGCGCCACGATCTGACGGTCGACGACATCGACCTGTGGGAACTGAACGAGGCCTTTGCCAGTCAGTGCCTCTATTGCCGCGATACGCTGCACATCGATCCCGCCAAGTACAATGTCAATGGCGGCTCGATCGCCATCGGCCATCCCTTCGGCATGACCGGCGCGCGCCTGGCCGGCCACGCCCTGATGGAGGGCAAGCGCCGGGGCGCGAAAAACGCCGTCGTCTCGATGTGTATCGGCGGCGGCATGGGCGCCGCAGGCCTGTTCGAAGTCTATTGATCGAAGGGCCGTCGCGCCGGACGATACCGATTTCGGGTGCCCCGCGCGGCGTTCGCGTTCCGTCCCCTGCCCCGCATCCGTTATATTCGGCGGGATATAGCGAGCGGGCAGACGGACTGGTAAAATTCGCGCGGACAGAGTGCCGATCGCCCAGTTTGGGACTATGGGAGCCAGATCATGAACCAAGCCGTTTTTCCGGATCGCCTGCAGCCGATGAGTTCGAAATTCCTCGCGGAGCCGCACAAGCTCTTTATCGGCGGCGAATGGGTGCCGGCCCGGTCCGGGGAGACGTTCGACGTCATCAATCCCGCGACCGGCCTCGCCTTCGCGCGCGTCGCGGCGGGCGATGCCGCCGACATCGACCTCGCGGTGAAGGCCGCACGCAGGGCGTTCGAGAGCGGCGCGTGGACGAACCTGCCGCCCTCGGCCCGGCAGCGTCTGCTCCTGAGACTCGCCGACGCCATAGAGGCGGAGATCGACGATATCGCCCTGCTGGAGAGCTTCGACAATGGAATGCCGGTCGGCGCGGCGCGCTTCATCGCGGGCATGGCGCCCATCGAGACCCTTCGCTACAACGCCGGCTGGGTCGGCAAGGTCAACGGCGAGACGCCGACACTTTCCGCCCCCAACCATCATGCCTATACGTTGAAGGAGCCTGTCGGCGTCGTCGGTGCGATCACGCCGTGGAACGGGCCGCTCCTGATCGCGGTCGCCAAGATCGCGCCCGCGCTGGCGGCCGGCTGCACGATCGTGCTGAAGCCCGCCGAGTTGACGCCGCTCACTGCGATCCGCCTCGGCCAGCTGATCCAGGACGTCGGCATTCCAGCGGGTGTCGTCAATATCGTGACGGGCTTCGGCACGACCGCGGGCAAGGCGCTCGCCGAGCATCCGGACGTCGACAAGATCTCGTTCACCGGCTCGACCGCCACCGGCAAGGCGATCGTCCAGATGGCGACCGGCAATTTGAAACGCGTGTCGCTGGAGCTTGGCGGCAAGTCGCCGGTTTTCATCTTCCCCGACGCCGACATCGAAAAGGCGACCGAGGGCGCCGCGAACGGCATCTTCAGCAACGCCGGGCAGGTTTGCGTCGCCGGCTCGCGTCTGTATGTGCATGAGAAAATCTTCGACAAGGTGGTCGACGGCGTCGCCGCCTATGCGCAGAAGATCAAGGTGGGCTCGGGCCAGGAGCCCGGCACGCAGATGGGCCCGCTGATCTCGCAGAAGCAGCTCGATCGCGTCTCCGGCTACATTCAGTCCGGCAGGCAGGACGGCGCGGAGGTCGTCACCGGGGGCGACCGCATCGGCAATCAGGGATATTTCATGCAGCCGACCGTCCTTGCGCAGACCAACCGCGACATGGCGGTGGTGCGCGAGGAAATCTTCGGTCCGGTGGTCTGCGCCATGCCGATGAACGACGAGGGCATCGACCGCCTGGCGGCGACGGCGAACGACACGACCTATGGGCTTTCGGCCTATATCTGGACGCAGAATCTCAGCATCGCGCACAAGCTCGCAAAGAGGATCCGCTCGGGCACGATACGCGTGAACGGCGGCGCCGGCCTCGACAACGCCTTGCCGTTCGGCGGCTACAGGCAGTCGGGCTGGGGCCGCGAGAACGGCAGGGAAGGCATCGAAACCTTCCTCGAAACCAAATCGGTCGCGATCCAGCTCTGATCGTGCGGCGGCTGATCGAGTCAGGGCGCAAAAACGGCGCGTCCCGGCACTCTCAGCGATCGACCATGGCGAGCCCGCGTTCGGTGTAGCGCGGGCCGGAGACCGACACGCCATCGAGCTTCGCCACGTCCCGCGGCGTCAGGGTCAGCGCCGCGGCGCCGAGATTCTCTTCCAGATATTTGCGCCGCTTGGTGCCGGGGATCGGAACGACATGCGGCCCGCGCTGCAGCAGCCAGGCGAGCGCGACCTGCGCCGGCTTCGCCTCATGCGCCGTCGCGATCTCATGCACCAGGTCGGCGATGCGCAGATTCGCCGCGAAATGATCGCCCTGAAGGCGCGGATCGTTTTTGGCGCGGAAATCGTTCGGCGCATAGTCCTCGGCGCGTTTCGCGTCGCCGGTGAGGAAGCCGCGGCCCAGCGGGCTGAACGGCACAAGGCCGATGCCAAGTTCGTCGAGGGCCGGGACGATACGATCCTCGATCCCGCGCTCCCAGATCGAATACTCGCTTTGCAAAGCGGCGACCGGCTGCACCGCATGGGCACGGCGGATCGTCTTCTCGCCGGCCTCGGAGAGACCGAAATGCAGCACCTTTCCCTCCGCGATCAAGTCCTTCACGGCGCCCGCGACATCCTCGATCGGCACATTGGGATCGACACGGTGCTGATAGAGCAGATCGATGCGGTCGGTCTGGAGCCGCTTCAGCGACGCTTCCACCACCTCGCGGATATGCGCCGGCCGGCTGTCGGTGCCCTGGAATGGGCCGCCACCGATGACGAAGCCGAACTTGGTGGCGAGCGTCACCTGCCCGCGCCGACCCTTCAGCGCCCGGCCGAGCAATTCCTCGTTGGTGAACGGGCCATAGACCTCGGCCGTATCGAGAAACGTGCAGCCAAGCTCGATGGCGCGATGGATGGTGGCGACGGATTCCGCATCGTCCGGCGTGCCGTAGGCATGGCTCATGCCCATGCAGCCCAGCCCGATGGCGGAGACTTCGAGATTTCCTAGTTTGCGTTTGGGCAGCATGTCTGTTCTCCCTCAGGCGGCGTTGCGCAGCGATGCCATGTCGATGACGAAGCGATACTTTACGTCATTCTTCGGAAGACGCTCATAGGCCTCGTTCACCGCCTGGATCGGAATGACCTCGATATCGCTGACGATGCCGTGCTCGGCGCAGAAATCGATCATCTCCTGCGTCTCCTTCATGCCGCCGATGGCGGAGC
>JAATGL010000177.1 GCA_015654705.1 Alphaproteobacteria bacterium | reverse complement strand
GGTCTCGGCCGATTGGGGCCCGGGCGCCTATGTGCTGGTCACCGACTACCGTCCGCTCAACGAGTCGACGGGCCATGAGCCGGTGCGCGCCATCGGCCTCGCCTGGCTCCAGCTCGACAACAGCGAGCGCACCATCACCGCGACGATCGGCGGGCCGCAAAAGGTGCTGCCGCGCCAGAAGGTCGTCATTCCGGTGACGCTGAAGGGCCTTGGCGACGGCGAGGATGCGTACATCACGCTCGCCGCGGTGGATGAAGGCATCCTTCAGCTCACCGATTACAAATCGCCCGATCCGGTCGGCTATTATTTCGGCAAGCGCCGGCTGGGCGTCGGCATGCGCGACGATTACGGACGCCTGATCAAGGCCGAGAAAGGCGCCGTGGGGTCGATGCGCGAGGGCGGCGACAGCTTCGGCGGCCGCTCGCTCAGCGTGGTGCCGACCCGCACCGTGGCGCTGTTCTCGGGCCTGGTGAAGATCGGCGCCGGCGGCGTCGCCAACGTCAGGCTCGACGTGCCGGACTTCAACGGTGAGCTGCGGCTGATGGCGGTGGCGTTCAGCGCCGGCAAGCTCGGCCATGCCGACCGGCCGATGACGGTGCGCGATTCCGTCGTCGCCGACATCGTGCTGCCGCGCTTCCTGGCGCCGGGCGACCATGCGCTGGCGGCGCTCAATCTCAACAATGTCGAGGGCAAGCCTGGCAATTACACCGCGACGGTGACGGCCGGCGCGCCGCTGGCGCTGGCGGGCAATGTGCCGACCGTCGTCAACCGCACGCTCGGCGTCGGCCAGCGCATCCTGGTGCCGGTGGAGGTGAGCGCGAGCGGCATCGGCGTCGCCACCATCGCGCTGAAGGTCACCGGACCCGGCGGCTTCAGCGTCTCCCATTCCTGGCCGATCCAGTCGCGCGCGCCCCAGCTCGACATCGCGCGCGACGACATCGCGCCCTTCGCGCCCGGCCAGAGCTACACGGCAGACAAGTCCCTGGTCGCCGACGTGATCCCCGGCACGGCCAATGTGGCGCTGACGGTGTCGGCGTCGCACGGCTACAACGACGTGCCCGGCCTGCTCAAATGGCTCGACAAATATCCCTATGGCTGCATCGAGCAGACCACCAGCCGCGCCATGCCGCTGCTGGTCTTCAACGATCTGGCGGGGCTGGCCGGCCTGCCGCAGGACCGCGCCCTGCACGACCGCGAGCAGCAGGCGGTCGATGCCGTGCTCGACATGCAGAACTATGCCGGCAATTTCGGCATGTGGGCGCCGGGCTCCGACGCCGAGCCGTGGATTTCGGTGTTCGCGCTCGACTTCCTCTATCAGGCCAAGCAGAAGGGCTATGTCGTCGCCAATGATGCTCTGCGCCGCGGCGCGTCCTGGCTGAAGACCACGGCTTCGTCGGATTCGTCCGACGATGCGACGCGTGCCTATGCGTTCTACCTGCTGGCGCGCATCGGCCAGGTCAATCTGAGCGACCTGCGCTATTTCAGCGACACCCGCGGCGCCGAGATGAAGACTGCCATCGCGGCGGCGCTGACCGGCGCGGCGGCGGCGGAAGCGGGCGACCGCTCGCGCGCCGCGACCGGCTTCAACCGCGCCCGCGACATCGCGCTCAGCGCCCGGCCGCAGGACTATTCCGACGCCGATTACGGCTCGCTGCTGCGCGACCTGGCGGGCGCCACGGCGCTGGCGGCGGAAAGCGGCGAGGCGCAACTGATCCCGGCCTTCCTGCAGAAAAGCGATGCCGTCGACATGCGGCTCAACGCCACGACGACGCAGGAAAAGGCCTGGATGCTGCGCGCCGCCTACGCGCTGACCAGACAGCGCACGCCGCTCGACATCCTGCTCGACGGCAAGCCTGTGCTGCCGCGCGACGGCGCGATCCGCCTGTCGCCGTCTCTCGCGCAATTGGGCGCCGGGCTGACGCTGCTGAACAAAGGCGATGCCGGCGTGTGGCGCACGGTCTCGGTGCAGGGCACGCCGGCGCTGCCGCTGCCGGCGGCCGCCGATGGCGTGACGCTTTCCAAGAGCGTGTGGACGATGAGCGGCACGCCGGCCGATCTTTCCAACCTGCATCAGAACGACCGCGTGATGATCGTGCTGAACGGCCAGATGTCCAACAATTACCGTCACCAGATGGGCGCCATCGACCTGTTGCCGGCGGGGCTCGAGATCGAGCAGCCGATTTCCGGCGACGCCGGCAAGCCCTATCCCTGGGCCGGCACGCTCAGCGACACCACGATGGCCGACGCGCGCGACGACCGCTTCGTGGCCGCCTTCGACATCGGCTCGGAATACCGCGCCACCCATTCCGACAAGCCGGAGCCGCAGCCGGCCTTCCGCCTCGCCTATATCGCGCGCGCCGTGACCACCGGCACCTTCGTGATGCCGGCCGGCGTGGTGCAGGACATGTACGCGCCCAGCGTGCTGGCCCGCACGACGCTCGGCAGCGTGACGATCAAGTAGCGACGAACCCTTCGATGGTGTTGACGTCTCCGCGTCTTGTGTCCGTCGCGTTCGCGCTGTTCGGCATCGCCTGTGCCGTCGCGGCGGCCGATGTCGCCAATCCGCCGGACATGACGCGGGCGCGCAATGTGTCGCCGGAAGTGGTGGCCCGGGACGGCGTGCTGCTGCGCGCCTATCTGACCAGGGACGGCTACTGGCGCATCCGGACGTCGCTGCGCGACGTGAGCCCGCGCTATCTGGCGCTGCTGAAAGCCTACGAAGACCGCCGCTTCGACGATCATTTCGGCGTCGATCCGCTGGCGATGGCGCGCGCGGCGCTGCAATACGCAAGCGCCGGCCGTATCGTCTCCGGCGGCTCGACGCTGACCATGCAGGTGGCGCGCCTACTCGAACCAAGGCCCCGGGGCGTCGTCACCAAGCTGTTCCAGATGGTGCGCGCGGTGCAATTGGAGGAGCGCTATTCGAAGGACGAAATCCTCTCGCTCTATCTGACGCTGGCGCCGTTCGGCGGCAATCTGGAGGGCGTGCGCGCCGCCGCGCTGTCCTATTTCGGCAAGGAGCCGGGCGCGATCGATCTGGCCGAGGCGGCGCTGCTGGTGGCGCTGCCGCAATCGCCGGTCAGGCAGCGCCCCGACCGCCATGCCATCGCCGCCGCCAAGGGCCGCGACAAGGTCCTGAACCGCATGGTGGCGGAGGGCGTGGTCAGCGCCTCGGACGCGCGCGTGGCGATGAAAGAGGGCGTGCCCTTCGCGCGCCAGGCGATGCCGCTGGCGGCGCCGCACCTGGCCGACCGCCTGGTGCGTGTCGGCCGGCGTCCACGCATCGTCACCACGCTGGACGCGGCGCTGCAGGGCGCGGTGGAGCGGCTGGCGCTGCAGGAGAGCGGCTATTTCGACGACGGCGCCGCGCTCGCCATCATCGTGGTGGAGAACCGCACGCGCAACGTGCTGGCCTATGTCGGCGGCACCGATTACTGGGGCCGCGCCGGACAGATCGACCTGGCGCGGCGCGCGCGCTCGCCGGGCTCGGCGCTGAAGCCATTCATCTACGGCCTCGCCTTCGACGAATTGATCCTGCATCCCGACAGCCGCATGGAGGACGCGCCGACCAATTTCGGCGATTACGCGCCGCGCGATTTCGACGGCGGCTTCCAGGGCGAGATCACGGCGCGCGACGCGCTGCGCATGTCCTTGAACGTGCCGGCGGTGATGGTGCTGGACCGCGTCGGGCCGCTGGCCTTCACGCTGGCGCTGTCCAATGCCGGGGCGCATCTGGCGTTCCCGACGCAGGGTGCGGCGCCGAGCGTGCCGGTGGCGCTGGGAGGCCTCGGTATCAGCCTCGCCGACATCACCATGCTCTATGCCGGCATCGCGGAGGGCGGCAGCGCGCGGGGCTTGCGCATCCTCGCCGACGCGCCGGAGGCGCCGAAGCACCGCCTGTTCGGCCCGGTCGCCGCCTTTTACCTGCACCAGATCCTCGACGGCGTGAATTTGCCGGACGGCTGGGCGATGGGGCAGGGGCTGGAGCGCAAGCGCACCATCGGCTTCAAGACCGGCACCTCCTACGGCTTCCGCGACGCCTGGTCGGTGGGCTTCTCCAACGACTATACGGTCGGCGTGTGGGTCGGCCGCGCCGACGGCACGCCGCGTCCCGGCCATGTCGGGCGCGACGCGGCGGCGCCGATCCTGCTCAAGACCTTCGATCTCCTGCCCGACGACAGGCGCCAGCCGCCGCCGGTTCCGGCCGGCGCGATCGTCGTTTCGTCGGGTGCGCAATTGCCGGCGTCGCTGCGCGCCTTCACCCGCGAGAGCGAACCCAAGACGCCTGTGCAGACGGTGATCCCGCCGCCGTCGATCGCCTTCCCGCCCAACGGCGCGACGGTGCCGCTGCCGTCGGCCGACGCACGCGACCGGACCATCGTGCTGAAGGCCGATGGCGGGCGCGGGCCGCTCACCTGGCTGGTCAACGGCGCGCTGGTCGGCAGCTTCGACCGCTTCCAGCCCGCGCTTTACGCGCCGCAGGGCGAAGGCATCG
>JAATGL010000042.1 GCA_015654705.1 Alphaproteobacteria bacterium | reverse complement strand
GGATTGACCAGCGCCGAGAGGACCGCGCCGCCGATGAAAAGCTGGAAGGCCAGGAAGCCGCCCAGTCCCACCCGTCCGATCACGGCCGGCGCGCTTCGGCCATGCACCAGCCAGGTCTGCATATAGCCTTTCAGCCAGCGCGAGCGCTGCCGGATCCAGACGTCCAGCCGCGCCGGCGCTTCCTCATGGGTCGTCGAATCCAGCATCGAGACGAGATAGCCCAGCTGCGCCAGCCGCAGGCCGAGATCGGCGTCCTCGGTGACGTTGAACGGATCCCAGGCATGGATCGCGCGCAGCACCGAGGTGCGGAAATGGTTCGAGGTTCCGCCCAGCGGCATCGGCACGCCGATCCGGTCGAGGCCCGGCAGGAACACGCCGAACCACAAATCGTAATCGAGGGCAAAAAGTTTGGTCAGCCAGTTTTCGTTGCAGTTGAAGAAGGCGAGCCGTGCCTGCAGGCAGGCCGTGGTGCGCGGGCGGCGGCGGAACGCGGCGACCGCCTTGCGAAGCTGGTCGGGCTCGGGGCGGTCCTCGGCATCAAAGATCACCACGAATTCGCCGCGCGCCAGGCGCAACGCGAAATTGGCGGCCTTGGGCTTGGTCCTGGGCAGGCTCGGCGGCACGCGAACCACGTCGAACGGGCCGCCCATCGCCTCGGCCGCGGCAGCCGTCTCGAGATCGTCCGCCTCGACCACCAGCAGGATCTGCAGACGGTCGGCCGGATAGTCGAGCGCCCGCAGCGCGCGGACGAGCGTGGGCAGCACGCGCGCCTCGCGATAGAGCGGGACCATGATGGTATAAGGCGGCAGCGTGGAATCCGCGGCGCCGGGTTGCGCGGCGGGCGTGCCGGGATTTTTCGGCAGGGCCCCGAGCCAAGCCAGCATGGCGCGGAACAGCACGCTCACTGTGAAGATGAGCGACATCAGCGCGACCAGCGCCCCCAGCACCGCGAGCGGCGCGCGCCACGCGGCGACGACGACCGCCGCCGCGAAACCCCCAAGCGCGATCGTCTGTCCGCGCGTGACCACGCGCTGCGCCGACAGCGCGGGCGTTTCCCGCGCCAGCGCGAAGATCGCATCCTGCGTCAGGCGACGATCGAAGCGCCGCCGGATTTCCGCGATCAACTGCGGCCTAGGGACGAAGACGAGACGCGCACCGGGATAAGCGGCGCCAAGCCACGCGACGTTTTCCGCGCCCGGATCGGCCGTCGCGACGATCGGTTCTTCGCCGTCACGTCCAAGCGGCAGGAACAGGCGGCGCAAATAAAGATCGAGATCGGCTTCGCCGGCGTCATACGCCGCGGCTGCGCCATCGCGCGCCTGCAGCAGGCACGCGTCCGTTCCCCTGTGGAAGGATGTCATCCCGCCCCAACCGCCAAGACTTCGAGATGAGAAACGCAACCGAACCGACGCGGCCGCCGACTTGCGATGTCGCACGGCCCAAACGAATTAGGCCGCAACACAACTATTCCGACAATATATCTATGGTTGCATAATCTCTGGCTCGCGGATCATTCCGCGGCGGGTTTCGCCAGGGGATCGCTCAAAGGCACGGCGTTGGCCTCGCTGAAACGGCGCGCGGCGTCCTGCTCGGCGGGATCGGCAAGCTGTGGCTGGGCGATCTGACGGCCCAGCGCCGGGACGGTGGGAATTTCGTCGTCGGCCAGGGCCTTCATCTTTTCTTTGCGTGCGAAGGCCTGTTCGATGAAGGGCGCGAGTTCTTCCGCCTTCCTGGTCTGCCGTTCGGCCGCACGCGCCTTGAATTCCGGCATGATGTCGCGGCCGAACAGTTCGAGCGCCTCGCAAATATGTTCGTGCCTGTTGCGCCCGCCCTGCTGGATGAACGCGACCTGGTCGACGCCCGCCTCGGCGAATTTGCGCAGATGCGCGCGCATCTCATCGGGCGTGCCCATGCCGGCGGCGCCGGGATTGGCCGGCATCAGCGCGCGCGCCTGTTCGAAGTTCTTCCAGATGTCGGTGCGGCCGGGCTTGTGCTCGCCGAAGATATAATGATGGCCGAGCGCGTAGCCGAAGAAGCGGAACCCGTCGAGGCCGCGGCGCAGCGCTTCGTCGTGATCGCGGTGCACCGAAAAGCCGGTGATCATCGCGATGTTGGCATTCACTGCGTGGCCGATCGGCACGCATTCCTCTTTTATAATTCGGTAGTAATCATCGACCCATTGCCTGGCCTCCGCCGGATCGACGAAGGCGAAGGTCAGGGCGCCGATGCCCAGCCGCGCCGCCAGCTTGATGGTCTCGCGGTTCGAGCAGGCGACCCAGACCGGCGGATGCGGCTTCTGCACCGGCTTGGGGACGATGTTGCGGCAGGGCATGTCGAAGAACTGCCCTTTGAAGCCCGGATAGGGGTCAATCACCATCATGTTGAGGCATTGCTCGACGCTCTCGCGCCACATCGCGCGCTTCTGCTCGACCGGCACGTTGTAGCCGCCCAGTTCGAGATTGGCGGAGGATTCGCCGGTGCCGAATTCGACGCGTCCATTCGACACCAGGTCGAGCGTGGCGATGCGCTCGGCGACGCGGGCGGGATGGTTGTAGCCCGGCGGCATCAGCACGATGCCGTGGCCCAGCCGGATGTTTTTGGTGCGCTGCGAGCAGGCGGCGAGGAACACTTCCGGCGCGGAGGAATGGGAATATTCCTCCAGGAAATGATGTTCGACCTCCCAGGCGTGATCGATGCCGAGCCTATCGGCCAGCTCGACCTGGTCGAGCGCGTCCTGGAACAGTTTCAGCTCGTCGCCGTCCTTCCAGGGACGCGGCAATTGATGCTCGTAGAAGATGCCGAACTTCATGGCTGGACCTGCGGCGTGAGAAGCGTGACGGGGTTGTGATCCTTGACGGCGGCGAGCGCGGGCGCGTTCGACGCGGCGTCGAACGCGGCCAGGATCATCTGGAACCGCGCCTCGACGAAGGGACGCATCGCCGGATGGGTGAAGATGTAAAGCTCGCCATTGCGCACGGCTTCGAGCACGCACCGCCCGACGATGTCGGGATCGACGCCGCTCAGCACGTTCTGCGCCGCCTGCTCGCGCGTCTCCGCGACGCCAGGATCGACGTCTCCGATGCCGCCATATTTGTCCTGCCGCGCCCGGCCGCTTTCGTGGATGCGCGTCTTGACGAAGCCGGGACAGAGCACCGACAGGCCGATGTTCAGCGGCGCCAGTTGCTGGAACCAGCCTTCGCTCATCGCCACGACCGCGTATTTTGTGGCGCAATAGGGCTCCAGCCCCGGCGGCGAGATCATCCCCGCCATCGATGCGGTGTTGACGATGTGCCCGCCTTCGCCATGACTGCGAATCAGCGGCACAAAGGTTTCGACGCCGTAAACCACGCCTTTCAGGTTGACGTCGATGATCCAGTCCCAGTCGCGCTCGCGCACCGTGCCGAGCGGGCCGCCGACCGCGACGCCGGCATTGTTGCAGACGACGTGAACCTTGCCGAAGGCGGCGAGCGCCTCCAGCGCCGCGGCGCGCACCGCCGCGCGCTCCGTCACGTCGCACCGCACGGCGACCGCCTTGATCTGTTCGGAGGCAAGCCGCCCGGCCGCCTCTTTCGCCGCCGCGACGTCGACATCGGCCAGCACGACGTTCATGCCCGCATGGCCGAAGGCGCGCGCCATCGACAGGCCGATGCCGCTGGCGCCGCCGGTGACGAACGCGGTCTTGCCTTGGAAATCCTTCATCACGCGGCCTGCTTCTGCGCGAGTTCGTCGAAGCGGCGCAGCAGGGCATTGCCGTTCGGCAGGCCGGCGAGCGTCGCCGTCAGCTCCTTGCGCGTCTGCTCGCGCTCCCAGTGGATGCTGGAGACGGAGTGCCATTGCACCATGCCGCGCCACACCGGATCGATGAAGCTGGCGCCGGAAACCGTTGCGCCGCGTCCCGTCCTGAACGCGAAGCTGCGCAGCTCCGAGACGACGACGGTGAGATAGCCGACATGCGGCGCCTCGTCCTGGCGGATGCGGTCGACCAGATCGGCGGCGTGCAGCGCCACCGCACGGCGGTCGCCGAAATTGCGCGGATCGCGCATCACGGCGGTGCAGAAATTGAAGAAATTCTCCGCCCGGATCTCGATCATCAGCACGTTCATCAGCAGCAGGATCCAGCGCTCATGCTCGGGCGGCACCTGCGGCATCAGCCGGCCGGCTTCCGGGCGCGAGAGCGATTGCGGCACCTCGGCGCGCGGATAGGCGTGCTTGCCGAACAACATGTCGCGCACCGCGAACCACATCGCGTCATGGCCGCCCTCGCCGCGCGCGGCGTCGCCGCCCTCGTCCAGACCGTGCGCCCGCAGCAGGCCCTTGTTGAGATGGCCGGTCGCGGTTTGCGAAATATCGTCCACGACGACCGCCTGGAAATCCGGCGCTTCGGCGTCGGCCAGCATGCGGCCGCGCGCCTCGACCACGCCGGTGACGCTTAACGAATCCCACAGCGTCTGGCCCAGCCCGAGTTCGAGCAGAAAGCTCTGCTGCGCCACATTGGGGAACGTGCCGCGCACCATCAATTGCTGCGAGGAATCCACCAGCGCATGGCCGCGCGAGGTGAGCGCCTCCGACCAGGCGCGGATCGCCGGCCAGCGATGCAGCGTGCGCGGCGAGATATAATGGCCCGCCGCGTCGAAGCCGCCATGCAGCCGGTAGCCCGCCTCGACCTGCGGCCGCGCATAGGCGTGCTCGGCCAGGATTTCGTCGCGCGTATAGACAAGTTTCGCCATGCGGGGCCTCCCTGAGCCCGGTTCGCTCCGGGCTTCAAGCGGAACTGATAGTTTGTCAGTTCTGCACCGCTGTCAATCGCGACAGCTCAGGGCTTCAGCGCCCGCACCAGGAAGCGGGTCAGATTGTCCACCAGATCCTGGCGCTTGCGGCGCGAGCGGTAGCCTTGGCTGCCGACCTGGTGGATGGCGCCGAGGATCGCCTGGCCGATGATCTCGGCATCGTAGATCGGGGCGGCGCTGCCGTCGTCCATCGCGCGCTGTACATGCCGCGCCCAGTCGCAGCCCCAGCGCACCAAAAGCGGCACGGCCTGGACGCCCTCGGCATCGATCACCGCCTCGTCGGTCATTGCCGCGCCGAGCACGCCGGGATGGGACTCCGCATAATCGTAGATCGCGTTCAGCGTGACGGCGATGGTGTGCTCCAGCGAGCCGCCGCCGGCGCCCACCCGCATCTCGACATAGTGCTGCAGCTCGGTGCGCGCCTCCTCGACGAAGGCCAGGAAACAGGCGCGCTTGTCCTCATAGTGCAGGTAGAAGGTTCCGTGGCCGAGGCCAGCCTCGCGCGCGATGTCCTGCGGCCTGGTGGCGTGGTAGCCGCGCTCGACGAACAGCTTGCGCGCCGCCTTGCGGAGCTTGGTGAGGCTTTCGGGCTTGCGGCGCGGCGGGCGGGCGTCCGCCTTGACCAAGGTGACAGTGTCCATGGGCGGATTTTCGTCTGCCGGGATCGGCCAAGTCAAACCGAGGCCCCGGACATCCTGACGCCATGGGCATAGATCAACCCGGAAAAAGCCGAGGGACACCGTTCGCGCCTTGACGGTCGGCAGGTTTCTGGCCGATGCACGTTTTTCGGTTTAGGATGCCGTCCGGTCCCTAACGAGACATCATCAGACATGCGCAAGACAGTCCCTCTCGCGATTGCGGTATCCGCGTTGCTCGTGAGCGCCATACCCGCGTCGGCCATGACCTCCGACAGCCCGTCGGCCTGGACACATGCCAGAAACGAACTCGATATCGGGGTGGACCTGATTCAGCACGGCAAGATCGAGGAATCGCTCGTCCATCTTGATGCCGCGCTCGACCAGTACCCGAAGGACACCGATATTTTGAAATATCTCGGCTACGCCCACCGAATGCTGGCCAAGCACCGCACTGGCACGGCGCGCGACACGGAATTGCGCCTGGCCGACGACTATTACCGGCGTGCCCTCGACATCGATCCCAACGCCAAGGACTTCCTCGAATATATGGGCGAGGTCTACCTGCAGATGGACGATCTGGCGGCGGCGCGCGGCAAGCTGACGGCGTTGGACGGACTCTGTCCGGCCGGCTGCGCGCAGCGCGACGCGCTTGCCCAGGCCATCGCCGCCTATTCGCCGCCGCCGGTCGCGAAGGATCTCCCCTCGGCATCCCCTTCACAGTAGAAAGGGCGCGCGCTGGCGGCAGGACGGCTAGGCCGCCGCTTTCTCCCGGATCGCGCGCCAGACGCGCTCCGGCGTCGCCGGCATGTCGATATGGGCGATGCCGATGGCGTCGGCGACGGCGCTGATCGCGGCCGGCAGCGCGCCCACCGTGCCCGCCTCGCCGCAACCCTTGGCGCCCATCTCGTGCGTCCGGCAGGGGATTTCCTCATAGGCGAATTTGATGTCCGGCATGTCGTCGGCGCGCGGCATCGCATAGTCGGAAAAGCTGGCGCTGATCGCCTGCCCGCTGTCGCGGTCGTAGACCATGTCCTCCATCAGCGCCTGGCCGAGGCCCTGGACGACGCCGCCATGCACCTGACCCGCCACCAGCATCGGATTGATGACGCGGCCGAAATCGTCGAGCACGCAATAGGAGACGACATCGACCTTGCCGGTCTCTGGATCGATCTCCACTT
>JAATGL010000059.1 GCA_015654705.1 Alphaproteobacteria bacterium | reverse complement strand
GGCGATCAGCAGTCGCAGATTCTTCTTCGCCGCCAAGGTGCGCCGTGAATCGTCGTCGGCGTCCGGCGCGATGGTCACTTCGGTGAACAGTTTGGCGATTTCTTCCGCCGTCGCGCCGTCCAGCGTGCGGTTGAAGGCCAGCACGCCGCCGAAGGCGCTGACCGGATCGCAGGCCAGCGCCTTGGCATAGGCCTCGCCCAGCGTGGCGCCCAGCGCGACGCCGCAGGGATTGGCATGCTTGATGATGGCGCAGGCGGCGACCGCATGGGCCGCGAATTCGGCGACCAGCTCGTAGGCCGCGTCGGTGTCGTTGATGTTGTTGTAGGAGAGTTCCTTGCCCTGCACCTGCTGCGCCGTCGCGACGCCGAACCGCTTCTCGCCGGTCGTATAGAAGGCCGCCTGCTGATGCGGATTCTCGCCATAGCGCAGCGCCTGGCGCAGATGGCCCGCCAGCGCGCGGCGGCGCGGCGGCGCACTTTCGCCGTCCTTCGCCAGTTCGCCGGCGAACCAGTTGGACACCGCGGCGTCGTAGGCGGCGGTGCGCGCGAACGCCGTCTGCGCCAGCCGGCGACGCAGTTTCCGGCCGGTGGCGCCGTTGTTGGCGTCCATCTCGGCCAGCACGGCGGCATAGTCCTCGGGATCGACGATCACCGTCACCCAATCGTGGTTCTTGGCGGCGGAGCGCGTCATCGCCGGGCCGCCGATGTCGATGTTCTCGATGGTCTCGTCGAAGGTGGCGCCTTTGGCGACCGTCGCCTCGAAGGGATAGAGATTGGAGACCAGCAGGTCGATGCCTTCGATGCCGTGTACGCGCATCGCCTCGGCATGGTCGGGATGGTCGCGCAAAGCCAGCAGCCCGCCATGGATTTTCGGATGCAGCGTCTTGACGCGGCCGTCCATCATCTCGGGCGACTGCGTGACCTCCGAAACGTCGGCGACGGCGAGGCCGGCATCGCGCAGCGCCTTGGCCGTGCCGCCGGTGGAGATCAGCATCACGCCGTGGCGCGCCAGGCCCCTGGCGAAATCGATCAGGCCGGACTTGTCCGAAACGGACAGCAGCGCACGGCGGATGGGGCGGAGCGTCATGGGCGACTCGGAGGTTTAGCGGGCTCAGCCGGGTCTTACTTCCTGGCCCACAAAAAGAGAAGGCCCAGAACGACGCTGGCGATCAGCGATTGGGTGAAGGGCAGGAAGATATGGTGATTCTGCCAGTTGAAGGTGAGGTCGCCGGGCAGCGGCGCGATCTCCAGATAGGCGATCATCGGGCTGAGGACCAGCGCGCCGGCCACCACGATGCCTATGAAAATCAGCCAGCTCGGGATGCGCAAGGCTCAATCCCCCACCGCGGCAATCACCTTGGCGACCGCGGCGGTCAATCTCATCAGGTCGTCGTCCCCGATTGTCAATGCCGGGGTCAGATAGACGATGTTGCGGAACGGCCGCACCCAGACGCCTTCGGCCAGCAGGCGGCGCTTCAACGCGTTGAGATCGCCGATATGTTCCAGCTCCACCACGCCGATGGCGCCGCGCACCCGCACATCCCGCACGCCCTTCAGGGCGAGGCAGGGGCCGAGGCCGTGCGTCAGCTTGACCGCGATCTCATTGGCCTGCAGCAGCCGGTTCTCGCGCTCGAAAAGGTCGAGCGAGGCATTGGCCGCGGCGCAGCCCAGCGCATGGCCCATGAAGGTCGGCCCGTGCATCAGGGCATGCGCCGGATCGTCGGACCAGAAGGCGTCGAAGACCTTGGCGGTCGCCACCGTCGCGGCCAGCGGCGCGGCGCCGCCGGTCAGCGCCTTGCCCAGCGTGACGATGTCCGGCGCGATTGCCGGCGCGTCGCAGGCGAACATCGAGGCGGTGCGGCCGAAGCCGGTGAAGATCTCGTCGAAGATCAGCAGCAATTCGTAGCGGTCGGCCGCCGCGCGCAGGCGCCGCAGCACATGCTCGTCGTGGAACAGCATGCCGCCGGCGCCCTGCACCAAGGGCTCGACCAGGATGCCGGCAAGCTCATGGGCATGGCGTTCGAGAAAGGCGTCGAAGGCGGCGATGCTTTCGTCGTCGCGCGGCAGGGCGATCACATGCTGCTCGGGCAGCAGGCCCTTGAACAGGGCGTGCATGCCTTCGTCGGGATCGCACACCGCCATGGTGGCGATGGTGTCGCCGTGATAGCCGCCCTGAAAGGCCAGGAATTTCGTCCGTCCACGGATGTTCCGGTTCAGCCAGTATTGCGTCGCCATCTTCATGGCGACCTCCACCGCGACCGATCCGGATTCGCAGAAGAACACGCGCTCCAGTTTTGCGGGCAGGATGGCGCAGAGCCGCGCCGCCAGCGTCAGCGCCTGCGCATGCACCAATCCGCCCAGCATCACATGCGGCATCAGGGCGGCTTGTGCCTGGACCGCCTGCACGATGTGGGGATGATTGTAGCCGTGGACCGCCGTCCACCACGACGCGATGCCGTCGATCAGTTCGCGCCTGTCCTCCAGCACGATGCGGGTGCCGTGGGTGCGCGCCACCGCCAGCGGCGCCGGCGTCGTCTTCATCTGCGTGTAGGGAAGCCAGATATGCTGCAGACCGCGCCCGTACCAGTCCGGCGCGGTCATGCGTCAGTGCGCCATCGCGCTGATGCCGAGTCGCGCCAGCAGGCGGTTGTCGTGGCTTTCTTCCGGATTGGCGGTGGTCAGCAGCCGGGCGCCGTAGAAGATCGAATTGGCGCCGGCCAGGAAGCACAGCGCCTGCGCCTCGTCGCTCATCTGGTCGCGGCCGGCCGACAGCCGCACGACGGATTTGGGCATGGCGATCCGCGCCACCGCGATGGTGCGCACGAAATCGATGGCATCGAGCGGCGCGCTGGCGGCGAGCCTGGTGCCCTCGACGCGCATCAGCAGGTTGATCGGCACGCTCTCGGGATGTTCGGGCAGGGTGGCCAGCACATGGATCATGCCGACGCGGTCGTCCTCGCTCTCGCCCATGCCGACGATGCCGCCGCAGCAGACATGGATGCCGGCGGCGCGCACGGCGGCCAGGGTGTCGAGCCGGTCCTGGAAGGTCCGCGTGCTGATGATCTGGCCGTAATATTCGGGCGAGGTGTCGATGTTGTGGTTGTAGTAGTCCAGCCCGGACTGCTTCAGCCGCTTGGCCTGGGCTCCCGTCAGCATGCCCAGCGTGACGCAGGTCTCCATGCCGAGGCTCTTGACCGCGCCCACCATGTCGCAGACCGCGTCGAGGTCCCTGTCCTTGGGCGAGCGCCACGCCGCACCCATGCAGAAGCGCGTGGCGCCGGCGTCGCGTGCTGCCGTCGCATCGGCGATCACGGCCGAGACATCCATCAGCTTGGAGGCCTTCAGTCCGGTCTCATGGAAGGCGCTTTGCGAGCAATAGCCGCAATCCTCCGGGCAGCCGCCGGTCTTGATCGAAAGCAGGGTGGAGATCTGCACCTCGTTGGGCGCGAAATGGCGGCGATGCACGCTCTGGGCGCGGAAGATCAGGTCGGCGAAGGGCAGGGCGAAAAGCTGGCCGATCTCCGCCCGCGTCCAGTCATGGCGCACATTACCGTCGCGCAGTTCCGGGGCGAGGGCGTTCATGGTGTGTCCTTTGGCGGTTCCGGGCGGCTCGACCGCGATGGTCATGCCATTATAGCGGTCGAGGAACGGGTGCAAGGACGAGAAATCGATACGCATGGCGGCGGCCTTCGGATGTGCGGCAGCGATTTTCCGCCGCAATCGCTAAGAATTCGCGCATAGTCCGCCCATGCCGTCCCTCGACGATTTCGCCCGATCCAAGCTGGCCGCGCTGGACGGCGCCCTTCTGCGCCGCCGGCTGGCCGAAACCGTGCGCGAAGACGGTCTCTGGGTGCGGCGAAACGGCCGCCGGCTGCTTTCTTTTTCCTGCAATGATTACCTGAATCTTACCCATCATCCGCAAGTGAAAGCGGCTTCCATCGCGGCGGTCGAGCGGTACGGCGCCGGTGCCGGCGCCTCGCGGCTGGTCAGCGGCAATCATCCGCTCTACGCCGAGCTTGAGACGCGCCTGGCGCGCTGGAAGGGAACCGAGTCCGCCTGCGTCTTCGGTTCCGGCTACCTGGCCAATGCGGGGATCATCCCGGTGCTGGCGGGCGAGGACGACCTGCTGCTGGCGGACGAACTTTCCCATGCCTGCCTGTGGGCCGGCGCGCGGCTTTCGCGCGCGCGGGTGATGACGTTCCGGCACAACGATATCGGGCATCTCGAAGCGCTTCTTGCGGCGCATCGCGGAGACCATGCACACACGCTGATCGTGACCGATGGCGTGTTCTCGATGGACGGCGATCTGGCGCCGCTGCGCGAACTCTCCGCGCTGGCAAGGCGGTACGATGCCTGGCTGATGGTTGACGACGCGCACGGGTTGGGGGTGCCCGGCGACGGCGCCAAGGCCGAGATCGATCTGCAGATGGGCACGCTGTCGAAGGCGCTCGGCTCCTATGGCGGCTATCTCTGTGCCGCGCAGGCGGTGATCGATCTGGTCAGGACGCGGGCGCGCACGCTGATCTATTCGACCGGACTGCCGCCGGCCAGCGTCGCCGCCGCCATCGCTGCACTGGACATCATCGAAGCCGATCCCGAACTCGCTGCGCGCCCGCTCGCCAAGGCGCAAAGTTTTACGCGCGCCTGCGGCCTGCCCCTGGCGCAAAGTCCGATCGTGCCGATCGTCCTGGGCGAAGCCTCCGCCGCGCTCTATGCCTCGCGGAGGCTGGAAGAGGAAGGTTTTCTGGTCGTCGCAATCCGCCCGCCCACCGTACCTGCCGGCACCGCACGGCTCAGGCTCGCTTTCAGCGCCGGCCATCCCGATGATGAGATCGCGCGGCTGGCCGAATGCGTGCGCACGCTGGTGCCGCGTCCGTGAGCGCCTATTTCGTCACCGCCACCGGCACGGATATCGGCAAGACCTTCGTGACCGCCGGTCTGGTCCGCCGGCTGCGCGAGATAGACCGGGAGGCCCATGCACTCAAGCCGGTGGTCAGCGGGTTCACGCGGGAGGCCGCTGTGACGAGCGATTCCGGCGTGCTGCTCGAAGCATTGGGCCAGCCTGTCACCGACGAAACGCTCGATGCCATCTCGCCCTGGCGGTTCGCGGCGCCGCTTTCGCCCGACATGGCGGCCGCGCGCGAAGGACGCACGGTCGATTTCGACGGCGTGGTCCAATTCTGCCGCGACGCCATCGCAACGCATCGAGGAACGCTGTTCATCGAAGGCGTGGGCGGCGTGATGGTGCCGCTGGACGCGCGCCATACCGTGCTCGACTGGATAGCGGCGCTTGCCGTCCCGACAATCGTCGTCGCCGGAACCTATCTGGGCACCATCAGCCACACCTTGACGGCGCTCGATGTGCTGGCGCGGCGCGGGATCAAGGTCGCCGCTTTGGTTCTCAATCAGAGCACGGACAGCCCCGTACCGCCGGCCGAAACCATCGCGAGCCTGGTCCGGTTCGCGCCGATCCCGTCCATCGTGACGCTCCAGCGCGCGCCGTCGCCGATTGAAGCCAAGCGCGCGTTCGACAGTTTGCTCAACGCCCTGTCTTGATGGCGAACAAACTTCTTGTCGGTCGGCGGCGTTTCCGTAGAGAACCGCAGGCCGGGTCAAGGTCGTCCGCGGCGGCGTTCGCTGAAACTCGTATCGGCGTTCAGCCAGATGCCGGCGCCAAGGACAAGGTTCTCCGGTGCGCCGCGCATCACCGCGGCGATCCTGGCGACATAGGCCTCGCACCAGCGCCGGCACCACTCGTCGATCGGCTCGCCGTCCTGCGGATCGGGCAGGCGTTCGAGTTCGATGACGATTCGGCCGCCGCGCCACAGGGGCTGGCACCACAGGCTGGCGGCCCGGTGCTTGTGGATCAGGCGCGGCACCAGCGTCGAGATCGGCACGCTGCGTCCGAACAGATCGAAGCGCAGACTTTCGCTGCCGATATCCGGCGTGTCCTGCGCGAAGCCGACCAGCGTGCCCTGGCGGATCTGCGCCAGCATTTCGCGCAAAGCCGCAGCCGCGTCGCCGCTGGCGATGCGCATCGGCGGCGCGTCGCCGACCACCGGATCGGGGCCACGGAAGCCGAAACCGCGGAACGGCCGTCCGCAGGTCTGCAGGTAATGCACGCAGCCCGCGATCGGACCCATATGCGTCGTGACGCTCAAGGCGCGCGGGCTGTCCGCCAGCAGCTCAACGGCGCCGCGGGCAGGCCGGTCGATCAGCGCCTCCAGCTCGTCGCTGCGCTCGGACGCCTTGAGCCACCAGGCGCGCAGAAGCTGGTCCGCCTGCCACCCCCATTCGACGGCGGCGAGCCAGTCGTCATATTGCCAGCGCGTCCTGTCGGCGATCTCCCAGGCCCATGCGAGCTTGCCGGCCGCGTTCTTCAGCGCCTGGCGCCTGGTGCGAAGTGCGTCGAGCCCCGCAGCAAGGCTCTCGGGCAGGGTTTTGGCGCCGGCGCCGGCCAGACGCTGTCCGGCACTGCGCATCCGCTCGGTGTTGCCCAGCTTCTGATGCAGCACGTAAAGGTCCCGCAACGCATCCTGGTCGTTGGGATCCAGTGCCAGGACCTTGTCGTATTCGGCGATGGCGTCTTCGCGAAGCAGCATCGCCTGCAGCGCACGCCCCCGCACCTTGTGGAAGCGCAGCGCCTGGTCGTCCTTCATGGTTTCCGGCACGAGCGCAGGCTCGTCGAGCACGGCACGCGCTTCGGGCGGCCTGTTCGCCGCAAGCAACCGCTCGGCGTAGAAAATGCGCAGGCCCGCCGCTTCGGGAAGCAGGGCGCAGGCATTCTTCGCCAGCGCCATCGCGTCGTCGTGGCGGCCGTGCCTGATCCAGTAGACGATGATGTCGTGGAATTGCGCCGCCAATTCGGCTTTGTGCGCCGTCACGTCGCGCATCAACTGCCTGGCCTTGCCGTCCTCGCCGGAGGCCGCCAGGACGACGATCTTGAGCAGCGCGTAATCGACCGACGCGATATCGAGCGCGCAGGCCTTGTTGGCGGACTTCCACGCCTCGATCTGCATGCCTGCCTTGAGCTGGGCCTCGGCCTGCAGCGCCCAGATGCTCGCGTCCTCGGGAAAGTTCTCGGTCGCGCGGTCGAGATGGCGGCAGGCGTCCTCGATCCGGTCGAGCTTGAGCAAGGTCAGGCCGTACAACGCCTGCACCCGCGCATCGGAAGGATGCGCCTCGCTCGCGTCCCGCGCCGAACGGACCGCGTCCTCGCTTTTGCCCTGGCGCAGAAGCACCCGGAAATAAAGCACCCGCGCCGGCGCGCTCGCCGTGCCGCCCAGCACGAGGCCGGCCAGAAGCGCTTCCGCACCCGCCCAGTCGCCGGATTTGACCAGGGCTTGCGCGCGGCCGAGTTCCTCGGAACCGGCAGGCGTGTCCAGATCTTGTTCCACGGAATGAAGCCCTAAAGCGCGAAGACGGCGTCCGCGACCGGTGCGTTCACCGCAGGCGCCGTCTTCTCATAGACGAAGATATGTTCGAGCGCTTCCAGGATGTCGAGCCAGTTGGAGAAATCGGCCGCGCTGGCAAGGTCCGTCGCATCGGGCTGGAGCTTGGTCGACCAGCCGCCGCTCATGATGCGGCACTGCGAGCAATCGAGATCGGGCGTGCAGCATTTGGGATGCGCGAGCTTCAGGTCCGAGCCGTAATAGTTCATGTGGCCGGTGATGCGCGAGCCGCAGCGCGGCGCCACACCGTTCTCGTCGATCTCGTGCAGCGGCGCCGGCCGCGTCGACCACTCGTTGTAGGCCTTGGAGTACACGACCGTATCGGGGAATTCGTCCATCAGGTCGAGCACGGTGCGGCGCGCCGCAAGGAGATCGTCATCGGAGAACATCGGCGTGTCGTCAGGCCGGCTGACGCGGAAGAACTGGTCGTCGTTGGCCTCGCCCTCGCGCAGCTTGGCGAGATAGGTGAGCGTCGGCGAATAGAGATTGAAGGTGAGCGGCAGCCCGTTGTCGCGGCACATCTCGGCGATGGTGCGCACGGTTCCAAGATTCCAGCGCGACAGGGTGAAGTAGACGAGCACGCGCGGATCGCCGCGATAATTCCTGAACGCCTTGCGGAAGACGCTGGCGCCGCGCAGCTTGCGGTCGGTGTCGTCGTCGCCCGCCCACATCGAGATCGCGATGCGGTAGGGCACCACGGGATCGATCTTCACCGTTCCGTTGGTCCCGACATTGCCGTAGGCGAATGTCCTGCTGGCGGCGACCAGGCGCTCCTGCTCCAGCGAGGGCTCGGCGCCGACGAAATAGGCCATCGACACGCCGCGTTCCTTTTCGGCGGCGAAGAACGCCTCCCAGGCCGCGATCGAACTCTGCTCGGTGACGGGCTGGAAATTGCCCTCGAAATAGTAGCAGCCCTCGCATTTCAGATTGCAGCGCTGGGTGACCTCATAGAAGGCGGGCTTGCGGAAGATGCGGATGACCTTCTTCGCCGCCTCATAGCGGGGCGCCAGATGGGGCGCCTCGTCCAGAAGTGCGCGGATGCGCCGAAGCACCAGACGCGGATCGCCGGAAGCGCTGTGGGTCGTCTGATGCCGGTCCATGCTGGTTCCCCGATTGGCTCGGTACACCCGTCCGTATGCTGACGGGATGGGCGGCACAGCGCCACCGCAAAGCTCATCATAGCGCATGCGCGCCGGATGTCAGGGCAATATCGATGGGAACCGATGGAACCCCGCCAAAAAGAGAAGCCCGCGCCGGCTTGCGTCGACGCGGGCTCTCGCTTGACGGCGTGCGGTCCTATGGGGAGGGGCTTTCCACGGACCGTACGCCTCAAGACCTGGGCGGCTTAGAGGCGCACCTCGCCGACGAACCCGCCCGTATAGGGATTGACCTCGACGAACACGACACGGCCGAAACGGTTGTAGCTGCGCACGACGTAGCGGCCGTGGTAGAAATAGGGATTGCCGACGAAGCGCGTATAATGATGGTTGCGCAGCTCCAGGAAGACGCGGTCGCGCGCGATGTAATTGCGGAAGCCGGGGCGCCAGTAACGGTCGTGGAAGCCGTCATGGTCGTGGTGCTCGGCCCAGCTGCGGTCGGGACGGCCGTCATGGTCGCGGTCCGCGGCGATGGCGCCGGACACGCCGGTCAGGCCGATCACCGAAGCCGCAATCGCCGCCATCAAAGTATTTTTGAGCAACATGTCTTTCTCCTTTTGCTTGGCCCCGTCGGGGTCTATCGGAACCGGTCCAACTGGAGCCGCCGTTCCATGTCGCGTAAGATGGCACGCCGCTTCTGAACCTGTTCTGGACGGCATGTTCATTCGCGGTTCATTCCGACGGCGGTAGAAACGGGCATGCGTTTGGGCGTAATTCCCTGTATTGTCGCGATTTTCCTGCTGCTCGCGGCGGGTGGCGCCGGTGCACAGGAGCGCGGCGGCCCGTCGCTGGATCGCATCCTGCCGCAGATCCGCGAACGTCATCCCGGCAAGTTCTACGACGCGGAAGGGCCGTGGCGGGGACCGGACGGCGGACTTCGCTATCGTCTAAAATGGATGACGCCCGACGGACGCATCGTCTGGTTCGATGCGGACGCGCGCACCGGACGCGTGCTCGGTCCCGATTTCGGCGCGCGCGATTTCATGCGCGGGCCCGGCCGCTTCCGCGACGACGATGCGGGCTTCTTTCCCGATCGCGGACGCCGCTGGTATCGTGGCGGGCGCTGGCCCGGCGGGCCGCGCGGCGGTGCTCCGCATTTTCGCGGCAGGGGTCGATAACGCCATGCGCCTTTTGCTCGTCGAGGATGACCGCGATCTGCAGCGCCTGCTGAAGAAGGCGCTGGGCGATGCCGGCTATGTCGTCGACACCGCGAGCGACGGCGAAGAGGGCCACTTCCTCGGCGACACCGAGCCTTACGATGCCGTGATCCTCGATCTCGGCCTGCCCAAGCTCGACGGCGTGCGGGTGCTGGAGAAATGGCGCAAGGCCGGACGCTCGATGCCGGTGCTGATCCTCACGGCGCGCGACCGCTGGAGCGACAAGGTTGCGGGCTTCGATGCCGGCGCGGACGATTATCTCGCCAAGCCCTTTTATACGGAGGAGTTGCTGGCCCGGGTGCGCGCCCTGTTGCGGCGGGCGGCGGGTTTCGCCACCTCCGAGATCGAGATCGGCAAGCTCCATATCGACACCCGCACCAGCCGCGTCACCATCGACGGCAATCCGGTCAGGCTGACCTCGCTGGAATACCGCCTGCTGGCCTATCTGGCGCATCATCGCGGGCGCGTGGTGTCGCGCACCGAACTCGTCGAGCATCTCTACGATCAGGATTTCGACCGCGATTCGAATACGATAGAGGTGTTCATCGGCCGCCTGCGCAAGAAGCTGGACGCGGGCCTCATTCAAACGGTGCGTGGCCTTGGCTATTGCCTGGAAGTTCCGAGCGCTGACGGCAAGGATCGCGCCGAAGCTTGATTCGCTCGCCGCGCGCCTGATCGCCGCCGCCCTGATCTGGACGGTGTTCGGTCTGGCGATCGGCGGTTTTGTCCTGTCGCGCGCCTTCAGTTCGGCGGTGCAGGACAATTTCGACACCACGCTGCAGGTCGATCTGGACGGGCTGATCGCCGCCGCCGAGCCCGATCCGCAGGGCGGGGTGGTGCTGGAGGAACGCTTCCTCAACCGCCGCTTCGAACGGGTCTATTCCGGCCTTTACTGGCAGATCGCGCCGCTTCAGCCCAATCAGCCCTTGCAGATTTCCCATTCGCTGTTCGACCGGGCGATCAAGCTGGTCGATGCGCACGAGGAATCGGGCCTGACCTGGGCCTATGCCGACGGTCCCGACGGCCAGAAGCTGCGCGTGCTGGCGCGCCGCGTCGAATTTCCGATCACCGCGACCGCGCGCACCGACGACAGCCGCGCCTACACGTTCCTGGTCGCGGGCAACATGGCGCAGCTCGACGACGAGATCGCCGATTTCAACGGCACGCTGATCTGGGCATTCGGCGTGCTCGGCGCCGGCCTGATCGTCGCGGTGGTTTTGCAAGTCCGCGTCGGGCTGCAACCCTTGCGCCGCGTCAGCGAAGCCCTGGCGCGCATCCGCGACGGCAAGGCGCGGCGCCTGGAGGGACGGTTCCCGGTCGAGATCGCGCCGCTCGCCGCCGAGCTGAACAGCCTGATCGGGCACAGCGAAGAGGTCGTCGGCCGCGCGCGCACCCATGTCTCCAACCTGGCGCATTTCCTGAAAACACCGCTGACCGTGCTTTCCAGCGAAGCCGAGGCGCAACCCGGCCCGCTCGCGGACGCGGTGAAGCGGCAGGTCGATTCCATGCGCCGCCAGGTCGACCACTATCTGGCGCGCGGCCGGGCGGCGGGCGCGCTCGACGTGCTGGGCAACCGCACCAAGGTCAAATCCGTGCTCGACGATCTGACGCGCGTCCTGGCGCGCATTCATGCCGAGCGCGGCGTGGCGATCACGGCGAACTGTCCGCCCACGCTGTTCTTCCGCGGCGAGCGCCAGGATCTAGAGGAAATGGCGGGCAACCTGATCGACAATGCCTGCAAATGGGCCAAGAGCCGGGTCGCGGTTAAAGCAGATCCCATTCCGGGCGCCAGATGGGAACTGACGGTGGAAGACGATGGGCCGGGCCTGGCGCCGGAGGATCGCGGACGCGTGCTGGAACGCGGCGAACGGCTGGATGAAAGCATGCCCGGTTCGGGGCTGGGGCTCGCCATCGTCGACGACATCGCCAAGCTTTACGGCGGTTCGCTCAGCTTCGGCCGGTCGGCGCTTGGCGGGCTCGAAGTCAGGCTGAGCCTGCCGGCGATCGTTTGAGCGTCAAAAGGCGGCGTTAACGCTGTGACGCTAGGCTGGGCGGTCGAAACAGGCTTCGACGCCGGATCGGAATTGTCCATGCTTACGCCGGAAAAGTCCGCGCTTCTGCAGTCGATGCTCGGCGAATTGCCGCCGCAATCGGCCACCTGGCTGGCGAAAGCCATGGAGGTGGACCGCTTGGCGGGCGGCGGGGTCCTGCCGCATGAACTGATCCTGGGTGCCTTGCGGCCGGCCTTGCGTACGCCGGCCCGTGTCGAACGCACGCCGACGCCGCTGCGTCTTTTCTGCCGTCCGTTCGAGGATCTGGTGATCGCGCCCGCGCCGAGAGAAAAGCAGAAAGGCCGCATCGCGCGCTCCAGCATCCTGCCGGTGTGGACCTGGCTCAGCCAGAAGCTGATTGCACGGAAGACCGCCGCCTATATGGCCGATATCAAGGCGCTGGTACTCGGCAGCCAGTTCCATGAGGCCGAAATCCGCGCCGCCGCGTTCTGGACGCTCGCGTCGGAGACGATAAGAGGCGCGATCTCCGCCGACCGCAAACTTGCGCTTGCGGCGTTGCAAAGCGACAACGCCGTCGCGGATGCGCTGGAGATCGCGCTCCTGCTCTCGGTGGGACAGAACATCGGCGAAATCCAGAGGCTGCTCGTCAAACCTGCGCCGCAGCTTACGGAAGAATTGCTCTGGTCCCTGCGCGCGATCCACGATCGCCTGGCGGCGCGCGCGGCCGATGCAGCACCTTATGTCGCAGTCGTCGCTATGAACCGGCTGGCCCATCCCTGGGAAGCGCTGAAGCTGCCGCAGATGATCACCCGCCAGACTCAGGACACGCTGATCAGCAGCACCGATATGGGACTGGTCGGCGATCTCCTATTCGCCGACATCGAGATGCACGGCAATGCCGTGCGCGCGGCGCGCCATCCGTGGTTCGAGGTGGAGGCGCTGGTCGGCCACCTCGCCCTTTTCGCCGGACTGTCGAATGCCATCGTGCGGGAAATCGGGATGCGCCGCGACGGCAAATGGGGCAAGCGCTTGCTCAGGGATCGTGCCGCCGTGGCCGAGACGATGGAAGGCTTCATGGCGCGCGCGCCGCGGGAGGTGCTGGCTATGCTGCCGGTTCAGAAAACCGGCAGTTTCGGCGGCGGTCCCAGATCGGCCGATTTTTCCAAATCCGTCGATGACGAGAAGGCCGAGCGCGGCATGCGCTATGCCAGGCTTATCGTCGGCTGCTCGCTCTATGCCGCGGCTGCCTCTTTCGGCGCGGCGCAGAAGGATGCGGTGCGAGAGGTCAGCCAGCACCTGCGTGGCTACAACGAAGACCTGATCCGGGAAATGCGTGCCGCGGCGGGCGAGACCCGCGCCGTCGTCGAGCGGCAGTTCGAACTGGCCGTTGAGCTGACCGGGCTGCTCTTCAGCGCCGAGGAAGCCGAATTCCTGCGCCGCCGCGCCCGCGCCGCACAAGCCAACGCGGCCTAGACCGCTGCCCCGCTTCAACGCGGCACCTCTCCTTGTGGACGCCGACACGAGGGACTCGACCGCTCTTGCAAGTCATGCGACACCGACGCGGGGGCGGCGCGATTTTCCCAGGCCGGCTGTACAAATGTCGAAGACGTCGCCTGCCGATAGGGACGCAATTCATGAGGATGTGAATGCCGCCGAAGAACAATCCGCTCAAGCTGAACCCCCTGCAATTGCGGACGCTCACCTTGCTGCAGGCTTTGGCGCGGGTGCCGGATGCGGCGAGTCGAACTACCAATGGCGAGGTTGCCATCGCGCGTTTCCCGCAGGCCCATGGCGATCATTTCCATCTGGGCGATGCCGTCGTCGCGGCCAAGGACGCAACCGGCCTGTATAACGAAGCGGTGTGGAACGCGCTGGCGCGCAAAGGCCTGGCGCGCACCGACTGGCCGCGCCAGATCGTGCTGACGGTCGCGGGGCTGGATTACGACACCGGCCTGGCTGACGGGATGCTGCGCACGGCGGGCCATTAGCCGCGAAGCACGCACCGGCCTTTACTTCACCCTGCTCAGCACGATCAGCGGTTTGGGAAACAGCGCTTCGCTGCCCTTGCTCGCGAAGAAGGCGTCGAGCGCGGCCGGCTCCGCGGTGATGCGCGCATTGTCCATGCTGCCGGGATCGACGACGCCCCGGATTTTTCCTGCCCTGATCGCATCCGCCGTCGCTTTGTCGTCGAGAAGGTACAGCGCCAGCCTGCCGTCTGCGCCGATGCGATAAAGGATCGGGATGTCGGCGTCGGCCTCATCCTTGTCCACCGGCTTGCCGTTCTTGAGCGTCGCCCACACATTCATGATGTGGTGGGGGCCGAGCGTCGCGGTTTTCAGCGTGTATGAACCCCAGTCACCCGAACCCTTAGCTGGTGTGATAAGCAGCGCGGTCATGCTGCCATCGTCGTTGTTCAGGAAGGCGAAATAGCCCGGCTTGCCGTCGTCGCCGTGGCCGACCCAGAGTCCGACAAGCGCGGGATCGGTCTTGAAGCCGGAGGTCGATCCGATCGGATTCTTGCTCGTCACCGGCAGGCACGCCGCGACAAAAAGCGCGGCGGCCGCAAGGCTCGCGAAACGGAAGGCTTTCATTGTAAATCCCCTTCGCGTCCGGGCGGGCGCGCTGGCGTTGCGAAGCGCCGATCCTATAGTCTAAACGTCCCGCAGCATGCAGACCTTTTCATGACCCCGAAAAAACGCCGGCGCCTTGCCTTCGCCATTGCCCTGATCGCGGCCGGTGCGGGCGCGGCCGCGCTGATCGTCTTCGCGCTGCAGGACAATGTGCTCTATTTCTACAGCCCCAGCGACATCGCGGCCAGGCATGTCGCGCCCGGCGTGGCGTTCCGCGTCGGCGGCCTGGTCGAACAGAAAAGCGTCACGCATGGCAGGGGCGCCGAGATACGCTTCGTCATCACCGACGGGCGCGCGCAGGTTCCGGTCGATTATGCCGGCGTGCTGCCCGCGCTGTTCCGCGAAGGGCAGGGCGTGGTGGCGATGGGCAGCCTGACGGAGACCGGGATTTTTTCCGCGAGCGAGATCCTGGCCAAGCATGATGAACGCTATATGCCGCCGGAAGTGGTCGATGCGCTGAAGCGCAGCGGCCGCTGGAAGGAAGGCCAGTGACCGGCGAGATCGGCCAGCTCGCCCTCTGTCTGGCGCTGGCGCTGGCGCTGGTGCAGGCCGTGAGCGGCCTGATCGGCGTACGAACCGCAGGCGCGGCCGCCATCGCGTCGAGCGCGGCGATGGGACATTTCGTTTTCGTCGCGCTGGCGTTCGGCGCACTGGTCTTCGCGTTCGTGACCTCGGATTTCAGCGTCGCCGACGTGGCGAACAACTCTCACACCTTGAAGCCGCTGATCTACAAGATCACCGGCGTGTGGGGAAACCACGAAGGCTCGATGCTGCTGTGGGTGCTGGTGCTGGCGGTCTATTCGGCGGCGATCGCGCTCTTTAGGCGCGGCGGCGCGCAACTGGCCTCGGCGGCGCTCGGCGTGCAGGGATTGCTGGCGGCCGCGTTCATCCTGTTCATTCTCTTCACCTCCAATCCGTTCCTGCGGCTCGATCCGCCGCCCTTCGAAGGCGCCGGTCTCAATCCGCTGCTGCAGGATCCCGGCCTCGCCTTCCATCCGCCCATGCTCTACACCGGTTATGTCGGGCTCTCGGCGACCTTCGCCTATGCCGCGGCCGCCCTCATCACCGGCGATGTCGAACGCGGCTGGGCGCGCGCCGCGCGGCCCTTCATGTTGATCGCGTGGATCGCGCTGACCATCGGCATCGCGGGCGGTTCATGGTGGGCCTATTACGATCTGGGCTGGGGCGGATTCTGGTTCTGGGATCCGGTCGAGAACGCGTCGCTGATGCCCTGGCTGACGGCCACCGCGCTGCTGCATTCGGCGCTGGCGACCGAACGCACCGGCGCCTTCCGCACCTGGACGCTGCTGCTTTCGATCATGGGCTTTTCGTTGAGCCTGATCGGCATGTTCCTGGTGCGCTCCGGCGTCATCACCTCGGTGCATGCCTTCGCCAGCGATCCCAAGCGCGGCGAATTCATTCTTCTGATCCTCAGCGCGGCGATCGGCGGCGCGCTGGCGCTCTTTGCCTGGCGCGCGCCAAAGCTCGAAGGCGGCACGGCATTCGCGCCGGTCAGCCGCGAAACGACCCTGCTGATCAACAATGTCCTCCTGGTCACGGCGCTGGCCGTCGTCTTCATCGGCACGGTCTATCCGATCATCCTTGCGGCGCTGGGCACCAAGCTTTCGGTCGGCGGTCCCTATTTTCAGATATTTTTCGCGCCGCTCTTCATCGCGCTGATGGTCATCCTGCCTTTCGGACCCAGGCTTTCCTGGCGCCGCGGTGATTTCAGGGCGGCATTGCACGCGCTGCTGCCCGCGCTCGGCGCCGCCGCCGTCGCAGCCATTCTGGTGCTGGCGATCGCCGTGCCGCGCACGCTGGTCGGCGCGGGCGCCTTCGCCGTCGCGGCCTGGGTGATCAGCGCCAGCGTCGTGGATATCGCCGGCCGGGCGCGGCTGGGCACGATCCCGATCGCCGCCTTCGCCGCGGCGCTGGCCCATGCCGGCCTCGGCATCACTCTGATGGGCGTCGCCGGCACGACGCTGTGGCGCAGCGAAGCGCTCGAGGTGCTGGGTCCGGGCGAGACAATGCGGATCGCGGGCTACGATCTGCGACTGGTCGGCGTCAGCGGCCTCAACGGTCCCAACTATCAGGCCGCGCATGCGACCGTGGAGGTGCGCAGCGGCGGGACATTCCTCGGCCTCCTGGCGCCTGAACGGCGCATGTTCCCGGCCGAAGGACAGGAGACGGTGCAGACCGCCATCCGGTCCACGGGCTTCTCCGATCTCTATCTGGCGCTGGGCGACGATCGCGGCGGCGGACGCTGGACTCTGCGTGCCTATGTCAATCCGCTGGCGCCGTTCATCTGGCTGGGCGCCGGGATTATGGCGCTCGGCTGGTTGGCGAGCCTGTGGGGGCGGCTGCGCTTCCTGTTCGGGAGCGAAACCGCCGCGACGGTTGCGGCGGAATGAAGCGTCCGGTGCGCGCGGCGTGGATGGTCGCCTTCATGCTGCAGGGCGCGTC
>JAATGL010000127.1 GCA_015654705.1 Alphaproteobacteria bacterium | reverse complement strand
GGTTCCATGCGCGCCGACGTCAACGTGTCGGTATGCAAGGCCGGCGGCTATGAACGCTTCCGCGAGACCGGCGATTTCAAGCATCTGGGCACGCGCTGCGAGATCAAGAACGTCAATTCCATGCGCTTCGTCGCCCAGGCGGTGGAGTTCGAGGCGCGCCGCCAGGTCGACCTGATCGAGGACGGCGGCACGATCCGGCAGGAAACCCGCCTGTTCGACTCGCGGCTGAACGAAACGCGTTCCATGCGCTCGAAGGAAGAAGCGCACGACTATCGCTATTTCCCCGATCCCGATCTGCTGCCGCTGGTGCTGGACGAGGCTTGGGTGGCGGACATCGCCGCCGCGCTGCCCGAACTGCCCGACGAGAAGAAGGCGCGCTTCGTGGCGCTTGGGCTTTCGTCCTATGACGCCGCGGTGCTGGTCGCCGAACGGGACACCGCGGATTATTTCGAGGCGATGCTGGCCGACGGCGCCGAAGCCAAGGCCGCGGCCAACTGGCTCAACAACGAATATTTCGGCAGCCTCAACAAGGCGGGCCTCGCGCTGGCGGACGGACCGATCTCCGCGAAGGCCAACAGCGCGATCGTCCAGATGGTCGCCGCCGATGTGATCTCCGGAAAGATCGCGAAGGACCTTTGCGACATCGTCTGGAGCGAAGGCGGCGATCCGCGCGCCATCGTGGAGAGCCGCGGACTGCGCCAGGTGACCGACGCCGGCGCCATCGAGACGGCGGTCGACGCCGTCATCGCCGCCAATCCCGACAAGGTCGAGGAGGTGAAGGCGAAACCGAAACTCGCCGCGTGGTTCGTCGGCCAGGTGATGAAGGCGACCGGCGGAAAAGCGAATCCGCAAGCGGTGAACGCGATCCTGAAAGTGCGACTCGGATTGCCGGACGAAGGGTGATTCGCACATCTGCAGGATTTTCCGGACGGCGCAAGCGAAATCGCGCGAGATCGGTCCGTATGCTGACGAATGCGTAAAAACGCTGCAAAATATGATTTTTATGACGACTCGCAAAATCGCGATCGGCGCGCGGCGCGGGGCAGTATTGCAAACCTCCACGCAACCCACTCATATTGTTCGCGTTTTGGGGGATGCGATTCGCACAACCCGAACAAACGTTAGAGGAGTCGTTACTCATGCCAATCACAGCGAAGAAGAAGAAGGCCAAGAAGGTCGTCACCAAGAAGAAGGCCAAGAAGGTCAAGAAGAAGAAGAAATAGCTGCGTTGACTCGTTCGACGCAGACGGTCACGGTTGCACCGGTTTTGTGAATTCGGAGCATCCGATGGCGAAGGCAAAGGCCGCGGCTTCCAGGCGCAAAAGCGCATCCCGGATCGCCGCGGCCAAGCCCCCCAGGAAGGCCGGCCCCTCGCGCCCCGCCTCTCCCCCTAAGAAAAAACCGATCGAACTTTACTACTGGCCGACGCCGAACGGCTGGAAGATCAGCCTCATGCTGGAGGAATGCCGGCTCCCCTATGTGATGGTGCCGGTCAATATCGGCAAAGGCGAGCAGTTCACGCCCGGGTTCCTGAAAATCTCGCCCAACAACCGCATGCCCGCGATCGTCGATCCGGACGGGCCCGGCGGCAGGCCGATCTCGATCTTCGAGTCCGGCGCCATCCTGCAATATCTGGGGCGCAAGACCGGCAAGTTCTATCCCGCCGACGAGCGCCGGCGGGCGGCGGTGGACGAATGGCTGTTCTGGCAGATGGCGGGCCTCGGCCCGATGACGGGTCAGGCGAACCACTTCCTGAATCACGCCAAGGAGGGCAACGACTATGCCCGCAAGCGCTATGGCGACGAGGTGCACCGCCTGCTGGGCGTGATGAACACGCGTCTCGCCGATCACGATTTCCTCGCGGGCGCCTATTCGATCGCCGACATGGCGTGCTGGGGCTGGGTCATCGCCGCTTCGCGCATCGTCGATGTCGATGCGGAGTTCCCCAATGTGAAGGCGTGGCGCGACAGAATGGGCAAGCGTCCCGCCGTCGAGCGCGGCTTCGCGCTGGGCCGCGCGCTGCGCGAGGCGCAGAACGCCGATCCCAAGGCGCAGGAAGAGGCCCGCAAGATCCTCTTCGGCCAGCGGGCGCGCACCTAGAGTAGGGCGCGACGCTTAACACCGATTAACGTTTCCGGAATGTCAACGTTAAGCGCGTTAACCGCGCCTTAGCCTCTCAAGTCCCACGATCCCTCGGCGCGCGGAAGAATTCCGGAAGCGTCATGGTAAGTGGAAGGGGAGTGTTATGGCATGCATAGATGTTGATGCGCTGACACAATATGAGAATGATGCCAGACAGGGACGCGGCGACGCGCTCTACCATCTCGGCCTCGCCTATTCGACGGGCCAGGGCGTGACGGTGGATTTCATCGCGGCGCACAAATGGTTCAATCTCGCGGCGCTTCGCGGCGTCGACGAGGCCAAGCGCTGGCGGGCGCAGATCGCGCGCGAGATGAACGGGTCGCAGATCGCCGAGGCCCAGCGCCTGGCGCGCGAGTGGCTCTCGATCTTCCACTAAGGCTTTCAGCCCGAAACCGACGCGGCCGCCTTCGGCTTGGGCGCCGGCACGGGAACCGCCGAGGCCGGCGGCGTGTAATCGAGCACTTTCACCGCCGGCGGATTGGGCTGGTAGAGATCGCTCAGGATTCGCAGGGGCTGGTCGCGCCCCGCCAGACGATTGCGGTAGATCTGCGTATTCTCCAGAACCCGCTGCACGTAATTCCGCGTCTCGCTGAACGGAATCATCTCGATCCAGTCGATCGGATCGACGCCGGGGCTGCGCGGATCGCCGTATGCGATCAGCCATTTCCGCACATTGCCCGGCCCGGCATTGTAGGCGGCCGTGGCCAGGATCAGCGATCCGCCCCAATCGCTCAGGCCGCCGCCGAATTCCGTCATGCCCAGCTGGATATTGTAGCCGGGATCGCTCAGCAGGTCGTTCGGCCGGTAGGGGATGCCTGCGACATTGGCCGAATGGCGCGCCGTGGACGGCATGATCTGCATGATGCCGCGGGCGCCCGCGCCGCTCACCGAGGTCGGATCGAACTCGGTCTCCTGGCGGATCAGGCCGAGCACCACCGCCGTTTCCGGCCCGCTGCCCGGCCCGCGATAGGACGGAATCGAAATCACCGGGTGGGTATAGGGAAGGTAGAGGACATTGCCGTAGCTCGCCTGCTTGGCGACGCGCACCGCGACCTCGCGATAGCCCATGTCGACCAGCGCCTGCGCCAGTAACGCGGTGTGCCGGGCGTCGGGATGAAGATCCTCGGCGCGCAGCGCGAAGATGCGCAGATATCCCACTTCGCCCAGATCGGCCAGCACCCGCATCGCGCGGGTCAGATCGCTCTGTTCGAAATCGGCCTTCGACGCGGCGGCCTCGATCGGCGTGTCCGGCACGTGCAGCACCGGCGTCGCGTCGATCCGCGCCAGCGCGATCTGGCCGTAGAAGGTCGCCGGCGTGCGCGCCGCCAGACGGTATTGCTGCCAGGCGCCGGCAGCATCGCCTAGCGCCTCATCGGCGCGGCCTTCCCAGTAATGGGCGCGCGCCAGGCTGATCGGGCGCGTGACGCTGGCTTCGAGCTTCTGGAAATGCGGCAGCGCCGCGCGCGGATCCTTCAGGAAACGCAGCGCCACCCAGCCCGCCAGGAACTGGGCTTCCGCGAATTCGTCGCCGCTGGTCAGGCCGTTGTCGGAAAGAAGCCGGTAGGCAATCCTGTAATTGCCGTCCTTCAGCGCCTGGCGGGCGGTGATGTTGAGCTCCGCCCACAGCTTCGTCGGATGATTCTGGCCGGCATCCGCCGATGCCGCGCGCAGCAGCAGCGTTTCCGCCTGGTCGTTGTCGCCGGCGTGCCGCGCGGTGCGCGCGCGGTCGAACAGCAGATCGGGATCGGCGCCGAGATCGCCGGGCAGGCCGCCCGCCATCCTCTGGCCGGTCGCCGGATTCGATCTGAGCGCCAGGCGCGTCTGGGCGAGGCGCTGGGCGTCGATGGTCGCGCGCGCCAGTTCGCGGCGGGCGCTCGCCGTGTCGTCGCGCCACAGCAGATTGTTGAGCCGCTGGCGGTCGGTGTCCGGCGTGAGATAGGCACCGTCGCGCTGGACGATCGCCAGCTCCTGCCCCGCGTCGAAGCTGCCGTTGATCCAGGCATCGCGGATGAGATCGCGCCCGGCGCTCGTCCGGCCGGACGCGACCATGGCTTCGCCCAGCCGGATTTTGCCGATGCCGCTGGCCGGCGCGCGCCCGCCAAACCAGGCGATGACCGCCGCCGGACTCATGTTGAGGTCCAGCGCGGCTTCGGCGCGGGAGAACAGCGTGTCGCGCATCGGCCAGTCGGGATTGTTCTTCAGGAAGCCGTCGATCTCGGTGAAGGAGGCGCCGCTGTTCTTGTCGAGCAGGTAGCGCCATTGGATCAGCCGGCGGGCGGTCGCGTCATGGCCCTGGTCCGCCAGCGCGCGCGCCGCGAACCAGTCGCCATGATCGGCCGCCTCAAAGGCGCGGGTGTAGAGGTCGTGGTCGGCTGTGCTCAGAACGTGGATCTGGCCGGCGCGGCGTTCCGGATCGACCGTCGGTCCGTTGTCGGCGTTCTCGTCGATCGGCTGCATCATGATGACGCCGCCGGACTGGGTGAGCCCGGCGGGCAGGGCGGGGGCCTGCGCGCGCGCGGCCAGAACGCCCGAAAGGAGCGCGGCCAGAACGGCCATGGCGCGGTTTGCAGTCATGGGGCCTCGGATCGCGGCCGGACTCGCTTGCGCGGGCCGGCATCCGAGTTTAGCCGCGCCCGCCATCCGGCGCCAGAACGGACCTCACCCGGCGCGCGCTTTTCGTCGCGGGCGCGGCAGCAATTCTCCGCCGCAATTGGGGCAGCATCCGCTCATCTCATCGGTGCAGGCCGAACAGAAGGTGCATTCATGGCTGCAGATGCGGGCCTGGTCGCTCTCCGGCGGCAGGGGCGCCGCACAGCGCTCGCATTGGGGACGCATTTCGAGGGGCATGGCCGGCGTCTTTCCTGGTTCCGCTTGCGGCGCGCGTCCCCGGACCTGTACTTTGCAGCGACATCAGATGGAAGCCGAAAATGTCCGCCGTCCGCGACCGCATCAGGGGCTCCATGCCCGCCCTCATCACCCCGATGAAGGACGGTGCGGTGGACGAAGCCGCGTTCCGCCGGCTGGTCAACTGGCAGATCGCGGAGGGGTCGCACGGCCTGGTGCCCTGCGGCACCACGGGCGAATCGCCGACGCTGAGCCATGACGAGCACAAGCGGGTGGTGGAACTCTGCGTCGAGGAGGCGCGCGGCCGCGTGCCGGTGATCGCCGGCGCCGGCTCCAACTCCACCGCCGAAGCCATCTCGCTGACCAGACACGCCAAGTCGGTCGGCGCGGATGCCGTGCTGTCGGTCACCGGCTATTACAACAAGCCGTCGCAGGAAGGCATGTACCGGCATTACGCGGCGATCGCTGAGGCGGTCGATATCCCCATTCTCATCTACAACATCCCGGCCCGCGCCATCGTGGAGATTTCGGTCGAGACGATGGGACGGCTGGCGAAGATTCCCGCCATCGTCGGGGTGAAGGACGCGACCGCCAACCTTGCGCGGCCGATCCGCGAGCGCGCCGCCTGCGGAAAGGAATGGCGGCTGATCTCCGGCGAGGACGCCACCACGCTGGGCTACATGGTGCAGGGCGGGCATGGCTGCATCTCGGTGACCGCCAATGTGGCGCCGAAGCTCTGCGCCGATTTCCAGAACGCCTGCCTGCAGGGCGATTACGGCCTGGCCCTGGCGCTGCAGGAACGGCTGATGCCGCTGCACGACGCGATGTTCGTCGAGCCGAGCCCGGCGCCGGTGAAATATGCCGCGTCGCTGCTCGGCATCGCGACAGACGAGGTGCGCCTGCCCTTGATGCCGGCCGGCGAAGCCGCGCAGGCGCGCGTGCGCGAAGCCATGGCCGCGGCCGGGCTGAAGGTCTGATTTGGCCAGAAAGGCGGACCCCGAGAAGAAGATCGTCGCCGACAACCGCAAGGCGCGCTATTCCTATGCCATCGAGGACACGATCGAGGCCGGCATCATCCTGCTGGGCTCGGAGGTCAAATCGCTGCGCGGCGGACGCTCCACCATCGCGGAATCCTACGCCTATGCGAAGGACGGCGAGCTGTTCCTCGTCAACGCCTATATCCCCGAATACACGATGGCGAGCCGCTTCAACCACGAGCCGCGCCGCCAGCGCAAATTGCTGGTCCACAAGAACCAGGCCGACAAGCTCGCCATCGCGATCCAGCGCGAGGGCATGACGCTGATCCCGCTGCGCCTCTATTTCAATCCGAAGGGCATCGCCAAGATCGAACTGGGCGTCGCCAAGGGCAAGAAACTCCACGACAAGCGCGAAACCGAGAAGCAGCGCGACTGGCAGCGCGACAAGGCCCGACTGATGCGCGACAAGGGTTAGGCGGGCAGCGCATGGAAGAGGGAAGTTATAACTGAGGCATTGCCGCCAGCTTCGCCTGTTTCACCACCGCGTCGAACATTGCTTCCGTCAGCACGCCGGTATTGGTGTTGTAGCGGCTGCAATGATAGCTGGAAACCAGCGTCAGCGGAGTCAAATCGTAGGCGACGCCGTGCTTGAACGGATGCGCGGATTTTTTCGCGCCCAACGCGTCGCACACCGAGTCGTGGGCGATCTTGCCGAGCGCCAGGATGGTGCGCAGATGCGGCAGCGACGCGATCTTGGCGCTCAGGAACTGCCGGCAGGTCCTGATCTCGGCGGGCAGCGGCTTGTTCTCGGGCGGCACGCAACGCACCGCGTTGCTGATGGCGCAATCGACCAGCTGCAATCCGTCGTCGGCGCGCTCGTCATAGCTGCCGCGCGCCAGAGCGTGCTTCAGGAGCGTGGCGTAGAGCAGGTCGCCGGCCCAGTCGCCGGTGAAGGGTCGGCCGGTCCGGTTGGCGCCGTGCAGGCCGGGCGCGAGACCGACGATCAAAAGGCGCGCGTTGTGCGCACCGAAACTCGGCACCGGATCGTTGAAATACTCCGGATAGGCGACACGGTTCGCGGCGCGAAACGCGGCCAGCCTCGGACAGAGCGGACAATCGCGCGGCGGTTCGCCCGCGCTCACGCCGTCTGCGCGTAGGCCGTTTGCGGAGACTGGTGCGCGGTGCGCGGGCCGCCCTCGCGCATGATCATCGGCTTCAACTCCTCCAGCTCGATGAAATTGTCGGCCTGCCTGCGCAGATCGTCCGACACCATCGGCGGCTGGGTGCGGATGGTGGAAACGACGCTGACGCGGCGGCCCTTGCGCTGCGCGGCCTCGACCAGGCGGCGGAAATCGCCGTCGCCGGAGAAGATCACGATATGATCGACCTGGTCGGCCATCTCCATCACGTCGATGGCGAGCTCGATGTCCATGTTGCCCTTGACGCGCCTGCGGCCCTGGCTGTCGGTGAATTCCTTGAGCGGCTTGGTCACCACCGCGAAACCGTTATAGTCCAGCCAGTCGACGAGCGGACGCAGCGGCGAGAATTCCTGATCCTCCGCCACCGCGGTGTAATAGAATGCGCGCACCAGGATTCCCTTGCGCGCGAACAGTTCGAGCAGGCGCTTGTAGTCGATATCGAACTGAAGTCCCTTCGCGGCGCCGTAGAGATTGGCGCCGTCGATAAAAATGGCAAGTTTCTCCTGCGGGTAGAAAAGCATAATGACCTCCATCAAACACAAGGGCCGACCAGGCAAATCCCCCCCGACGCCCAACGCCTGTTCTAGCCATTCGGGCGCGAGGCGCAAGACACTTTCGTTTCATCTTTGTCACAAGTCGCGGAACGCGGAATGATCCTGATCGCGCTCGGCGCCAATCTTCCGTCGCATGCCGGCGCGCCGCGCGCGACGTTGTCGGCGGCACTCGAAGACCTGAAAGTACGCGGCATCGAGATCATCGCTGTCTCCCCTTTTTACGCCACGCCGGCGTGGCCCGATCCCGGCGATCCCGCCTATGTCAACGCCGTTGCGCGGATCGCCACGGACCGCACGCCGGATGCGCTGATGACGCTCCTGCATGAGGTGGAAACGTCGTTCGGGCGCAAACGCTCCACGACGAACGCGCCGCGCCCGCTCGATCTCGATCTCATCGATTACGCCGGACGGGTGGAGGAGGGGCCGCCGCTGCTGCCGCATCCCAGGCTCGACAGCCGGGCCTTCGTGCTGGTTCCGCTGGCCGATGTAGCGCCGGACTGGCGGCATCCGGTGTCGGGAAAGACGGTGGCGGCGCTGATCGCGGCGCTGCCTGAGGGAACCGCCGGGATCACCCGCCTGGCGGATTAGCTGCGGCGGCGCGCCATGCGGCAAGGATGGTCCAGAGGCCCAGCGCCAACGTGGCCGCATTGATGAAGATCTCGAACTTCATCGCGTCATTGCCGGCCGCCAGCGCGTACATGCCGTTCTCGACGTCGAAGGTGATGTCCATCGCCGCCAGGTAAAGGAGCGCCGAGCCGGCCAGCAGTCCGGCGCGCGCGCCCCACGCCTCGCCGCGCCAGAGTCCTATTCCGGCCGCCGCCATGCAAAGCGCCATCCAGCCATCGGCGACGGGAAAGCTCGACTCGAAAGCGCGGTACCAGCGAGCGTGGAGCACCATCACGTCGCCGCCGCTGAAAAAGCTCCACCAGTAGAATGCGGTGACGGCCGCGCCCGCGAACAGCAGGGCCGCTAGAATGCGATCTGCAAGGCGCATATTGTTCCCCGGCATGGCATCCGCACCCGCGCGAATCTCGCAAATGCCCGAATTCGCAAGCAAATCAGGGCACCTTTCAAACGCCGCTCGCCGCGCCTACCTAATGTTGCATCCGGTGGAGGATACCATGCCCGAGATCCTGCTGATACTGGTCGCCGTCCTTGCCGTTCTCGCTCTCTCCGGCTTTCGCGTGGCCCAGCAATATGAGCGCGCGCTGGTGTTCCGCTTCGGCCGGTTCACCGCCATCCGCAATCCGGGCCTGTTCTGGATCATTCCCCTCGGCATCGAGCGCGGTCAAGGTCGACATGCGCGTGCTGACCGACGGCGTGGAGGAGCAGGAGGCGATGACGCTCGACAATGTGCCGGTGAAGGTCAATGCCGTGATCTGGTATCGCGTCGTCAGGCCCGACCTCGCCATCATCGCGGTGCAGAACGTGCGCAACGCCGTGATCCAGGTGGCGTTGACCACGCTGCGCAACGTCATCGGCCAGCACTCGCTGGACGACGTGCTGAAGGAGCGCGAGAAACTGTCCGGCCTGCTGAAGGAACGCGTCGATTCCATGACCGAGGCCTGGGGCGTCGAGATCCAGAACGTCGAGATGAAGAACGTGGAAATCCCGGCCTCCATGCAGCGCGCCATGGCGCAGGAAGCGGAGGCGTTGCGCGAAAAGCGCGCCCGCATCATCAAGGCGGAGGCCGAGATGGACGCGGCGGTGAAGCTGCGCGAAGCGGCCGACGAGATCATGCGGACGCCCGCTGCGCTCGAATTGCGCCGCATGCAGATGCTGACCGAGATCGGCGCCGAGCAGAACACCATGACGGTGGTGATGATGCCGAGCGAATTCGTCTCCGCGGCGCGCGCTTTCGCGGAAGGCGCCTCGGTCCTGCCGAAGGAAACCGTCTAGGGCGCCTCAGTGCTGTCGTCGGTCGTGGAGATGGCCGGCGCGCAGCCCGTCCAGTCCGTGACGGGCGATCGCATGCTGCCAGGAGAGGTATTCCTCGACCGAAAGCCGGTAGCGCGCGCAGGCCTCGTCGAGGCTGATCAGTCCGCCCTGGACGGCGATGACGACCTCCGCCTTGCGCTGGATGACCCACCGTTTGGTGTCGTTCGACGGCAGGTCCGACAGCCGCAGCATCCGCCCGTCCGGGCCGACGACGTAGTCCGGCATGTTCCGTCCATCGCCTGGCATGTTCGTTCTCCCTTCGCGTGACGAAAGGAGAAACGCGAACAGGCCGATCGGTTTCCGGCGAAATTCGACAAATGTGTGACTGCTTAACGAACGGGCAAGAAAGATCATCCAACTCGGCGAAAATTTTCCGCTTCGACGATCCGCTGACCACATAACGCGCCGGGAGCGCGGTTTGCTCCGCCTCGCGATTGGCGATAAGAGGCGAGGAAGCATCCTTGGACGGTCGCCATGGGCTGGCAGCAGATCGCGCCCTATATCCTTCCGCTGATGATCGTCGCGCTGATCGCGCGCCGCGCGCTTCGGGCGCAG